>CAJTXH010000004.1 GCA_910580005.1 uncultured Lachnospiraceae bacterium | reverse complement strand
TCTGGTCAAAGAAAGTAAGCCAGCGGTGCAGGGAATTATTTTTAATATCCTTATCCGGCAGGACTTTGAACTTTTTCATATCTATAAAGTGGATTTCAAGTGCATTTGTCAGCATACATTCTCTGTGGGTGTCCTCCCATAAATGGAATACCGTATGGAAATCATCAACCGCCACGGCTTCAAAGTTCACAATATTGATTGCAATTACGTTTGACAGCAGGCTGTAATCCTAACCTTTCGCCAGACCACTTGCGGACTCTCTGCTCCAGTAGAAAAGGCTCCTCCTGTCCATATTCCCGTAGTCTCGAAGTTGAACTTCGATAGTTATCTTAGTTCCATCTTCGGCTACTGCACGGATATCAAGGATACTCGTCTTGTCACCGACAACCTCCGCTGTAAATGTCCTGTGTTCTACAATCTCAATGCTGACCAGCTTCTTATGCTTCGTCTTTGCCAGGATCGCATATCAGCAACGAGAGAAGCTGCTCTTCATCACCTTTTTCACCGAACGTCTTACCGAAAATGTAATCATTTAATGGTTTAAATTTATGCATAACTTTACCGCCTGCCTTTCATTATTATTTTACCATAGATTTGCAGATATTACTATTGTAATTTTTGTGCTGTTCATATAAAGATATCAGCCTTTTAAATACAGTTCTTATATTTCGGCTTTGCGTCCCAATATTCCAAATAATCCGTAAATGTGGCACTGCCATTTTCCAGTGCTGTAAATGCTGCCACTGCATCCATGCACGATGTTACGCTGTTTCCTGTGCCCTCCCACTGAGATTAAGCTCTGCATCCAGCTCTGCCAGACGGGCAGACTTTATGCGCAGATCTTCTTCATGCTCAAATGGCTTGCCAGCTTCTGTCATAGCTGCTTCCTGCTGCTGGAGCAGGTTTTCCAGGTCAGCCTTGTATTTTTCCAAGCTTTCTGGGATTTTGCCAATGGCATTGTCGATACGGGTGATATTGCCGCGTGGATCTTCGCCAAGGTCAGCCTCCAGCCTGTATTGCCTGTTGTTGTGGTCAGCTTTCATAATCTTTAGCTTAGAAACTTCCAGCTCCAAGTCCATATGCTCTTTTATGCGTGGATCTCCAGCACACAAAGCTTTGACTTCGGCAAAGGATAGTACGCTTTCGTCAACGTCCTCACAGGAACGAACAGGGGATTTGCTGGTCATGATCTGGGATATGAATTTTTGCTTATTCTCCAGCGTTTGCCATAGGTAACTATCAAAAGTACCATTCGTGACATAACGGAATATGTGTACTTTTTCGTTCTGGTTGTCACGCCTGACAATCCTGCCGCTTATTTGAATCAGATCACGCGGACGCCAAGGCGCATCCAGATCATGTAATGCGATAAGCCTGTCCTGTACGTTGGTTACAGCGTCCATTTTCTGTGTACTTCCAATGAAAATACGTACCTGACTGCTGCGTACTTTCGCAAACAGCTCCTTTTTCTGTGCATCTGAGTTCGCTTCATGGATAAAGTACACTTGTTCTTTAGGAACACCACGTCGTACCAGTTTGTTTCGGATATCATCGTAGATGTTAAAGCTGCCGTCATTTTTAGGTGTCGAAATATCGCAAAAGATGAGTTGTGCTGCCTTTGTATCAGAGTAATCCTTCCAGATATGGTAAACGTTGTCTATACAAGCATTTACTTTGCTGCTTGCATCGTCGGGCAATAGCGGGCTAATAATTCTCTGATCCAGCCCCAGTTTCCTGCCATCCGAGGTTATCTTGAATTTGTGTCGGAAATGGGGACATAAATGTGCACATTTTGGGTACAAATTTGCCCGGTGTTTTCATTAATGGGCAAAAAGCGGACGTGATTTGTGCTATAATTTGGCTAAAATGTGGCCTTGTTATGGTGCGGTAATCTGCAAAAAAATGAATAATGATATATAGCAAAAGATGAACCTTAACCAGCATCAAGGCTGCAGCCTACATCCCTCTGTCTTTTAGTTCTCTTTTTTCGGCTCAGCTTGGTACTATGAAAGAAGCATCTGACGTTTACGGTCATTGTCCTTTACCAGAATATCCGGGTTTATAATCCATACCCCTGACTGAACTTTCCGCATAAAATTATTTTCCCGCAGCTTCTTCAGAGTGGCCGCCGCTGTCTGCCGGCAGCACCCTGTGCCCTTCATGATGTCATGATAGGTGGCGTTAAACCTGTTATCACTCGGTCTGATATGTTCCAAAATGTACACAAAGACTTTGTACTGTTTATCGCTAAGCACCTTTAAGATGGTGGTAAACTCTTTTATGTAACATTTCCAGAAATTTTTGGAGCCATAAACCAGCCGGATTTCCTGGTCAGCCTGAAATCTCTCCCCTGTTTCCTCGTCTATCAGTTTCCTTCTCCTTCGCCCGGCCAGCGTGCTGCTGTTCTCCAGGTACTCTATAAAAAATACTGGCTAAACAGTGTAAATACTGGGATTTTCATCTTTATTTTTGTATCAAAGCTCTTATCCATATATAATTAGAGGAAGAGGAAAACACAGATTTTCCGATTTGGGAATTGCAAAAGCAAATGGCTATGTGCAAATTTTTATATCCTGAGTCAGAAATGTATTATGAGGGTTGCATTTTACATTTTCCTTCGTTTGAACCTGAATATTTATATAGTAAACTTACAGAATTGTTCGATAAATTGGATATAAGTTGTTTGGAGCCTAGGTATAAAAAAGGGACGGTTTGTTGGCAAAAGCATTCCCGAAAGGTTGTAAAAAGGTGTCAAAGTATATACAGTCTAGAGATTTCAAAAGATTTTTTTTGTATTTTTGTAGATAATCAAGGAGAGGTTGAAATATTATTTCATCATTCTCTGCTGGATGGTGAATCGATCCGATTACTTGCGTGTTTGATTTGTGACTATTTGGAGGAGAGATCTAGAGATATTTCACAATATAATGGCTTTTTTAAAGCAAATAGTTTAATCAAGGATAATTGTTTTCATATTAGTGAAAAGATTGATGTGATCAACATCTTTGATGATCACAAACATAACGATGATAAATTATATTGTCTTTCAACTTGTTTTGAATTTGATACGTTTTTATCAAACATCCATAAGTTTAACAATAATTTTGTCCCATTTTTGCATTATGTAGTAGTGAATTCGCTTTATACAATTATTAAGGACAATATTACATACGGATGTGTTGTATCAAATAGAATGCATACAAATAGAGAAAAAGTGTTAGGGAATTTCATAAATATTATTAGTATGTGTTTTGATTGTTCGCAAATAAAGGATATAGAGGCATTTATGAAAAAGTATAAGCATAATATGAGTAAGTGTAATAGGTTGTATAATGCACAGAATGTATATCCGCTTAATGTTATTATAAATGATTTGCGTAACGATTTTGAATATCAAAAAATTGTTCAAAGTAAAAAGGTTGAATTGTTACCAGAATATGAAAATAATGTTTTCCCTATTAATTTACGTTTTGATATTATGGATAGACTATACTTGACATTATCTTATAGCGGTAATTGTAAGCAGGAATTAATATATACTTTTTTTAATAATCTTTCTGAGATGATTTGTGAAGAAAAATAAAAGATGTTTGGGAGAGAAAAATGAAAATATATTTTGTTAGGCATGGAAAAGATGATGATTCATATAGGGGAGGATGGAGTAATATGGATATAATTGAGGAAGGACACCGGCAAGCTAAGTTATTATCAGAATATTTGTTTGACAATAAAGAACAATATAATATAAAGCATATTATTTCAAGTGATTTGGTAAGAACGATGTCAACTGCATCTTATATATCCCAAAAATTATCGATTCCCATTATCCAAGATCCTAAAATTCGAGAGATGAATAATGGAGATTTGGCAGGAATGTTGAACAAAACTGCGGAAGAAAAATATCCCGGATTGTATTTTAATACTTTGGATATGGATGAGAAATATCCGAATGGGGAAAGTCCGGTTGAGTTTTATACTCGGATAGAGAATTGGTTTTCAAATCTAATGGTGGATTATGGAAGTGGAAATGATAATGTTTTAGTGGTTACTCATAGTGGTGTCATTAATATTATTTATTACCTCATTAATAATATGGAGTGGAGTAATAAAACTAATCCATTTAGAGTCAGTAATTGTAGTGTACACATTTTGGATTCTGTTTCAAAGAAATTTGAATGTGAAAATATGATATGCTGGTAATATAGTGGAGAGAAAAAGGTGATTATTAGTGATTAATGAAATAATATATCAGATAAAATATTTTTCCACACACTGCCCAGATTCAATTGCCATCCAATATCTTGATGAGAAAATATCTTTTCAGGATCTTGAAAGGGAAACAGATTATATTGCATTTGAACTTTCAAAACATATTTCGCAACAAAATGAACCAATTGTTATATATCAGCAACGTGGAATAAAATTCGTTGAGTATATGATTGGAGTATTGAAGTGTGGATGTTGTTATGTGCCAATTGAAGATGATATACCACCTCAAAGAGTGAATTATATTGTTAAGAATGTCGGTGCGAAAATAATTTTATCAGATTTTAATAAGTGTGTTGGTAAAGTGGAGTGTTTAGCAATTGCAGTTAATCAAAATGATAAAGTGGAATTTTCTGTGCCTAATATTGTCGCAGATGATTTGGTTTATATTATGTATACCTCTGGAACATCTGGGGTTCCTAAAGGGGTAAAGATTATGTATCGTAATTTGATTAATTTGATAAACTCATTTAAATATATACTATATGATAAATTAAGTGAGAATTGTAATATTGGGTTATTAGCATCTTTCTCATTTGATTCTTCTGTAAAACAGGTATATAATGCATTGTTTTATGGGCATAGATTGATTATTGCAGAAAGAAAAACTAAATTTTTTGGTAGAAGTATACATATATTTCATGCAAATAATAAAATTGATGTATGCGATGTAACACCATCTATTTTAGAATTAATGACTCAGCAAAAGACGACAATTTTATCGCCAGCTCATTTTTTATTGGTTGGTGGAGAAAAATTGCGGTGGTCTACGTTAAGACAATATATGGATTTTGTATAGATTGAACCCACATTTATTAATGTTTATGGACCAACAGAATGTTGTGTGGATGTTGCTTATAATATTGTGAACAATCAAGATATTAATACGATGGAGGGTTATGTCTCAATAGGTAAACCTGTTTTAAATACACATCTGTCGTGAGTATGATTTAGATATTAAAGAACATAAAATTAAGCAAACCTCATTTGATAGGTTTGAGTTTTTCTTTGAAGAATCAATTGTAAAAGACTCTAATGGAAGATATGAATCTTTTTTAGCTTCTTATTTATCAGATTGTTTAGATTGTACTATTCATGTCAGTGTTGATGCTAAGTGAGCAAACCACCAGTTGAACTGGTGGTTGCTCACTTAGTTCGCATAATAATATCAGAAATGATTTAGATGGATTGAATTATGTATCAGTTGCTTGTATCTATAAAACTGCCTGTTTTTAAGGCTTTTCAGAGATAATCAATAGTTTTTAAGTAAAATGAGAGATTCATCCAATTATCCTGTCAGACTTCGGCAGTCAAATGAAAGATGGCCAGTAGAGTT
The DNA here is from genome assembly GCA_910580005.1 of uncultured Lachnospiraceae bacterium. GTDB lineage: Bacteria > Bacillota > Clostridia > Lachnospirales > Lachnospiraceae > Butyribacter. The sequence continues at coordinate 46,954 of CAJTXH010000004.1, read as the reverse complement.
TATCGTAACAGTTCGGCCTGAAAGTTTTGCAAGCTACATTGACGTTATAATTATAAAATTGTATAATATAAAAAGATAATGGCTGCTATTCATGGCTTTGCTGTTTCATGGCAGGCTGTAAATAATAACAGATAATGAACTTTTAGGGAACATTTAGGAGGATAACCATTGAATGCAGAGCTTAAATTAAATGGCGTCAACCAGATTATTAAAGGTACAGAGATATATACCAGGGGTACTACAGTTACTTCTATGTGCCTGGTTGTCAAAGGAAGGGTACGTATAACTACAGAAGGATTAAATGTTGTTGCAGGTTCAGGCAATTTCCTTGGGCTTTGTGACCTGGCAGCAGGGGAATACAGGGTTACATATACTGCAGACAGTGATGCAATAATATATGCATTTCCTGCAATGGGTTTTAACCAGGCAGTAAGGGCACTTATTAAAGTAAATAAGGATTATGCGGCACTTATATATTCAAATCTGGGCAAGTATATACGTGAACTGTCCAGAATATATGATGATATGGGAGCAGCAGCATTAAAGGTTTATGATTTTATAAAGTATGCAGATGAAAATTATAAAGATATTGCCAGCAAGGCAGGGGCCAGCCTTAAAAAGACAGATATAACAGAAGGTTTAATGCCTTATGACAGCAGGGAAAGTTATGGAATTGATGCTGATAAGGTTTTATATTACAAGGCATGTTGCAATATCCCGCCAGATGTCCAGAAGGCTTTTGTGAATGTAAATCCAGTAATACCGGTTTACCATATTGTGGAGGAAGTTGCCCTTATCAATGCTTTAATATCACAATGTATATCAGATGCAGCATATCTTAGGGAACTTGCAGGTTTCCTTATTAATAATGAGAACAACCTGTTCAAGTCTGTATTTGAACTTGCCAAAACAATGAAAAGCAAAGGTATTGTAATAAAAGAAGCTGTTTCACTTTTTGATGGCATTATTGATAATGTAAATTTACTTGAAAACCTTTTATATGATAAGGCATGCATTGACCTTGGGGTTGACCATGGATATATGGAGGAGGCGTATTTTACACTTATAAGCAGTAATAGCAATAATGAAGATGAGGACAGTACAGAGGAAGAAGAAGGAACTGTGGATGTAAGTGTACTGAACGGTTCGCTTGGCATTATATTGGAATACTCTGGTGTGGATGAAGAAATGGCAAGCCAGTTCAGGGGATTTATGGAACAGTTTGTGCTGCTTAAGGATAAAATGTCAACTGATGACAGTGTGAGGAAGATAAGGCAGGGGCTTTTAAAGAATTATTATAATATATACAGAGGTGTGTTTATAAGGGATTATGAATCAGAAGGGGAAACGCCGCTTGTTATTGATTTATTCCTGAAGTATGGGTTTTTAAGTGAAAAAGTTGTTTCATACAGTATTATGGAAGAATTGCTTACTCTTGATAAAAGCGGGCTGGAAAATGCGAACTGCTCAATTTATAATATGAAAGAGTGGCTTACAGAGATTTATGAGGGAAGAAGAGAGCCATCCAAGAGTGAATTTGACATGGACTATACAGAGAACCTGCGTGATATGCGTAAAACCGGGCGTATTACAGTGGAAGAGGAACGGAAACTTGCAAATGATAATGTGGCAAAGTTTGACTACGAAATCCAGAATATGTTCAAGACAAACCACCGCTTAATATATGGCCAGGTTTCGGTATTTGTGCCATTTTTATTTACAGAAGGCTGTCCGGGCTCAATTAAGAGGTGTTATCTTTCAGAAAGAAAGATAAATGAGTCTGTAAATAAACTTCTTGGAATTGATTTCTCTGTATTTTACAGGGAGGGGCTTTGCAATGACAAGGCATTAGGCAATAAAAAAGAATATATAATGGAAGAAGTGTTCCCAGATTTTATAGTATTCCCTGTATTTGGAAGCAATGCAATAATGTGGCAGGAACTTAGCGGCAGGATGAGAAATTCAAAAGGCCGTTTCCTTATACCAGCATTCCTTGATACAGATATAGACTCTGTTATGATAAAACTGTTTGGCCGTTTCAGATGGGAGCTTTGCAGGACGATGCAAGGCGCTATGTGGAATAATATACAGATAAAGTCGCTTACAAGCGAATACAGTGATTATGTGCAGTTTTACCGTAAAAACAGGGAACTTTCAGATGAGAAAAAAGACAAGCTGAAATTACAGATACAGAAGTGCAGGAATAACACAAGGGAAGTATTTGTAATTGATTATGAAAACTGGATTAAGCTTGAGTCTAAGGGAGGCCTTTGCCTTAGCAAGCCGGTAAGGGAAATCCTTGCTACATACTGCCCGTTTTCTAAAGATATACGTGAGAAAGCTTCAGAACAGCCTCTTTTCCGTGACGCTATGGCACGTTTTGTTCGTGAACGTGGCAAGAAATTAAAGGAATATGACTTAAAGTTCAGGGTATGGCAGAAGGATAAAGTAGAAGTGCCACAGCAGATAATAGATACCAGGGACTTTTACCTCCAGAGATAGCCAGACTGGTGGCGGCAGGATTTAACTCCAGCCGCCATCAAGTTTTATTACCTGGCCTGTCAGATAGCTGCTGCTTTCTGCAAGCTGGCAGGCAAGCCCTGCCACTTCGTCAGGTGTGCCAAGGCGGCAGGCTGGTATTTCTTCTTTTATAGCTTCTATTTCTTCTTCGCTGAATGAACTGTTCATTTCTGTATCTATAATACCACATGCTATAGCGTTAACCTGTATATTGCTTGGTGCAAGTTCTTTAGCAAGTGCTTTTGTAAATGCATTGACACCACCTTTTGCTGCTGAATATGCCACTTCTGCTGAAGCGCCAGTGCAGCCCCATACAGATGAAATATTTATTATTTTGCCTGACTTGCGTTTAAGCATCATAGGAATTACAAGCCTGCTGCAGTTAAATACAGAAGTCAGGTTTACCCGTAATATATAATCCCAGTCCCTGGGAGACATATCCTGCAGCAAGCCAATATAGGAGATGCCAGCATTGTTGATTAGCACATCAGGCAGTCCTAGTCCATGTTCTATGGATTTAAAAAAGCTGGAGGCATTTTCATATATGCCTATGTCGCCAGTATGTTTAATACATTGGATGTTATACTTCCGGGTTTCTTCTTCCAGTTTGTCAAGCAGGCAGGAATTTTTATGGCAGTTTACTGCAATGTTATATCCCATGCCAGCCAGTTTAAGGGCGCAGGCATACCCTATGCCACGTGATGCGCCAGTAATTACAGCAGTTTTCATGTTAATCACCATTTCTTATATTTATTAATCCAAGTATATCATATATTACAAAATAATGGATATAATATTCTTTAAATTGTTAATGATTTCTTACAACTTTTTTGCAGACTTTACATAACAGGCTTTCTTTGTTATAATAAAAATCATGTTTTTAATTAGAACAACTGTATAAACTGGTATAGAAAGGTACAATCATGAAAAAAAATAATGTAGTAAAAGTATTTTTTATTAGTCTTTTAAAATCTATTTTATTTATAATAATATTATTATTAACTGGATTCGCCAGTTATAAGATATCATATACAATTCTTTCAGACAATGGAGGCAATATAGGGACATCAAAAGGGGATATTGCTGACATTATCGAGGATGCACAGACAGATGAAGTATCAAGAAACCTTATATATGTATGTAATGATGACAGGATTACAAACCTTATGCTGGAAATCTGTAATACTAAAACTAATAACATGGATTATGTTACTATCCCGGTAAGGACAGAATATACAATACCTACTACAATGTACCAGAAACTATGTACTGTAAACCAGGAAATCCCCCAGATTATCCGTATTGGCAGGATTAAAACATATTTTGCCAATAGCGATGAGGCATTTGGATATGGGGAACTTATTATTGAGAAAATGCTTGGCATTAAGATAAGTTATTATACTGTGCTTGACCAGGAAACTTATAAAAGCCATTATACAAGTAAAAGGGTGGGTGTCAGGTTTAAGCCTTCAGGCACAGCAACAGCTACGCCTGGTCCGGACGGGTCTGTGCCGGAAGTACAGTATATCAGAACACCGCAGAGGATTTCAGTAGCAAGCAATACGTATATAAACCAGTTAAAAGATATTAATGGCAGCCAGGAGAAGATAGCAGAGTATATTAAAGAACAGTATGAGGGGGTTGAGTCAAACCTTACTGTTTATAATAAGATTGGGTATATAGAATGTTATGAAAAAATGAATGTTGACTATTTCCATTACTGGGGAATCCCTGGCACATATAATGGAAAAGTATTTTCAGTGGATACAAAAGCGGCAAAATCATTTTTAAATAAGCTGGCAAACAATACAACAAGTTATACAGCCCCACAGGAAAGCCGTACTGTTTCAAAGAATAATAACAGAAAGGCAAAAAGTTCTAAAGGTTCCAGTATAATTGTCCTGAACGGGAGCAGGATAAGCGGGCTTGCAGCAGCTACACAGGAAAGGTTAAATGCTGATGGTTTTTCTGTAAACCAGATAGGTGATTATACAGATGAAACCCTTACACGTACAAGGATTATTGTAAAAGAAAATGGCACTGGCAATGACCTTGCAGGCTATTTTGCTGACCCTGAAATAGTAACAGGAGATGTGCGTGAGGGGTTTGATATTGAGATTATTATTGGAACGGCAGATGCCAATTAGGAAAGGCATGGTTATTTTATGCAGGCTTCAGTAAAAATTATGGATATTGATGTTGATATGCTTACTAATGACATCTTTACTGGAATAATAAATGAATACCTGTCAGATGACCACCTGTATGTTATATTCTTCGCATCTGCGGAATTGCTGGACAAGGCAGCTAAAGATGATGATTACCGCAAAATTATAGAACAAGCGGATTTGTTCCTTCCAGGGGAAGAGGCGCTTCTTGCAACACACCATGTAGATGTGCTTGAGGCAGGCGGCATGGTAACAAGTTTTAAAAGTTTTGGGCTGGTGCTTGAAAACCTCCAGAAGCAGGACAGAACTATCTATATTATGGCAGAAAGTGAGGAAGGGGCTTTTAAATTAAGGGATTATTGTAAAAGGGTGCAGCCTGGCTTAAGGGTGGTGGATTTCTGCGTTTATGACAGCAGCCTGGAAGATGAAGCAGTTATTAATAATATTAATAACTGCCTTCCTGATATGCTTGTGGTGGATTTGCCGCCAGGTATACAGGAAAGCTGGATTATTGGACATGCAGCGCAGATTAATGCAAAAATATGCGTGGCAACCGGAGGTGTTTCAGGTCTTGTGCTTGCAGGTGAAAAGGTTGTGCCTCTTTGGGCAGAAAAGCTTCATCTGGCATGGCTTTATGAAAAGGTTGTCAGGCAGCAGTCAGTTAAAAAAAGCTTCAGGGCACGTATATTCCGCAAGAAAATTGTACAATATAATAACCAGAGTGAAGAACTGGAAAATAATAATGGCAATAGGGATTAAAGTGTTATGGAAAAGCATAAAATCTTATTAAAGGAACTTTTTTGTCTTGCTATGGGGACAACTTTAATGGCAGCAGCAGTAAACTGGATATATGAGCCTCTTGATATGGTTACAGGCGGGATATCAGGGCTTTCGATAGTAACCAAATCATTGTCTTACAGGCTGGCAGGCATTGCATTTCCAGTCTGGATTAGCAATTTTGTATTAAACATACCTATATTTGTATGGGGTATTTTTATAAAAGGCAGGGGGTTTATTGCCAAGACATTATTCGCCAATACAGTTTTTTCGCTGGCTATGTATATAATGCCTGTACTAGACCCTGGAAGGCACGACTACCTGCTTGCGGCAGTTGTGGGAGGTGTGCTTACAGGCCTTGGACTGGGTCTTGTATTTGCTACTGGTTATTCTACGGGTGGGACAGACCTTTTAAGTGCCATAATATGCAGGTATTTTCCTTATTATTCTGTATCAACGGTATTATTTATAGTGGATTCACTAGTTATAATTACTGGTGCGGTTGTATTTGGCCTTTATATATCATTTTATGCAGTTATAGCAGTGTTTGTGTCATCAAGCGTAATGGATTATATACTTTCAGGAGGAAAGGCATGTAAACAGGTGCTTGTAATTTCACCAGAATATGAAGAGATAAGCAGGAGGGTTTTTGCAGAGATGGAGAGAGGTGCAACTCTTATTGAAGCTAAGGGAATGTATTCAAACAGCAGCCGTCCTATGCTTCTTTGTGTTACAGCAAAGAAAGAGATTGCAAAACTTACAGGGCTTATTAAAAGTGTAGACAGGAATGCATTTGTGATAATTTCTGAAATAAGGGAAGTATTTGGTGAAGGTTTTGGACAAAACAGACAGTAAAAACATAGAATTTTTGTAAAATTTGATGTATTTAGAGGTAAAAATTTTAATTTTATACGCATTGCACAAAAACTAAAAAATTTCTTTGGATATTTGGTCTATGGTAAAAGTGTGTCTGTTAGTGTATTATAGTTTATAGATTAAGCAAGCGTATATTTGATACAGCGCAATTATATTTGACAAATTAGGAGGAAATTCATAATGGCAAGTTTATCTTTAAAGAACATTAATAAAACATATCCAAATGGTTTTGTTGCAGTTAAAAATTTTAACCTTGAAATTGCAGATAAGGAGTTTATAATATTTGTAGGTCCTTCAGGCTGTGGTAAGTCTACAACACTACGTATGGTTGCAGGCCTTGAAGAAATTTCATCAGGTGAGTTATGGATTGGCAATACACTTGTTAATGATGTAGAGCCAAAAGACAGGGATATTGCAATGGTATTCCAGAACTACGCATTATATCCTCATATGTCAGTTTATGATAATATGGCATTTGGACTTAAGTTAAGAAAAACTCCAAAGGAGAAAATTGACAAGTTAGTTCATGAGGCAGCAAAAATTCTTGATATTGAACATCTTTTAGACCGTAAGCCAAAGGCTTTATCAGGTGGACAAAGACAGCGTGTTGCCATGGGACGTGCAATCGTGCGTAATCCTAAAGTATTTCTTATGGATGAGCCTTTATCAAACCTTGATGCAAAGCTCCGTGTCCAGATGCGTATAGAAATTTCTAAAATCCACCAGAGGCTTGAAGCTACAATTATCTATGTAACACATGACCAGACAGAGGCACTTACACTTGGTACACGTATCGTTGTTATGAAGGATGGTATTATGCAGCAGGTTGCTTCACCTATTGACCTTTATACAAAGCCATGTAATGTATTCGTTGCTGGATTTATTGGTTCACCTCAGATGAACTTTATAAACTGCAAAGCTGTTAAAGACGGTTCAGATGTTAAGCTTGAGTTTGGCTCATATTCTGTTAAAATTCCAGAAGGAAAGGCAGAGAAAGTAATAGAAGGCGGATATATTGGCAAGGATGTTATCATGGGTATACGTCCAGAAGATATTAAAGATGAAGAAATTTACATTAATTCAGGAACAGATAACGTGCTTGACGCTACAGTTAAAGTATACGAAATGCTTGGTGCTGAAGTATTCTTGTACTTCACAGTAGAAGGATTTGATATTACAGTCCGTGTAAACCCACGTACCACAGCACGTCCTGGCGATACAATTAAGATTGCGCTTGATATAAGTAAAATCCATGTATTCGACAAAGAAACAGAAAAGGTTATTACTAACTAATATAAATATAAAGCACACACCTGCAGGTGCTGTACATAAAGTACAGCACCTGCTTTTTATACTAAAAAATGTGCAGAATGGGGCTGAAAAACTTATATCTGTAGTTACTATTCATAGCTACGCTGTCCATAGTAACTAGCAGTGCTTTCAGCACTGGTTATGTACACATTTTGCACAAAAAACGTACAAAATGGCACTGTAAAACTCGTATTTTTGACAAAAAAAACGTGTCAAAAATCCTCGGATTTAATTGACTGTGAATAGTAACTTTCCAGTGCAGAAAACTAACGGGCTGCCGTATATGGCAAGCCCGTCAGTCCTATCTCCAATTACATCCCCATGTAACCAGAAACACCTTCTCTTATATAAAGTACCACGCCTAAAACTATTGCTTTAAACAGCATACTTTTTAACTTAATGCCGCTGGCAGCAACTTTCCTGCCATTAACTTTAACCATTGCACTGCTTCTTTTAACCCCTGGCCATTTGTAATTTGTCATAATGCCAGCAGTCTGCAAATAATACAGCAATGCTTGTCTTTAATGCTCTTTCCATTCTAATTTTTCTACAAATATGTTTTATACAATCTGTACAACCTAAGCACTTATTATTATACACCTTTTGTCTATAATTGTCAATATAAATGAAATAAAATCACGTCCGTTTCATAAAATTAATATAAAGACCAAACTGTTACAAAACAGACACATCATAAAGCGCCAAGGTATTTATCTTGCAAGAATATCTGTAATTTCTGCTATATAAAGCGTGTGGTAATCCTTATCTTTATACCATGCCGCATCAATGCTGCTATCCTTAAAATCTTCTGGTTTAATTAATGTGGCAGACATTACTTTGCATATTAATAAAAGGTCTGCATTGTCTATATAAGGTACACCATTGTAATATCCTATTTCTACACCTGACTCTTTTATCTTGTCTTCATTCCGCCCTGAAACTGACCCAAGGAATTTCATAAGTTTTCTATGTTCATTTTTAGGAAAACTTAATGAAAATTTCCCTTCTCTGTCTATAAACTCTTTAGTGAAACGGCTCTGCCTTATAACTACAAATGCAGCATCCTTGCCCCACATCTGTCCAAGTGCTCCCCACGATGCTGTCATTGTATTTGCTTTCTGTTCATTGCCTGCAGAAACAAGCATCCAGTCCTTGCCTATTTTTTCAAATGGGTTAATCTCCATTATATCAGTTGTAATTTTCTGAAAACTATGCATAATCTTTTCCTCCTTAAAAACATTTTAATATAATAATACCATATATTCATGATATGCATATAACTTTTTTTTGATATTTTACCTGTTATTTGGTAAAATAATTGTTAATATAAGAAAGCTAAAACTTCCAGTAACGTTTTAGCAGAAATGAGGTTAAAATTGAAAACAGAATTACATGCACACACAAGTGAAGCAAGCCCTTGTGCCAATATAAGCGCCAGAAGGCTTGTGGAAATGTATGAAGCAGCAGGCTATGATGCCATTGTTATTACAGACCATTACAGTAAGTGGGTTATGGAACATAATAATATTACAGACCCACTGGAATTTACAGGATTTTTCCTGAATGGATACCGTTGTGCCCTTGAATACTCACATAAAAACAACCTCCATTTAAAAGTCCTGCCTGGTGCAGAAGTAAGCCTTCTGGAAAGCCCGGATGACTATCTTTTATATGGCGCAGATACAGAATTCTTTTTACAGAACCCGCTTTTATTTAAAATGCCTTTAAAGAAACTATATAAACTCTGCCATAAAAATGGGATACTGCTTGTACAGGCACATCCAAACAGAGCTTACTGCACACCTTCTGACCCACATTTTCTTGATGGGGCAGAGGTATATAATGGCAATATGCGCCATAATAGTAATAATAGGAAAACATTTAAATGGGCAGAACAGAACGGGCTGGTCATGACTTCTGGAAGTGATTTCCACGAAGAAGAAGACCTGGCAAAAGGCGGCATAATTACAGACTATGGTTTTAATTCTGTAAAAGAACTTGCAGAAATACTTAAATCTGGAGATTACAGCCTTATTATGGAATAAAAGCATATATTTATGCAACTGGAACAGACAGGAGGAGTATATGGGATATAAACATTTAATACGCTGGTATAATAAAATACGTAATATAACAGAAACAATAATAAAGGAAACAAACAGGGCAGCTATCCCAGCTTTTTCGGGACAGTCAGCCTTTTTCCTGATGCTATCTTTCTTTCCTTTTTTTATGTTTATGTTTGCAGTCCTTAAATTTACGCCTTTTACAGAAACTATGTTTTTAAATACATTGGAAGTTTTTATACCAGAATCTTTCCATGATTTTTTTTCAGCAGTTATTTCTGGCATATATAACAGCCAGTCTGCAACCCTTCTGCCTGTAACAATAATTACTGCAATATGGCTTGGTTCTAAAGCTTTCCTTTCCCTCGCTAACGGGCTTAACTCTGTATTTGAAATAGAAGAAAGCCGTAATTTCCTGCTTATCCGCTTTTATTCTGCAATCTATACAGTAGCATTTGCACTGCTTATAATTGCAACCCTTGCTTTTATGGTATTTGGCAATAGGATATATTTTTACACATGCAGGTATTTCCCACTGCTTGAAAATGTATTCCTGCCAATAATAAATTTAAGGCCGCTTATCAGCTTCTTTATAATGTTCTGCTTTTTTACAATTATGTATAAAGCCATACCAGACAGGAAATGCAGCTTTAAAAGCCAGATACCAGGCGCTATTATTGCAACAAGCGGCTGGCTTGTTTATTCTGACTTATATTCTCTGTATGTTGACCACTACAGCAACTATTCAGCCTTTTATGGTGCAATGACTGTAATAGCGCTCCTTATGGTATGGCTTTATGCCTGCATGTATATACTGTTTTTTGGCGGGCTTGTGAATAAACTGCTTAAAGAAGATGGGTTTTTCAAAAAATAGCCTCAGCCCTTTAAAACTTTCTGTACATCCTGTACCTTTGTGCTTTTAAAGAAATGTTTAATAATTACAGTATAGTCTTCGCCGGCCTCTGCCATTGCTGCTGCACCAGACTGGCTGAGACCTGCACCATGCCCGAAACCGCCTCCTGATATTTTAAATGATGTCCCTTTTTTAGTTTTAACAGTATCAATATAAAATGCTGCACTTGGAAGCATTGAATATGAGGAAACGCTTTCACCGCTTTTCCTCTTTATTTTTTCATAAACCGGCGCAAGGACTTTTCTTATATTATACTGTGTACATACTTTAACAACATTTCCTGTGCCAATTATGACAAGCTCTGTTACAAGCCCGCTCTCCTCCCGCTTTTCAATGCGTAATTTTTTAATTGTGCCAATGCTTTTTAGTGGCTTTTGTTCATATTTGCCTTTGCTGTTCTGGACAAGCACAAGTGATTTATCCAAAAGGTAACAGTTGTAAAGTGCTGAATCAATCCTGCTGCTTAAATTTGCTGCATTAAATGTTATACTCCACCTGTACCAGTCATCATTGCTGTCATACGTTTTATAACTGCCTGAATTAATAAAGTCCCGGAATGTATTTTCATCTGAAAGGTCAACTTCTGCCTGCTCTGCTGCATTTTTCTTCCGTATCTGCAAAGAACTCATGAGATATGGCACTTCTGCTGTTGTATTCCACACATCCTGCCCGTCAGCAGTACAGCCCCATGATGTCGAAAAATAATATGCAACAATAATCCTGCCTTTATTTGTTATTACCTGCCCATAAGTTGAGTCAACAGCCATCCTCGAACGTTTATCCTCAGGTATGTTATTGTATACCTGGCATGATACACTGTCATCAAGGTCAGCATTGTATTCTTTATACCTCTTTGCATTAATCTGGTTATAGGCATAACTTCTTGCGCATACCGCCTGCGCTTTCAATGCTTCCATATTATTACTGGTAGACATTTCACTTGGCACAACAGCATAAAGATAATATTCAACTGGCAGTTCATTAGTTACCAGAAACCCCTGCTTAGTCCACTTTACCTCAATAGTACCACGGTATAACGGCTGCCTGTCCTGTCTTTTTATAGAAAGCATTTTAATCCTTGCACTCCCGGATGGTCTTATAATATACTTCTTTTTCCTGTCTGGCTTAGCTTTTTTGCCATACATATTAAATATGGCCTTTTTTCCTGCACTATATTTTTTTACATTTTTGCCGTCACTAACTGTAAAGCTGCCACCACAAGTAAGGCTTACACTGCTATGGTAATAGCTTTTAAAGCCGCTTGTCATAACTAACACCCTTACTTTTTGTGAATCTGCTGCCCTCACTGGGTCTAAAATTTGTATCTTTTTCCCAGAAGAAGCCTTTTTTATGCCGGCTGGTTCTTTTGTACTTTTTTGTGCATTTTTGCTGCTATTGTTACCTGCACTACTGCTGCTATCCATGGCATTTTTATTCTGGCTGCTGTCTGTTATTGTCTTATTCTGGCTTGCCTGCTTTACTCCTGGTTTGATATAACCCCGGAGATATGCTTCTGACAGCACACAAAAAAGACAAAGAGCAGACAGGACAGCAAGCAATTTTAACTTTTTCTTGTCCATTATTTCCTCCTTATCAAATTGTATTACTTTATTATTTTATTAATTAATTAAATTATATGCTGCCAAACCCCAAATATTACTAAATTTGTTACTATCCAGCCTCCATAACCCCTATACATTTTAAAAAATAATTGTATATAATATATCGGCTAGTTTAATATTAAAATTAAACCTGGCAGAACTAGAGTTTACTGCACAATTCTTTTATAAATTCCGGTTATCCTGTGTCTTACGGACACAGGGTTTCCGTAGCGTACCCCTGTCCAGAAAATTTGCCTTTTTCTTTATATTAGTTTATAATAAATTATCCAGAATTTTTTATATAGAAATGAGGAATTACATGATTTTACAATGCAGCCATATTACCAAAACTTTTTTAACAGATGTTATTTTAAATGATGTATCTTTCCATATAAATGATAATGAAAAAGCTGCCATAGTAGGAATAAATGGTTCTGGCAAGTCAACCCTTATTAAAATCATAATGGATGAACTGGAAGCTGACAGTGGGGAAATTATTATATCCAAGGATATTTCCATAGGATATTTTGCACAGAACCAGGAATATAGTTCCAATAAGAGCATTTTAGATGAAATGCATGGTGCACGCCCTGAAGTTGAAGAACTTGGCAGGCGCCTTGATGGACTGTCTGCACAGATGGATAATGCAAAAGGCGGAAAGCTCGAAGTGCTTATTAAACAATATGACCAGGCAAGGCACCGTTTTGAACAGCTTGGCGGTTATTCATATGAAAGTGAGATTACAGGTGTACTTAAAGGGCTTGGCTTTAATGAAGAGAATTTTGGCCAGCCTGTACAGTCACTGTCCGGTGGTGAAAAGACAAGGGTGGCCCTTGCTATGATGCTACTTAAGAACCCAGACCTGGTTATACTTGACGAACCTGCAAACCACCTTGACATGAATTCAATACAATGGCTTGAAGGATACCTTGCAAATTATAAAGGTGCTGTGCTTGTTGTTGCACATGACAGGTATTTCCTTGATAAAATTGCAACAAAGATAATAGAGTTAAAACAAACAAAATGTAGCGTGTTCCAGGGAAATTACTCAGAATATTCCAAGAAAAAACAGGCAGCAATGGAAGCTCTTATGAAACAGTACCTTAACCAGCAGGCTGAAATAAAACGTCAGGAAGAGGTTATTGCAAAACTCAAATCATTTAACAGGGAAAAATCAATTAAGCGGGCAGAAAGCAGGGAAAAAATGCTCGATAAAATTGAGCGTATAGACAAGCCTGTGGAAGAAAACACCAAAATGAACCTTCTTTTTAAGCCACGTATACAAAGTGGCAATGATGTTCTCTCTGTAAAAGGGCTTGCTAAAAGTTATGGCAGCCACCAGCTTTTTTCAGATATCAGTTTTGAAATTAAAAGAGGCGAGCATGTAGCAATAATTGGTGATAATGGCACTGGAAAAACTACTATCCTTAAAATACTTATGGGAATGTACAATGCTGGTACAGATTTTAAAGGACAGGTAAAGTTTGGAACTAATGTACACATAGCATATTATGACCAGGAACACCAGGTACTCCACCCTGAAAAAACATTATTTGAAGAAATACAAGATACATACCCTGATATGGACAATACACAAGTACGTAATGTACTTGCTGCTTTTCTTTTTACTAATGATGATGTATTTAAACAGGTTAAAAACTTAAGCGGTGGTGAAAGGGGGCGTGTATCACTAGCAAAGCTTATGCTTTCAGATGCTAATTTCCTGCTGCTGGATGAGCCTACAAACCATCTTGACATCGACTCCAAGGAAATACTTGAACATGCCATTAACAGTTTTGAGGGCACTGTTTTATATGTATCACATGACAGGTACTTTATAAATACTACTGCGTCAAGAATACTTAACCTTACAAAGCAGCAGATAGTAAATTATCCTGGCAATTATGATTATTACCTTGAAAAAAAGGAAGATGCAGAAAGGGCACAGCTTTCCACGCCTACACAGGCTGCTTCATGCAATAATACAGAAAGCATCCCTGCATCTGGCAATAAGGCTAGCTGGCAGCAACAGAAAGAAGAACAGGCAAGGCTGCGCAAAATAGAAAATGAACTGAAAAAAACTGAAACTGAAATAGAAAAACTTGAAACACGGAATGCAGAAATAGATTTACAGCTTTCAGACCCAGCTAATGGCACAAATATACAATTATTACAGAAACTTTCCAAAGAACATGAGGCCAATGGAAACAAACTTGAAGAACTTATGGAGCAGTGGGAATCCCTGTCAGATACATTATAATAACATAGAAAACATCCATCAGTATTACTGGATAATAATACTGATGGATGTTTAAATTTATATTATGTGTTCTTGTCCTCCTTTTTGGCGGCTTTTGCAATATCACCACCTTTTGTACCGGGCAGGTTATAACATATTACTGGTGTTCCTGTCTGTATTACATCATATATCTGTCTTGCCTTTTCTGGCGGAAGGTTTACGCACCCATGTGAGCCGCTTGTTTTATATAATTCCCCGCCAAATGAACTTCTCCAGCCTGCATCATGCAGGCCTATATTTTTATTAAACGGCATCCAGTAGCTTACAGGAGTTGAATAATTCTCACCATTTAATGTAGCATCACGTTGTTTATATGTAATACCATAAACACCTGCTGGTGTATCAAACCCACGTGCACTGTTGCCTGTAACACAATCTGTTTCAAGTACCATTTTGCCATCTTTATATAAAATAACATGCTGTGCTGTAAGGTTTACTTCTACATAGGTATCACCATAATCACGTTTGCCATATCTGCCAGCAGTCTGGTAATAACAAGGTGTCCTTTTCCCCTGTTTGCCCTTCTTTATAAGCATTGTAAGTTCCTTTATCTCCTGGGGCGTATTCATCCACCAGCCATAATCCCCCCCTGCTATTGTAATTGTTTCACCATAGCTTGTTTTAAACTTACGTGGGCGGAAAATTGTATCATATTTCCTTCTGATAGATGCAACAAATTCTGATACTTCATTTTCATCAATTTTTACCTTGCCTTTTTTTACAGAAAGCCATTTATTGATTGTATCCCCATCCAGTACCTCTGTATTGCTGCCAAATTCATACGTGATATCTGTGCTTGTGTATTTATTAAGTTTGTTAAGAGTCTTGTTCAGCTTTTTATCATCAGAAGAAACTGCCGGCTTTTTATACAGTCCCAGTTCTTCACAGTTTATCTCAGTTTTTAAGCCTTCAGCCGCACTTTCAACAGCTTTAATAACAGCAGGCGCATCAAGCTCATTGCCCTGGGTTTCACTAACAATTTCATAGCCCTTGCCTTTTTTATAACCAGATATATAAGCATTCTTTGGTTTAGTAATATTCTCTTCCTGCATATTGCTTAAGCTTTTGACTACTTCATTTATTTTGTCCTGGTCACAGCCTATAAATGACGGCTTTCCTCCATAAACAGCATTGTGCTGTAACGGCCACAGCCACTCATTTTGCCCATCTATAATTTTAACCAGCTCATCTGTTGAAGAAACCATTAATCCAAGTGCATCACTTGAAAATTCTTCTTCAAATTCCATGCCATCTTTATCTTTCTGTATTATTTTAAGAGAATAGGCAGAAAGCCCCTCCTCAAAATCCTGCACTTCCATCTGTGAAACATCTGTGCCATATACATTAGTCCCTTTAAAAAAATGCGACTTATAATATACAACACCTGCAAAATACACTGTAAGCACAATTACAATTATAAACGCAGGTATTAAAAGCCATTTTTTAGAAATGCCTCTTCTTTCCTTCCTTCTGCCAAGTGCTGTACTGCCTATATTTATGCCAGGATGTAAAGTAGTGCTTTCAATAGTAGCAGCTTCATTGTCTGCCAGGTTTCTTTTATTCTTTCTTTTCATAATCACACTGCCCTTTATTTTTTATTGCCAGAAGAATTCCTGTAATATTATGGAACTCTTTTGCTTATGGCCTTATCAATACAAGTTAAATTTCATAGCCCGTCTAATATAATAGTATATTACTTCTGGACACAGATATCAATAATCTTTTATTACCATATTTTTAAATTTTTGTTAAACTAGTCTGTTTTATTATTAAAAAAAGTGGTATAATTATTACAAAATCCTATTATTAAAAGTAAAATGAATGTTACTATTAACAGCTATGTTGTTCATAGTAATAAATGGAGAAATACGTAGTAATGGCTAAAATAAAAATACTTGACAACAAACTTTTTTTATATCTTACTGAATTTTTTGCAGGCATGTCTGTTATGGCTGTAGAACTTGGCGCAAGCAGGCTTTTAGCGCCTTATTTCAGTTCTTCCCAGATTGTCTGGACTATTATCATAGGTACTATAATGATTGCTATGGCACTAGGCAATATTTATGGAGGAAAAAGCGCAGATAAAAATCCTGAACCTGGCAGGCTGTATGTAAGAATACTAACTGCTGCTATATGGATTGCACTTATACCTGTATTTGGCAAATATATTATACTTGGTATTTCAGCGCTGCTTATATTTACAGTAAACAGTAATTTTCTAGTAATTGCAGCATTTGCTGCCTGTATGGTTATATTTGTATTCCCATTGTTTTTACTAGGCACTGTCACACCCTCACTTGCCAGATATTCTGTAGAAAGCCTGGAAGACAGCGGCAAAACTGTAGGCACACTGAATGCATTTAACACTATTGGAAGCATTATTGGTACATTTGTACCAACATTTATAACAATACCATCCGTTGGCACAAGCATTACAATGCTTATATTTGCAGGAATTTTAAGTGCATTATGCATTATATATTTTATAAACAGCAGGACACATAAAAAAATGGCCATTGTCTCCATTATTATATTTATATCCTGTTGCATAACTGGTGCAAACAATTCCTTTGCATTCTGGGAAAAAGAGCTTGCTTATGAAGGTGAATCTGTTTATAACTACTTACAGGTCAAAGAATCTGGCAGAAATATTATACTTTCAACAAATGTACTGTTTGGCGTCCAGTCTGTTTATATGAAAGATGAAGAGCTTACAGGCATGTATTATGATTATGCACTTGCTGCCCCTGTTATGGCAGGTAATGGAAATGCAGATATCCTTGTGCTTGGCATGGGGACAGGCACATATGCACTTCAATGCACAAAATATTTTGAAAATACCAGCATTGAAGGCGTTGAAATTGATGAAAAAATAACAAATCTTTCCAGGAAATATTTCCACCTTCCAGATAATATAAATGTAACAACATATGATGGCAGGGCATTTTTAAGTGCTGTAGATAAGAAATATGATGTTATCATGGTAGATGCGTACCAGGATATTACTATACCATTCCAGATGTCCTCTGTTGAATTTTTCACCCTTGTAAAAGAACATCTGTCTGAAAATGGTGTAATGGTTGTAAATATGAATATGCAGGGCAGCGGTGACGGAAATATAAACCAGTATCTTTCAGATACAATTTCCTCTGTATTCAGTGAAGTTTACACAATAGATGTAGAAAATTCTACAAACAGGGAACTGTTTGCTTCAAATAATAAAAGTATGTATAATGTATTTAATGAAAACACCAGGGCAATAAAAAACAGGGAACTTGCACTGCTTATGGAACATGTATCTGGCCGCCTTTCAAAATATAATCCAGGCAATTATGTGCTTACAGATGATAAAGCGCCAGTAGAACTGCTTGGTATAAAAGTAATCGACGGGCTGATACAGCAGGAGGCTGAATATTATAAAGAAATATTTAAAAAAGAAGGGATAAAAGGGCTTATAAATAATCTTTTGGGTTAAACCACCATAGAAAGCGGTATTTAAGGCACCAGGGGGAGTTATTATGAACTTATCTAAAATACAAAATATATATAAAAATACTTTAATAATTTTACTGCTGTTTTTTATACTGGGATGTAGCAAGATATATGCCAGTGCAGAAAACACAGGCGGAAAAATTATACGTATCCCTTGTGGAATAAACCACCTGTTATACTATGACAGTGAAGGCAATGTTACAGGCTATTGCAAATCTTATTTAGACGGGCTTGCCAAAATCAACAACTGGCAATATGAATATGTTAAGGCAGACTGGGATGAGGCAGTCAAAATGCTTGAAGATGGCAGGATTGATATACTGTTTCCATCTACATATCTTCCAAAACGCCGCCAGATAATGGACTTCTCTTCAATTATTGGAGGATATATGGCGCCTGGCATATTTGCATTAAAAGACAGCGACTATAATTATGGTGACTATGAAAGCTTTGATGGTGCAAGAATTGCTGTAACAAAAAGCTCTTCTAATGCTGGAATGCTGGAAACATTTTCTAAGGAAAATAACTTTACTTATACACCTGTTTATATTAATTCAATGACAGATAAAATCCAGGCTTTAAAAAACGGAGAAGTAGATTTGGCTATATTTAGCGCAACTAACAATGTAGATAATGGCAAATTAGTTTCAGTCCTTGATTCATATCCTTTTTATTATACTGTAAAAAAAGGCAACAAAGACCTGCTGGCAGAACTTGACACTGGAATGGAAGAAATGCTTGTTAATGAACCAAACATTGTAGGTGATTTATTTAAAAACTGCCTGATGGGCACAAACAGGTATAATGCTGCTTTTACTACAGAAGAACGCCAGCTTATCACAGATAAAAGGAAAATTATTGTAGGTTTTTATGAAAATACAGAACCCCTTGCATATATTGAAGATAATGGCACATACGGTGGTATTTATATTGAACTTATGAATAAAATCAAGAAAGAAACTGGCCTGAACATAATACTTTACCCTATAAGCCGCAATAATTACTGGCAAGACCTTTTAAGGGATGGAACAATTGATTTTTATATAGGCTCTTTTGGAAATATTACTTCCAAGGATGGAAATTTTCTTACCACCAGCCCTTTTATGGATTATGAAACTGTCCTTGTTACTAAAAATAATTTTAAATTATCTGATACTACAAAATACAGCATTGCCCTTACACAAGCACGTGCATACTGGATAAATAACCTTCCTGGTGATTTTAATAACCCTGATATCAAGTTTTATAAAACAGCAAGGGAATGCCTGGTTGCGGTAAGTAAAGGCGAAGCAGATGCAACATTGTTAAATACTATTGAATACAACTACCAGTGTAAAAATATAAGGTTTGCAGAACTTGTACAGTGGGAAAATTACAGGTTCAGTTCAGGTCTTTCAATGGTTGCTATTAAAAATATTGATAAAAACATGTATTCTGCCATGGAGAAAGCTTTGGGCACATTAACTGAAACTGATGTCAATGATGCCACAAAAAACAATTTGAATATTACATATGAACCTGTAGATTTTATAGATTATATATATCCTTCCAGATATATACTGCTAATTGTTATTATTATATTACTGCTTGCTTCAACTGCTAGTATTATTATATACAAAATACGAAAGAAACAGGCATGTGTAATCCAGGAAGTACATAAAGCTGAAGAACAGCAGTTACGTATTATGGCAGCATTAAGCCTTGATTATGAATCTGTTTATTATATAGACCTTGATACAGATTCTTTTATTGTTATAAAAACTATTGAAAATCCTATCAGTATTTCTGTTATTAATACTAAAAAAGAAAAATTTACATATTCAGATATTATAAACCACTATATAAATAAATCTGTACTTTCTGAATACAGGGACAGCATAACTGCGCTTTCTGAAAGAAATGCACTTATAGAGCATTTTAAAGAAGAGAAAGAATTTACAATAAGATACCAGGCAAAACCCGATTCCAGAGACCATGAATATTTTGAAATGCACTTTGTATGTATAAGCTCTGGTATTGATGAAAATATTATGGTACTTGGTTTACGCTGTGTAGATAAGATTACCAGGGAAGAAATCAAACAGTATAAAGCACTTAAAGAAGCATTTGATGCTGCAAACAGGGCAAATAATGCAAAATCAGATTTCCTGTCCAGGATGTCACATGACATACGCACACCTATGAATGCTATTATCGGCATGACTGCAATTGCAATGTCACATATTGATAATAAAGGACGTGTGCAAGATTCACTTGGTAAAATTGATGCTTCAAGCCGCCACCTGCTTGGGCTTATTAATGAAGTGCTTGATATGAGCAGAATTGAGTCAGGTAAAATAAGCCTTAATAAAGACCATTTCAACCTTTCAGAACTTATTAATAATCTGCTGGTAATGGTACAGCCACAGATTAAAAAACATAAACATAATTTACAGGTACATATTGTTGATTTACAACATGAAGATGTAATTGGCGACAGCCTGCGTCTGCAACAGGCATTTGTAAATATAATGGGCAATGCTGTTAAATATACCCCTGACAATGGCAATATAACTCTTACTGTAAAAGAAGCGCCAAGCCATAATGAAGCCACAGGGTACTATGAATTTATATTTGAAGATAATGGGGTTGGAATGCCAGCAGAATATATAGAACGTATTTTTGAACCATTTTCCAGAGTTGAAGATGTAAGGACAAGTAAGATACAGGGTACAGGGCTTGGCATGGCAATAACCCAGAATATAATACATATGATGGATGGTGACATAATTGTTGAAAGTGAGGAAGGCAAAGGTTCAAAATTTACAATAACCCTTTTCCTGAAATTACAAGATAAACACGAAGAACTTCCTGCAGTGCCTCCAGGGCTTTCAGGGCTTCATGTGCTTGTAGCTGGCAGTGACATGCTTTCATGCCAGTCTGTCTGCAAGATGCTTGATGAAATGGGAATGCATAGTGAATACAGTTTTTCTGGCACGGAAACCCTGGAACTTGTAAAGAAAAGACATGAAGAAAATAATGATTTTTATGCAGTAATAATGGACTGGGAAATGCCTGGAATAACAGGTTTTGAAACTGCCAGCGGGATTGACAGCATAACTGGCGGCAAAACACTGGTTATTATCTTATCTTCATATGGATTAACAGATGTTGAAACAGAAGCAAAAAGCTTAGGAATGAACTTATTCTTAAACAAGCCAGTATTTAAATCAGGGCTTGCAAATATTTTTAATAACCTTATAAATAATATGGATAACAATGGCTTAACACTAGAACTTGATAATGTTAAGGAAAGTGATTACTCAGGTAAAAGGCTGCTTCTTGTTGAAGATAATGAAATAAACCGGGAAATTGCAGTAGAAATCCTTGGAATGACAAACATACAGATAGAAGAAGCCCATAACGGTTCTGAAGCTGTAAACAAATTTTCTGCTTCAGAACCTGGGTATTATGATATTATCCTTATGGATGTGCAGATGCCAGTCATGAATGGCTATAAAGCAACCACAGCAATACGTTCACTTGACAGGCAGGACGCCAGGACAATACCAATTATAGCCATGACAGCAAATGCATTTGCAGAAGATATAGCAGATTCAAAAAGTGCAGGAATGGACGAACATCTTGCCAAACCAATGGATGTAGCAAAGCTTAATGAAATCCTCAAAAAATACCTGGGATAGTTATACTATCTTATGGTGCAATATATGATAATGAGTCCTGGCCTCTTGTGCCATATTTATCAAATGCCCTTACCATATATTCATATCCTGGCCATTGTTTTGCTCCATAATCTGTATAACTTACATTATTATTTTTACTGGTTTTTTTAATGCAGACCCATTTTTTTGTTCCTATAACCCTGCGGAATACTTTGTAATATGAAGCCTTATCCAGTTTCTTCCAGTCAATTTTAAAACCGCCAGGTACTTTTATTATATTTTGTATAATGCTTATGCCATTTTCAGACCATAAAGTATATACCCTGCTTTTTCCGCCAACTATGTATTTTACTTTTCCGCTGAAATAGTTTGATGAACTCAGCCTTACATTCCACCTGTCAAGTTTTACACCATCTTTGCGCATTATTTCAAGTGATTTAGTCTTATATGCCGGAAATATCTTAACTGTCACCGACATATCATCATTCGGCGCTTTTACTGCTGATGATATATCGGTATATCCATCCTGCCCTACAAGCCTTATCTGGGTTTCTGCTTTAGGCGCCCTGGCATATTTAAGTGCATAGCAGATATTAGCAGCGGCATCCCTGCCAAGCTCGTTGTAGCCAAGCTGCGTATAATGTACTGACTGGTGGACATCTGCAACCTTTGAAGGCATAACTACATCTGTTTTTTTCATATTATTAAAGCTATAGTATGAATCTACATCTTCATATTTTGATTTAAAATATGAGGCCACTCCTTCATCTGTCACCCAGTCTTCTGAAATATGGCTTGCAAGGTATATATTACTAAACTTTTCTTTGGAAGAATTACACATATAATACTGTGCTTTTCTTGGACCTGTCATATACAAATCAGAAAAGTCAGCCGGACCGCCATGTGCCCTTACCATAAGTATTCCTGCAAATTCCATACGCTTGTTCAGGTTTTTATATTTCTGCCCTCTTCCATCGCCAGTTTCTTCAATAAGCCTTTTATGCATTGCCATAAATTTTTTAAGGTATTTTCTGGCACTCATATTATCATCTGATTCTCCCTGAAGCCAGAAATAACCTTTATGGCTTAATTTATAATGGCCTGCCTCTATCTCCTTATTAAGAAGCTGTTCACATGCTTTATACAAGGACACTGCCTGCCAGAAGTTATTATTAGTTCTTCCTTTGCCTGGAAGCCATGTTCCAATAGAGCTTCCACTGTGGGCAGCATTAACAAGCCAGACTTTTTCATTTGTCCTTTTAACCCACTCTTTGGCAAGTGCACCATCAACACCTGTTTTGCCTGTTGCATTCGCAGCGTCAGTCAGGTTATTAGTACGCTGCCATTCATTTATACTGCTGTTATCAGTCAGGCTTGCAGGAATATAATCATATGGATTCCATATAGTAAGCTTAGGTGAAACTGTCTTAAAACAGCCATTTGTCAGTGAATGGCTTAATGTTGACGGTCCATATGTATTGTATACTTTACCTTCTTTATTTACAACATACTCATTTTGGTAATCTTCAAGAACTCCAAGTTTATCGGGGCTTCCTTCCATATTACTCTGTCCAATAAGAAGCAGCAGGCTTATTTGGGCGGCTTTAACTTTTACACCGATTTTTTTGCCACTCTTAAGTTTTACAACTGCTTTCCCACAGCCAGAAGCAACTACTTTATTCTTGCTTCCTTCCACAAGTTTAAGCACTTCACTGTCTTTTTTGCCTGTCTGGACATTTTTTGATTTAACTGAAATTGTCTTTATTTGTTCAATATCATTCTTAAATGTGTATCTGTCATCATACTTTAATGTTATCTTAGAATCTGTATTTTCCATTGTAAGCTTTGCAGCCTGTACATTCCCTGGAGCAAATATTAAAAAGCCTGACAAAATGCACAAAATAACCAAACCTTTACATATATTCTTCATATCACACTTCCACACTAATATTTTTAACAGCCCAGTAACTTTACCATTATTATTCACGGCTTTGCCGTTTCATAGTAACTTTACTGCAATGTATTACATTAAGATGTGCCTGGTTTTGCCTTCCGTACTTTCCAGACACATCTTTATATTTACATGTTACATTATTATTTGCATACAATATTTACAATACGCCCTGGAACATAAATTTCTTTTATAATATTTCCTGAAATTCTTTCCCCAAGTGCTTCTTTTGCCTTTGCAAGTACACTGTCTTTCTCTTCATCCTTGGCAATAGAAATTGTTACCCTTATTTTACCATTAACCTGCACAGCAATTTCAACTTCATTTTCTACAGTCTTAGCCTCATCATATTCTGGCCATGTGCCCTGGTAAATCCTGCCGCCACATCTTGTAATCTCCCAGATTTCCTCTGTAATATGCGGTGCAACAGGGTTAAGCAGTGTAAGAAGTGTTTTGTATTCACCCTTTGTAACAGAATTCTTCTTATAGAAATCATTTATAAGTGACATCATTGCTGCTATTGCTGTATTAAACTTGAGGTTTTCAAAGTCATTACTAACTTTCTTAATTGTCTGGTGCATCTTTGTTTCCATATCTTTGGAATACTCTTCTCCATCTGTAAGGATTTCCTGTAATTTCCATACTCTTTCAAGGAAACGGCGGCAGCCTTTTACTCCATCATCTGACCATGCCGCACTTAAATCAAATGCACCTATAAACATCTCATAAGTACGGAGTGTGTCTGCACCATAATCCCTTACAATATCATCAGGGTTAATTACATTGCCACGGGATTTACTCATCTTCTCGCCATTGCTTCCAAGAATCATCCCATGTGAAGTACGTTTCTGGTATGGCTCTGGTGTTGGCACTGTTTTCTGGTCATAAAGGAATTTATGCCAGAAACGTGAATAAAGCAGATGCAGTGTTGTATGCTCCATGCCTCCATTATACCAGTCTACAGGAAGCCAGTATTTAAGGGCTTCAGGGTCTGCAAGGCAATCTTTGTTGCAAGGGTCTGTATATCTTAAAAAATACCATGAAGAACCTGCCCATTGTGGCATTGTGTCAGTTTCACGCTTTGCAGGCCCGCCACAGCAAGGACATTTTGTATTAACCCA
This sequence comes from uncultured Lachnospiraceae bacterium, assembly GCA_910580005.1. Classification (GTDB taxonomy): domain Bacteria; phylum Bacillota; class Clostridia; order Lachnospirales; family Lachnospiraceae; genus Butyribacter. Next base: position 22,200 of record CAJTXH010000004.1, on the reverse strand, counting down.
GTCCGTCATTGAAGCAAGCGGTGACTCACCATTATCTGTTGGCATATAACTCTCCACTTCTGGAAGCAGCAGTGGAAGTTCACTTTCATCAACTGGGACAAATCCACATTTTTCACAATGTACTATTGGAATAGGTTCTCCCCAGTACCTCTGTCTTGAAAATACCCAGTCACGCAGCTTATAATTTACCTTGCGTTTGCCTATGCCTTTTTCTTCCAGGAAATCTTTAATCTTTTCCTTGGCATCTTCTACAGAAAGCCCTGTAAGAAAACCAGAATTAACCATTACTCCTGTTGCAACATCTGTAAATGCTGCCTTGTCTATATCAGCAGCGCCTTCCTTCCCTTCTACAACCTGTACTAAAGGAAGCCCGAACTTCTTTGCAAATTCCCAGTCCCTTTCATCATGTGCAGGAACTGCCATAATTGCACCTGTACCATATGTCATAAGTACATAATCTGAAATCCATACAGGTATTTCTTCATTATTTACAGGGTTTAATGCCTTTATGCCATCAAGCACAACGCCTGTCTTATCCTTGGCAAGCTCTGTACGCTCAAAATCCGACTTCTTAGCTGCCATCTCACGGTACTTTACAACATCATCCCAGTTCTTTATCCCATCTTTATATTTATCAACCAGCGGATGTTCTGGTGAAACTACCATATATGTTGCACCAAACAGTGTATCAGGGCGTGTTGTATATACACGCAGTTTTTCCTCTTTGTCTTTAAGCTGGAAATCCACCTCTGCACCTTCTGAACGTCCAATCCAGTTTCTCTGTGAGGTCTTTACACGCTCAATATAATCAACATCATTAAGGCCTTCAAGCAGTTTGTCAGCATAATCTGTAATCTTAAGCATCCATTCGCTTTTAACCTTACGTACAACTTCAGAGCCACAGCGTTCACATACACCGCCAACCACCTCTTCATTTGCAAGCCCTACCTTGCATGAAGTACACCAGTTAATAGGCATCTCCTTTTTATATGCAAGCCCCGCTTTAAAAAGCTTCAGGAATATCCACTGTGTCCATTTATAATATTCCGGGTCTGTTGTATTAATTTCCCTGTCCCAGTCAAATGAATAGCCAAGTGAACAGAGCTGTGCCTTAAAATGCTCTACATTATTCTTTGTAACTTCCCTTGGGTGGATTTTATTTTGTATAGCATAGTTCTCTGTAGGAAGCCCAAATGCATCCCATCCCATAGGATATAATACATTATACCCCTGCATCCTGCGCTTGCGTGCTACAATATCAAGCGCCGTATATGGCCTTGGATGCCCTACATGAAGCCCCTGCCCTGAAGGGTAAGGAAATTCAACAAGTGCATAAAACTTAGGTCTTGTATAATCATTCTCTGTCCGGAATGCCTTTTCATCATTCCAGATATCCTGCCACTTCTTTTCAACTGTATGATGGTTATAAATCTCCATTCTATAATCTCTCCATTCTATATTAATTCCAGGATTTGTAGCATTTACTTTTATTTCACCATATCTTACTACAAATCCGTAAAACCTGCAATACTGCATAAAATCCCTGCCAGTGCCCCTGCTATTACATCCTTTGGAAAATGTACACCTGATATAACCCTTATTACTGCAAGCATGATACCCATTATATAAATAACCGTGCCAGGCAGCGGGTATATATAACTGGCTGCCCCTGCACAAATAAATATTGAAAATACGTGCCTGCTAGGAAAGCTCTTTCCATGTGTATCTTTAGGAATAAGTGGTTTAAAATTATATTTTTCATAAGGCCTGATAGCATTATATTTAGTACGGAATACAGACAAAGCTGTAAAACTTGCAGCTGGCACTGCAATAACCCTTATAAAGCGCATATCTTCCTTGTATACAAGTAATGCAATAGTTAATAAATAAATTACTGCTGTTAAATATGTTATGGCTCTGCCTGTTATACAAATAATGTATGTCCCATATCTATGGGAACGGATAAAATCCATTATCTTAATATACCTCTCCCTGTCCATGTCCCTCCAAATAATGTGAGTGTGCCTGTCAGGAATATGTTTATCCTGGGCATCATTGGAAAACTGCTGAAATCCCGAAAAGCCAAAATCCCCGGCAGATATAATTTATATTTATGTGCAAACATTATATTTTCTGCCGCCTTGCCTGAATATTTTATCCCCACCTTGCAGCAATTGTATGAATTGTTCATGATTTACCTGCGTGCTGTTTGTATCGTGTATTTTGCAAAGTGTAAATTTCCTGGCAATAACAACAATTACTGCACATCCACTTCCAGGCAGAGTTCTTTTAACTGCTCTTCTTCTACTGTATCTGGTGCATTTGTCATAGGGCATGATGCATCTTTTACTTTTGGGAATGCAATTACATCACGTATATTATCAAGCCCTGCCAGAAGCATTACAAGGCGGTCAAATCCATAGGCAAGCCCTGCATGTGGCGGCACGCCATATTTAAATGCATCCAGCAGGAAACCGAACTGTTCATGTGCCCTTTCTTCTGTAAAGCCAAGTGCCTTAAGCATTGTTTCCTGTACATCATCCTGGTGTATACGGACTGAACCGCCTCCAAGCTCTATTCCATTAAGCACGATATCATAAGCCCTTGCACGCACTTTTCCAGGCTCTGTGCCAATATACTGTACATCCTCTTCAAAAGGCATTGTAAACGGATGGTGCATTGCAATGTATCTTCCCTGTTCTTCTGAATATTCAAATTCAGGAAATTCTGTAACCCAGAGGAATTTGTATTCATCTTTTTTAAGAAGCCCTGCTTTCCCTGCAATTTCAAGACGCACATTGCCAAGCACATCATAAACCACTTTGTCCCTGTCTGCCGCAAATAAAAGCAAATCCCCCGGCTTTCCGTCCATTGCCGCCACAAGTGCTTTTAATTCTTCTTCCTGCATAAATTTTTCAAATGAACACCTATATGTGCCATCTTCATTTATTGCAAGGTATGCAAGCCCTTTTGCCCCAAAATCCTTAGCAAGTTTTACAAGTGCATCAATCTTTTTGCGTGGCATTGCAGCCTGTCCCTCTGCATTTATGCCACGCACTGAACCGCCTGCTTCCAGTGCGCCTGTAAATACCTGGAAACCACATCCCTTTACGGTTTCTGATACATCTTTAAGTTCCATTCCAAAACGCATGTCAGGCTTGTCTGAACCAAACCTGTCCATAGCTTCCTGCCAGGTCATGCGCTGTATTGGAAGCTCTATATCAACATCCAGCACTTCTTTGAAAATCTTTTTAAGAAGTCTTTCATTAACATCTATAACATCATCTTCATCCGCAAATGACAGCTCCATATCAACCTGTGTAAATTCAGGCTGCCTGTCAGCACGCAAATCCTCATCCCTGAAGCATTTTACAATCTGGAAATACCTGTCATACCCTGCACACATTAACAACTGCTTAAAAAGCTGTGGTGACTGTGGGAGTGCATAAAACGAACCCGGGTGTACCCTGCTTGGCACAAGATAATCCCTTGCCCCCTCCGGTGTGCTCTTAGTAAGCACAGGGGTTTCTATCTCAATAAAACCTTCTTCTGAAAGGAACTGGCGTATAATCCCTGCAACACGGCTTCTCAGTATAAGGTTCCTTTGTAAATCAGGACGCCTTAAATCAAGATAACGGTATTTAAGCCTTAAATCTTCTTTAGTCCTGCTGTTCTCTTCAATTGGAAAAGGAGGGGTTTCTGACTCCGATAATATACGCAGTTCCTTAGCCTTTAACTCAATAGTGCCTGTTGCAAGGTTTTTATTTACTGCACCTGAACGTGCTTTAACTGTCCCCTTTACAGCAATAACAAACTCGCTCCTTAATTTTACTGCCTTGCTGTAACATCCATTCTCACCATCTTCTTCAAATATAATCTGCAATATGCCTGAACGGTCACGCAGGTCAGTAAATATAATATTTCCCATATTCCTCTTTTTCTGCACCCATCCCATTACAGTAACTTCCTCACCTATATTCTTTTCACTAAGTTCCGCACACCTGCATGTGCGCTTCATGCCTCTCATCGGCTCAGCCATATTAATCCTCCATTCTTGCCAAAAACAGCAGACTATACAGCATAAGCTTTACAGTCTGCTGTACAAAAACGCCTCTATATTTAAAATGCTTTCTACATAATACAACGAAACCCGGAATATATCAAGAAAACTATGCTAATTTAATACTTCTTTTTCAAACAGCATAAGCTGCTCTTCCTGCAAAGGACTTATATTCCTCCTAAGTTCTTGTATCCCTTTAAATCTTCCATTGTGCAGTATACGCTGGAACGTTAGAAAAACTTTCATATCATAATTTGAAACTTCTTCTATCATTATTTCTACAGCCTGTTCTATATCAAATGCTTTCCTGTAACTCCTGTTACTTGTAAGTGCCGCAAATACGTCACATGTCCTTAGTATCCTTGCCATCCAGGGTATATTTTCACCCTGGAGGTTATCAGGGTAGCCAGAACCATCATAATTCTCATGGTGGTAAAATACCGCCCATAAAATATTGTCTGGATATCCTGCCTCCCTTAAAACTTTATAGCTATATAATGAATGCTGCCTTACATATTTCATATGTTCAATAACAAGAGTATCCTCTTCTGAAAAAATATAATTTACCAGTTTAAGCTTGCCTATGTCATGCAACATTCCTGCTATCTCTAAATCCCTGCAAAAAGCAGGGCTTTCCCCCATTTCTTCTGCAAGCATTACTGAAAGATTACTGACTTCAATACCATGGTACATTTCATCATGCAGTACCTTTTTCAAATGGTCTGGGATTGTATCATTCTCTATTATTCTTTTTATATAGCCTGTCATAAATACTCTTCTTTCTGCCAATCATCTCATCAATACGCCTTATGTAATCATTAACATTTTTAACGTTTTCAATCCGCTCCACCTGTCCCATCCCCATATGGTACAGTTTTGTTGATGCCCCGGCTCCGAGTGCCAGAATGGTCTGTTTCTCCTCCATAATAAGAATATTATAAAGACATTCCTTACCCTCTCTTGCATACCCTATATTTTCCTGGCCTGCGCTTCCCACGCATCTAGCAGAATTTTTCTGTCTGTACATATAATAAGGATGGTATCCCTGTTCCATTGCAAATTGCTGGCCTATGTTAAACATTTCTTCCATATATAAAACCCTGCTGCCATCCTCTATACCATCTTCCTGTATTTTTTCACGCAGTTTTGAAGCCCTTTTAATTACAAGTGAATGTATAGTAAGGCTGTCAGGACCTAATTCCCTGATTTGTGAAAGTGTATCTTTAAAATCTTTTGCTGTTTCACCTGGAAGCCCTGTAATCAAATCCATATTTATATTATTAAACCCATTTTTACGTGCCAGTTTAAAGGCATCTGCTGTCTGCCTGGCAGTATGCCTCCTTCCAATAATATCCAGGGTCTTCTGCTGCATGGTCTGTGGGTTTACAGATATCCTGCCTGTACCATGACTGTGCAGTACCTTTAATTTATCTTCTGTAATGCTGTCAGGCCTGCCAGCTTCAACAGTAAATTCAACACTTTTATCCACTGGAAAATACCTGTGTAGTGCCTCTAAAAGCTTTGAAAGCTGCCATGCGTCCAGTGCAGTTGGCGTGCCTCCGCCAATATATACGCTTGACAGTTTTCTGTCTTTAAATATCTGTGATGAATATTCCATCTCTTTAAACAGTGCTTCTAAATAAGCATCTGCAAGTTCCTTGTAATAAGGGTTTGACGCAAATGAACAATAAAGGCATGTTGTGGGACAGAATGGTATACCTATATAAAGGCTGTACCCGCTCCCATAGCCTGCCTTTTTTAAAAGCCCTGCCTCACACGCAGCAACCTGCAATGCAAGCTCTGCCTTTTCACTGTTTAAACAATACACTTTATCTAAATTTTTCCGTATGCAGTTAATATCATTGCCCTTAAGGATTTCATCCATTACAATTTTTACAGGCCTTACACCAGTCATTGTACCCCATGCAGGAACACGCCTTGCAAGCCCTTCTGGCAGCATTTCCTCTGGAAAGTCCTTTATTAAATTAAAAACCAGTTTTTTTAATACATTTTTATAATAAGTCCTGTAAGGGTGGGCACTCTTATCTATATGTTTATGCCAGTCACCATCACCTGTTACAAAAGACTGCCTGGAAATTAAAAAAGATTTTGCCTGAAAATCTGCCGAAATCTTATATTTTGACCATTTTATATTAATTATTGCAAGTAGTTCTTCATCTTCCCTGGCATTGCCAGGTTTTTCCACGCACACTTCCACCTGGACTTGCTGCCCAGGAAAAAAACTTGCCACAAGTGCCTGGAGTTCATAGTCAAAGTCCCGTTCTGGCAGTATAATCTTAACCATAAGCCCCTCCATATAATCCCCTGTTTATATAGCAGCGTATGGGTTAAGCATCTTTTCATCTCCAATAGTAGTTGCCATGCCATGCCCTGGATATACTTTTATATAGTCTGGAAGTACAAAAAGCTTTGTCCTTATAGATTTTACAAGTGTCCCCATGCTTCCTCCTGGGAAATCTGTACGCCCTACTGACTGTTCAAAAAGGGTATCACCTGAAAAAAGTATGCCGCACCCTGTAAAATAAAAACACATGCCACCTTCCGTATGGCCTGGTGTAAGCAGGCATTTTATCTTTTCACCAATAATATCTAATTCCTGCCCGTCAATAAGCCACTCATCCGCTTCAAGGACTATCCTGCCGCCCATAAGCTGGGAAGAAAGATTGATTGCAGGATTTTCGAGTGTTTCACGCTCTGCCTCTGCAGCATATACCTTTATTCCATATTTATTCCTTAAAAATGTAACTGCACCAACATGGTCAAAATGCCCATGTGTAAGCAGTATTGCAACAGGCTTAAGCCCTTTTTCTACAATAAATGAATTAATGCGCTGTGCCTCATCACCAGGGTCTATAACAATACACTCTGATGTATCTGTATTATAAATAAAATAACAGTTCGTCTGCACATCTCCTACAACCTTAATTTCACATTTATAATTAGACATAATCCCCCTCATTTCTGCACTGCTTTTATAACAAACAATTTATCATATTTTATGACTGTGTCCTCTGGATATCCTTTACACCTTCAACATTCCTTAACTTTTTAGACAGTTCCCCTAACGCTTCTACGCTACGTATAGCAAAACCTACATTAATAGTTGCTATTCCCTGTTTGCTTGTCTTAGAATTCATAAACCTTACATCTATCTTATTCTCTGTAAATATTTTGGTTATATCAAAAAGCACTCCCATACGGTCATATGCATAAATAATTATCTCTGTATCATACAGTTCATCTGGCTTTCCCTCTGGTGCAATCTGCCATTCTGCCTCAATTATCCTCTGCCTGTCCTGCTCTGGCAGGTTCATCATGTTAATACAATCTGTACGGTGTATAGAAACACCCCTTCCCCTTGTGACAAAGCCAATTATTTCATCTCCTGGCACAGGGCTGCAGCACTTTGAAAACCTTACTGACACATCATCAATCCCTGCTACGATAATACCGCTTTTAGACTTGACAGATGCTGTTTCACTTTGTGAAGATGAACTGTTTACAGCAGCTAATATATCCTTATCTGTTGTATGCTTAGGATGCTTTTTCTCATACTCATACTGTAATTTATTAATAACCTGCCCTTCTTTAAGGCCGCCATGCCCTATTGCAGCAAGCACTGAAACCCAGTCACGGAAACCGTATTTTTTCTTGCAAGCCTCTGTGTATTCAGGTTTTACAAGGTCAGACAGGACTATTCCCTGTGTCTTGCAGTAATTAGCCAGAAGCTCCTTGCCCCTTGTAATATTTTCCTCTTTAAATTCAAGCCTGAACCACTGGTTAATTTTATTCTTTGCCTGGGCACTTTTTACAATGGCAAGCCAGTCACGGCTAGGGCCTTTTGAATTTTGCGAAGTAACGATTTCCACCCTGTCACCATTCTGTATCTCATACTCAATAGGCACAAGGTTGCCATTTACACGTGCACCTACCATTTTATTGCCTACGGCACTGTGGACAGCATATGCAAAATCTATAGGCGTAGAACCTGCTGGAAGATTCTTTACATCACCATCTTTTGTAAAACAGTATACATGGTCTGCAAAAAGGTCAAGATCGCTTTTAAGCAGGCTTAAAAACTCTTTATTATCTGACATGTCCCTCTGCCACTCAAGAATACGGCGCAGCCATGCAAGCTTTTCCTCTTCACTGTCAGAAGTATTTTTGCCATACTGGTTCTCTTTATATTTCCAATGTGCAGCTATGCCATATTCAGCAGTACGGTGCATTTCATAAGTACGTATCTGTATTTCAAAAGGCTGGCCTGAAGGCCCTATAAGCGTTGTATGCAGCGACTGGTAATTATTTGGCTTTGGCATTGATATATAGTCTTTAAAATGCCCTGGTATCGGCTTGTAAATCTCATGTATTACACCAAGCGCTGTATAACATTCACGTTCTGTATCTACAATAATCCTGACCGCAAATAAATCATATATCTGCTCAAGCTTTTTATTCTGTGTAACCATTTTCTTATATACACTGAAATAATGCTTTGCACGCCCGTCTATCTCTGCCTTTATACCCGCTTCTTCTATATGGTACTGGACTTCACCTACTATCTTTTTAATAAATTCCTCACGTTTTACCCTGCCATTTTCAATATTTGCCACAAGCTCCTCATACATTTCAGGCTCAAGATACTTAAATGCAAGGTCATCTAATTCTACTTTAATCTTAGAAATGCCAAGCCTGTCAGCAATAGGTGCATAAATGTCAATGGTTTCCCTTGATTTCTCTCTCTGCTTCTTTGGCGTCTGGTACTGCATTGTCCTCTGGTTATGCAGCCTGTCAGCAAGTTTTATAAGTATTACCCTTATATCTTTTGCCATAGCAAGGAACATCTTCCTTAAATTCTCTGCCTGCACCTCAACTTTATCTGCTACATAATCAATCTGTGTAAGTTTTGTTACACCATCTACAAGCAGGGAAACCTCGCTGCCAAACTCCTTTGTAATTTCATCACTTGTCATAACAGTATCTTCTACAACATCATGGAGCATGCCTGCCACAATCGTTTCCTTGTCAAGTTCCAGTTCGGCAAGGATAATACAAACGCATAAAGGATGTATTATATAAGGCTCGCCTGATTTCCGGAGCTGCCCCTCATGCGCCTCCCTGGCGATTTCATATGCTTTTTCAACCATAGAAATATCCGCTGACGGGTGATATCCCTGTATCATGCTTTTAAGCCTTCCATACAAAATCCCCGGCTCTGTAAAGTCTTTAGGGGTCATACTTGTATCAAGCTCACCATTATCAATTTTAACCTCAGTTGTCCTAGTTTCCGGTTCTGCCATATGCAACCCTCCATCATGTGTAATTATTTATGCTGGTATAATATCTGGCAATGCCAGGGCGTGTACCATATTTTATTACATTATATAATAATTTTATTCAGCCATAAAGTCAAGCAAATTTATAACCACGTCCGTTTCATAAAATTTACGGTTTCTGTGCCAGAGCCAGAATATTCCATTTCCTTTATGGCACAGAATAAGACCATGCCGCCTTTACTTGTGATTGTATTTTCTGGAGATTCCAGTGTTTTTCTGAACGTGCAATGCTGTTTGGGTCATTAACTATAATTTTCCCTTTACTATCAATGCCAGACAGCACAATAAAATGCCCCTGCTCTGTAAAATCACCTGGCATCATGCTGCATATTACAGGCTTGCCTGCTCCAAGTGCCGCTTTTATAGAACTTACAGCTATTTTATCAGCATCCAGCCCCAAATCTCTGGCCCCTTCCAGCATCATCATCCATGATGTGCCTGTATCCTGGCTGTAATAATTTTTATTAGTACAATACTCTGCCATATCAGAAGGAGACATTGAAGTATTTTTTAAAAGCCCTGAATAAACCATTGACATGCATGTAGGCCCACATCCGCTTATAGCAAGCACTTCACTGCCATATTTGACATAACCCCATCTTTCATCCCACTGTTTCAGGTCAGGTATCTTACCGCCTGCAACCTCTTCTTCTGAAACCTCACCAGAAGATGCACTGTCATTTTTATGTTTTGGGTAATTCAGCACAAAAGACAATGTTTCATGGTTGTTTATAAAAAGATTTAATATATTTTCAGGATATTGTGACAAATTCATTAAAATTCCTTCTGACTGCGGATATTCATCAAGCAGGGGCTCAAGTTGCTTATAAATTTTCTCATAACCTTCTGGTATTAATATCTCCGGCTTTTTAGCAGGGGTTTCTGTAGGTGCTGTTTTCTTATTTTTTCCATCTTTGATGTCTATTATATAACTAACACCTGCACGCACAAGCAAGAACAGGCATACCACAATAAGAATGCCAATTACTGCCACAAGGGCCCTCGCCATCATAACCTGTCTTCTTCTTTTGCGCTGCCTTATCCTTCTCCTAAGATACCTTCTGTACTCAAGTTCTTCATCTGTTAAATTTTCCAAATCTGCTTCCTCCAGATAATTTGTGTAAACTAACCACAATCAAGTTCCATAAGCCTGCCCATAATACTGTCAAATTCTTCTGATGTAAGATAACCGTCTTCAAATTCATCAGTTACAAGTTCTTCTATTTCATCCCATTGGTAGCTGCTTTTTCCTTTTTCAAAGAGTTTAAGTTCTTTTCTCCACTTATCTGCACTTCCCATAGCAATCCCCCGTAGTGTTTTATAATATTTATTAATATAATAAACAACCCTGTTTTATCTGTCAACATTATACACAAACCACTTATGTGAGCTGGCGCAGCTTTTCCATTTCTACACGTTCAAGTTCTACATATTCTTTTGGCGGCATCCCATATTCTTTTTTAAATGCCCGGTAAAAACTTGAATAATCATTAAAGCCATAAAGCAGGTAAGCTTCAGTAATCTTGCAATGGTGGAGCATAGCCTCACGGCAGGCGGCTATCCTTTTCTTTGTAATATACTGGTGGACAGATATTCCCGTATTTTTCTTAAAAATATGTGTAATATAATGTTTGCTTACAAAAAATTCCTTTGCCAGATGGTCTAATGTTAACTCGCCTTCAAGATTTCTGTCAATATAGTACATAATATTTTCATATAAATCTTGTCCATATTCTGGCTTTCCAGGATTAACCTGGCTGTAAACTATCCTGTTTATATGCAGGAGCAGTTCATTAACACACAATGGCAGCCTTGCTTCTTTGCCAAACCTGTCCATATGTATCTCTTCAATTAACTGGAAAACTTTTGCCTGTATTGTATTAAATGCAAGCCTGTCATTATGGAAAATATAATTACCTGTCTCAATGGCATATTGCATAATATAACCATATGATTGTGAATATTCCAGGATATGGCTGTAATATTCCAGGCTGATCCAGAATACAAACCTGCAGTATGGCTTGTCTTTATTGTGTATAACTGCATGGTGCATTTTTCCAGGCAGAATTAGCACTATATCACCATGCCGCAATGGGTATATCTTTCCATCTATTTCAATGGAAACATCCCCTTCCAGAAAAAAATAAAGCTCATAATAATTATGGGTATGGTTTTCCAAGCTGTACTTATAATGGCCATTATAATAATAGATTTCAAAATCTTTGGAAAGCATATGCTGCCTTGTACTGAATTTTGTCTGGAATTTTTTTGTCATAAATCTTTGCATCCCCTGTCCCTCTGCTTTTTATAATAGTAACATATTAACATCTTATATACAATTTTTGCAATATATAAAACCACTTTACCAATGGAATTTATATACAAAGGTTTTATAATAACAGATAAATTCTATAAAGTAGAAAGGACGTATAAATTATGGAGATGACATTTAGATGGTATGGTTCAGAATTTGACACCGTTACATTAAAACAGATACGCCAGATACCTGGTGTTACAGGTGTTATTACAACATTATATGATACTGCACCTGGAGAAGTATGGAGCCGTGGACGTATACAGGCAATGAAAAATGAAGTAGAAAGCGCTGGATTGCACATTGCGGGCATTGAAAGCGTAAATATCCATGATGCAATCAAAACAGGTGCTCCTGAAAGGGAAATGTATATCAGTAACTATATTGAAACCCTTGAAAATCTGGGACAGGAAGACATACATCTTGTTTGTTACAATTTTATGCCAGTATTTGACTGGACAAGAACTGAACTTGCAAGGATACGCCCGGACGGTTCTACTGTCCTTGCCTATAACCAGCAGGCAATAGATATGTTAAAACCTGAAGAAATGTTTAGTTCAATTTCCAAAGATACTGGCGGATGTATCCTTCCTGGCTGGGAACCGGAACGCATGGCACACATAAAAGAACTATTTGAAATGTATAAAGATATTGATAATGAAAAACTATTTGAAAACCTCAGATATTTCCTGGAGAAAATTATGCCTGTATGTGATAAATATGATATCAATATGGCAATACATCCAGATGACCCTGCATGGAGCGTATTTGGGCTGCCACGTATCATTATTAATAAAGCTAATATTTTAAGAATGATGGAAATGGTAGATAACCCACACAACGGCGTTACTTTTTGTTCTGGTTCTTATGGCACTAACCTGGAAAATGACCTTCCTGATATGATACGTTCCCTGAAAGGAAGAATACATTTTGCACATGTACGTAACCTGAAATTTAATTCCCCTGGGGATTTTGAGGAAGCGGCGCATCTTTCTTCTGATGGTACATTTGATATGTATGAAATTATGAAGGCACTTTATGAAACTGGTTTTAACGGGCCAATACGCCCTGACCACGGCAGGATGATATGGGACGAAAAAGCTATGCCAGGATACGGGCTTTATGACCGTGCACTTGGCGCAGCATATTTAAACGGCTTGTGGGAAGCTATTGTGAAAGGAGCAGAAACAAAATGAGATTAACAGGAAACATATTACAGGATAAGGAAGCATGGGCTTCCAAAGGATACAGCCTGCCACAGTTTGACCGTGCTGCTGTTACAGAAAAGACTAAAGAAGCACCTTTCTGGCTTCACTTCGGGGCTGGAAATATCTTCCGTGCATTCCAGGCAAATATTGTCCAGAACCTCTTAAATGATAATACCCTGGACAAAGGGCTCATTGTAGCAGAAGGGTATGATTATGAAATTATAGAAAAAATAAACCATCCATATGACAACTACAGCATACTTGTAACATTGAAATCAGATGGCTCTGTTGAAAAGACAATTACCGGAAGTATTGTAGAAGCTATTGCAGCAGACAGTGCTAATAAAGCTGCTTTCTCCCGTTTGAAAGAAATTTTCTGCAAAGATTCCCTGCAGATGGTATCTTTTACTATTACAGAAAAGGGATACAGCCTTACAAACGGAAACGGGGAATTATTTAAAGATGTAAAATCTGATATGGAAAATGGGCCGGAGAATCCTTCCAGCTATATCGGCAAGGTGGCTTCATTATTATACACCAGATACCAGAATGGTGCAAAACCTGTTGCTATGGTAAGCATGGATAATTGTTCCCATAATGGTGACAAGCTCCGTAATGCAATCACTTCATTTGCGGAAAAATGGACTGAAAATGGAACTGCGGACAAGGAATTCCTTTCATACGTCAGCAATCCACAAAAAGTTTCTTTTCCATGGTCAATGATTGATAAAATCACGCCACGTCCAGATGCAGCTATAGAGAAAATACTTTCAGGGGACGGCGTTGAAGGGCTTTCACCTGTTATCACAAGCAAAAATACTTATATAGCGCCTTTTGTCAATGCAGAAGAATGTGAATACCTGGTAATAGAAGATAATTTTCCAAACGGACGTCCTCCCCTTGAAAAAGGCGGCATTATATTTACAGACCGTGAAACAGTGGATAAAGTTGAAAAGATGAAAGTCTGTACCTGTTTAAATCCTTTACATACAGCACTTGCAGTATTTGGCTGCCTGCTTGGATACAAGCTTATCTCAGATGAAATGAAAAATCCGGCATTAAAAAATTTAGCCATGTTTATAGGATATAAAGAAGGGCTTCCTGTTGTCACTGACCCAGGCATACTTAATCCTGAAGAATTTATTAATACTGTGTTAAATGTGCGTATTCCAAATCCATTTATGCCAGATACCCCACAAAGAATTGCAACTGATACTTCACAAAAACTTGCTATCCGCTTTGGTGAAACCATAAAAGCATATAAATCTTCTGCCAGCCTTGACACCATGGATTTAAAGTATATCCCTCTTGTATTTGCCGGGTGGCTGCGCTATCTTATGGGCATAGATGATAATGGCAACAAGTTTGAATTAAGTCCTGACCCAATGCTTGGCACACTGTGCCCTTATGTATCTTCTATCTCACTTGGTGATAATATCAATGTAAATGAAATATTAAAACCTATACTGGCAGATGAAAAAATATTTGGCATAAGTCTTTATGATGTAAATATAGCAGGCCTTGTATGCAGATATTTTACAGAAATGATTGCCGGGACTGGCGCTGTCCAGGCAACCCTGGATAAATATGTACTGGAGGCAGATAAATAATGGCAGGTACTTTTATACATGATGATTTTCTTTTACAAAACAATACAGCAAAAGAACTCTTTCATAATTATGCTGTGGCAATGCCTGTTATCGACTTCCATAACCACTTAGACCCACAGGAAATATATGAAGACCACTGCTATGATAATATAGCGGATGTATGGCTTGGGGGTGACCATTACAAATGGCGTGCCATGCGTGCAAATGGAGTTCCTGAACGCCTGGTCACAGGTGATGGTAAGCCTTATGACAAATTTCTTGCATGGGCAGATACTGTCCAGAATTGTATTGGAAACCCCCTGTACCACTGGACACACATGGAATTAAAACGTTATTTTGGAATTGATACCCTGCTCTCCCCGGAAAGCGCACCTGTAATATGGGAAAAGTGCAATTCTCTTTTAAAGACTTCCGGATACTCAGTACGTGCTCTTCTGTCAAAACAAAATGTTGAAATACTATGTACAACAGACGACCCTATTGACAGCCTGGAATGGCACAAAAAAATTGCGGATGAGGACTCTGGCATCCAGGTTCTTCCGACATTCCGTCCGGATAATATACTTGCTATTGAAAATGCAAATTTCCATAATTATGTTGACAAGCTTGGCAGGTGTACTGGTTCTGGCACAGGCTCTTTTGACCAGATGATGGATGCACTAAAACAACGCCTTGGCTATTTTATAAAAGCCGGATGCCGTGTAACAGACCATAGCCTTGAGGGCAGTTTCTTTTTACCAGCCTCCCATTATGAGGTATCTAAAATTTACAAAAAACGCCTTGAAGGGGACAGGCTATGCGAAGATGATATAGTCAAATACCGTGGTTTTGTATTAACAGAACTTGCCCGTGAATATTCACGCCATGACCTTGTAATGCAGCTTCACATCGGAGCAATACGTAATAATTCTTCCAGGATGTTATTAAATATTGGAGCTAATGCAGGATTTGACAGCCTGAATGATTTTAATTACGCATCACAGCTTTCCATGTTTCTTAATACAAGTGACCTGGAAGATAAACTTCCTAAAACTGTCCTTTATTACCTTAATCCTAAAGATGCAGAAATGCTTGCTGCAATGGCTGGTAATTTCCAGAGCAATGACAAGAATATACGTGGTAAAATACAGTTAGGCCCGGCATGGTGGTTCTGTGACCACAAGCGTGGCATGGAACACCAGATGAGCGTACTTGCTGATACTGGAATGTTATCTACATTTATTGGCATGCTCACTGATTCAAGGAGTTTTCTCTCTTTTCCACGGCATGAATATTTCCGCAGGATTTTATGCAACATTATTGGAAAACTGGTAGAAAACGGTGAATATCCGCATGATATGGAGTATCTTGGCAAATTTATAAAAAATATCTGTTATTTTAACGCAAAGACTTATTTTAATCTGTAAGGAGAACTTTGTTATGAATGAACTATTAGAAAAAATACAAGAAATAAGAATTGTGCCAGTTATTGCACTGGACAATGTAAATAGTGCTGCCCCACTGGCAGAAGCACTTTGTGAAGGCGGGATTCCATGTGCTGAAGTTACATTCCGCACAGATGCCGCAGAGGAAGCTATACATATTATGGCTTCACAATACCCACAGATGCTTGTAGGTGCTGGGACAGTCCTTACAACAGAACAGGCTTGCAGGGCGGTTGGTGCAGGTGCAAAATTTATTGTAAGCCCGGGACTTGACCTGGATGTGGTGAAATATTGTCTTGAAAAAAATATACCATTTTTTCCAGGATGTGCAACACCAACAGAAATAATAAAAGCAAAAAAAGCAGGAATTTCTGTAATAAAATTTTTCCCAGCAGAATTATACGGCGGTATACGGGCATTAAAGACATTTGCAGAAGTATTTCCTGATATAAAAATAATGCCTACAGGCGGTATTAACCTGGACAACATGGCAGAATACCTAAAATGCAGTAACGTATGTGCATGTGGAGGCAGTTTTATTGTAAACAAAGAATTATTAAATAAACATGATTTTAATGCAATTAAAGAACTTGCTAAGGAGGCCAAAAAATGTACAGTTTGCTGACATATGGAGAAATCCTTCTGCGCTACACCCCACAGAATGGAACACGTTTTTTAAACACAACTGGTTTCGACTGTTATGTTGGCGGTGCAGAACTTAATGTAGCTGCAGGTGTATCACAATTAGGGCTTAAAACAGGAATAATAACAAAAATCCCAACAAATGCTATTGGCATGATGGCAAGACACAAAGTACTGTCATGTAAAGTTTCAGATGAGTATATATATCCCGATTACAATGCAGACGCCAGGATTGGAAGTTACTTTTATGAAAAAGGCTCTTCCCCACGGAAACCAGAAGTAGTATATGACCGCAATAATAGCTCATTTTTAAAATTACAGTCACAAGAATTACCAGAAGAAATCTATAACAATACAAAATGTTTCCACACCAGCGGCATAAACCCTGCACTTGGAAGAAATACCAGTGAACAAACCATGCTGATGTTAAAAACATTTAAAGAACATGGGGCATTAGTTTCTTTTGATGTAAACTTCCGTGGAAATCTCTGGACAGGAGAAGCCGCAAAAGAATATATTGAAAAAATCCTTCCATATGTTGATATTTTCTTCTGCACAGAAGATACAGCAAAACTTACATTTCTAAAAACTGGCAAACTGGAAACAATTATGAAAGAATTTGCAGAAGAATATGGGATTTCCTATATATGCACATCCAGACGCATAGTACACAGCACAATAAACCACAGTTTTACTTCACTTTTATATAATGCTGGTACAGATACTTACTACGAAGAAAAACCTTATGAAAATATAAATGTAACAGACCGCATCGGGAGTGGGGATGCTTATGTTGCAGGAACATTATATGGTATTTTAAATAATCTGGATATGCAGCAGGTTGTAAGTTATGGCAATGCTATGGGGGTAATAAAAAATACTATTACAGGTGATATTGCAGAAATTACAAAAGATGAGATAGATGCACTTATTTCCAGCCACCATTCAGGCAATAATGCTGAAATGAAAAGATAAAAATTAAAAATATGTAAGAAACCAGGCAGCCAGCCATTAGCTGGCTGCTTTTAATGCATTTCCTTAATACGTTTATGCCTGAAACACCGGTTTTCTATTAAATCCGCCAGCCTGCCGCTTACAATGCCCTGGGCTTCTTTACAATAAAAAAAGTTTTTAACCCTCTCCCTCTCCTCTTTTGCATATCCCTCCCCATTAATGGCAAATAACTCCAGTTCCTTTAAAAGCCCGTCAAAATCCCTTGCTTTAACGCCTGGTGTAACTTCCTCATATGGAAAGTACATTTCCCTGTCTTCTGCCAGATACTCTTCATAATCATAACAATAAAAAAGCAATGGCAGCCCAAGCAACAGGTAATCTATATAAATGCTTGAATAATCTGTTACCATTGCCTTTGTTTCCATAACAAGACGCTGTATATCTATATCCATGCCTGTTACGTCAATAATATGGGGATAGCTGGAAAGTTCTTCTTTTTCATTTCTATGGTAGAAATGTTTTTTTATTATAAAATAATACCCTTTTTCCTCAAGAAATGATTCAAGCCTTTCCAAACCAAAAAGCTTTGTAATTTCAATTTTCTGGGTTCCTTCTTTTCTATGTGTAGGGCAGTAAAGGATAATATTTTTCCCTGGAAAATAAGGCGCTGGTTTTTCTTTCTGGAAAAATATATCGCTTCTTGGCTGCCCAAGGCATAGAACCTGTTCTTTCCGCACCCTGAATGCACTCTGGTATATTTCTGAAAATACCTGGCTTGTTGCAATATAATACATATTGCCAAGTGGAATATTTATTAAAAAATCACGGAATTTCTGTACAGGGCTGTCCCAGTTTTTTTCATATTTATTGTCATAACATACCTTTTTAAGTGGAATGCCATGCCAGAGGTTAATTATTACAGCCCTTCCAAGGAATGTGTGCATAAGGTCACTTATACCGTTGGAAACTACTGCATACTTTGCACGCAAATGTATCCATGCTGCTTTAACAGTCCCCCATCTGTACACTTCATACCCAAGTGCTTCTATATGCCTTGCTGTTTCTGCATTTTTTGTAATCCATACTGCACGCATGTTTTTATGTTTCTGCATTTCCAGAAATAACTGCATGGAATTATCCGCAAAACGTTCACCAAGCCATGCACCAAATACACATATATCCTGGTCTCTTGGCATTAGCATCGAAACATACATAATGCAATATTTAAACGCAGTCTTTATCCCTTTATATATCTTATTTAACAATATATTATCCTCCGTTTTATTATAAGAATTATCCCCATAAAATCTGCATTATCTTACGTGCCAGCCCTTTTTTCCATGACTTTGTTGATATAAAAAACATTGCCCTTTCAAAGCATGTCATCCTGCATATGCCAGTATATCTTATAATCATGGCATATTCTATAAATAATGACTTTTCAGACATCGTGTCACCATATATCTGCAAAAAATAACGTGCCTGGCTGGCTGATGCGTTCACAGCCTCTTTATATGCCTTTTTTCCATCCATAAGCCTCTTAAAGAGATATGACGGGCTTCTGCCTGCCTTTGCCCCTACACTGTTGCTGCTATGCTGCCTGTAACTTACAAGAGGTTTGTTTATAAAAGCTGTTCTGCCAAATATTTTCGCATATAGCGCTGCAAAATAATCATGCATTATTACATCCGGGCTGCCTGCAAATGGAGCGATTCCATTACAAAGCGGCTTGTTAAAAAGCATTGTACAGCCTGTTACATTATTTTGCAGAAGAAGCTGCTCAAGTGTTGCTTCACGTCTTATGTCTGAATAATCAAACATGGAGGAAGATATAACTTCCATATCTTCACCAGCCACTTCTACATCACTATGTACAAGCAATGGTATACCGCTTCCATATTCTTCCTCAAGCTGGCGCATTTTATCCATGCAGGTACTAAGCTTGTCCTTTTTCCATACGTCATCCTGGTCAGAAAACATTATATATTCTGAATTACATGCGTCATTTAAAAGCCTTGCAAAATTATCCTTTGCACTGCCACATGCAGGCTGGTTAATATAAACCTGCACTTCATTTGCCACGCTGGAAGCAAAATCCTTTAATATCTGTACTGATTTGTCACTGCTGCAGTCATCACGTACAATAAGGCGCCATTCACTATAATCCTGCACACGTATTGACTCTAACTGTTCTTTTAAATATCTTTCTCCATTATAAACTGCCATAAGTATGGTTATCATGTTAATCTCCCTTTTTCCAATTAATATAATTGTATTCTAATACATTCTAGGAAAAAAATAAACACCTGGAAGTAAATTTTACATAAACTATTAAGGAATATAATAAACTGTAAATTTATAATTATACAGATATTCTATTATATACCACAGTATGGAGGACTGCCATGAATCATGTAGCATCTGCTATAAATTTAAACTATGCCATACACCAGGGGCTTACAGGGCGTGGAATAGGTATTGCTGTGATGGATACTGGCATAGGCCGCCACCCTGACCTTACAGAGCCTGGGGGATGTCTTGCAGGATTTTTTGACACAGTAAACGGATATTCAAATTATTATGATGATAATGGCCACGGAACCCATATAGCAGGTATTATAGCCGGAAATGGTTCTGCAAGTAATGGGCTTTACCGTGGCATTGCGCCCGAAAGCCGTATATATATGGTTAAAATATTAAACAGCAGAGGGGAGGGCAATACTGGCAATGTACTTGAAGGTATTAACTGGATTTTAAACAACCAGAAGAAATATAATATAAGAATTGTAAATATATCTGTAGGAAGTACAAGAAATAAACACTTTGATGAAAATTCACCTCTTGTTATGGGTGTAAATAAGCTCTGGTCAGCAGGTATTGTGGTTCTTACAGCAGCAGGTAACCACGGTCCTGGCCCTTATTCAATAGGCGCACCTGGCAACAGCCGCAAAATTATAACCGTAGGTGCTTCTGATGTTATGCAGTATGGCAATGGAAAGGACTATTCAGGGCGTGGCCCGACAAATTCATGTATAAAAAAACCTGATATTGTTGCACCAGGTTCAGATGTTATAAGCTGTATGCCTGCCAGTAAAATGGCATTTCCATCATTCAATAAATACTTTAACAGAGAAAACCAGTTTAAACAGTATTACAAAGCACGCAGCGGGACTTCTATGTCAACACCTGTAGTCAGCGGATGTATAGCACTGCTTCTGCAAAAACACCCTGAAATGACTAACAGGGATGTAAAGCTCCATCTGCGTAATACTGCTTATGACCTTGGATATTCCCATTCCCGCCAGGGATGGGGGCTTATACAGTGCAACAGGCTGCTTGCCTGATGCGGCTGGCATATGCTATATATCTGTTTCATATTTTGGCTGTACTATATACCATTATATTCAAAAAATTATAACTGCACCTGCATATTGGCAGGTGCAGCATATAAAAAATATAATAAATAGCATACTATTTTATTATAAATACATATTTATATAATATTTTTGGCAAAAAACATGTCAAAAATCCTCACCTTTTATTGCATCTTGTGTGCCGCTGTCACTTACTGTTTTCTTAGCAATAATTTCATCCAGCTTCTTTATAAATTCACCCATCTCATTTTTAGAAAGCTGCGCATCAGCACCAAGCCCTTTGCCTTTCTTCATCATATCTTCATTAATAAGTGATGAAAATATAATAACTGGCAAATCCTTTAATTCTGGGTCTTCCCTTATAAGTTTTAACAGCCTGTGTCCATCCATCTGCGGCATCTCTATATCTGTAACAACACATGCCACATTCTGCTTTATTGTGCCCTGTTCCTTGTACTGCTGTAGTATATTCCACAATTCAAGGCCATTATTGCATGGCATAAGCCTTGTATACCCTGCTTTTGTAAGTCCGTCATAAATAAGTGTGCTAAGAAGCTGTGAATCTTCTGCATAAATAATTGGTGCATTATTTGTTTTCCTTGCACCAAGCTTGTCAACATCTGAAAGCTTAATGCCGACCTCTGGCGATATATCTGCTACGATTTTTTCAAAATCAATTAACATAACAAGCTTACCATCAAGATTTATAATGCCCGTTGCAACACTGTTGCTGCCATTGCTTACCATGCTGTCAGGTTTTATAATCTGTGACCAGTTCACCCTATGTATCCCAACCACGCCATGTACATGGAAGCCTGAATTGCAGTCATTAAAATTGGTAATAAGGAACATATCCTTCTGCTCATCTACCCTTTCTTCCATCCCAAGGCATCTTGCCAGGTTTAC
The DNA here is from genome assembly GCA_910580005.1 of uncultured Lachnospiraceae bacterium. Taxonomy (GTDB): domain Bacteria; phylum Bacillota; class Clostridia; order Lachnospirales; family Lachnospiraceae; genus Butyribacter. The sequence goes on along the minus strand of CAJTXH010000004.1, from coordinate 351 downwards.
TATAGATATTGTTTCACCCCTTGTACTGAATGCCCCTTCAATATTAGGATGCCCATTCGGTATAGGCGTCAGGGTTCTGTATGTCATAATTTCCTTAACCTTTGCTACGTTTATGCCATAATAATTTCCTGCTATTATAAACTCTAAAATTTCAAGTTCATTAGTACCACTTTCCAATAAAATATTAGTATCCATAACTTTCCTCCGTCCTTTATATATTATTATTATTTTACTATAGCCAAACTATATTTGCAAGGGAATATGTAATTACTTCACGTCCGTTTCATAAATTTCCAGTATCCTGTATTTGTGTAAAAACGGACGGTTTCTGTGCCAGAACCAGAATATTCC
>CAJTXH010000003.1 GCA_910580005.1 uncultured Lachnospiraceae bacterium | reverse complement strand
GTGCTCTTTGTATCACATTCACTGGAACAGGTACAGCGGTTATGTAACAAGGCTATTATACTTGACAGTGGCAGGCTTGTTGCACGTGGGCCTGTTGAAAAAGTTGCAAGGGTGTATAAGAGCATGACAGGGTAAATATGCCAGGAGCATACATTCATTTATAGTAAACAGCCAGGTATTGTGTATGATACCTGGTTTTTATGCCATATTCACAAAATTTTAAGAATATTCCAGTCATTTGGTACTTTTATTTTTGATAATAAGTGGTATAATTACCGTTGAAATTGAGGGCAGTTTTTTACAGAAATGAGGTGGCATATGCTTGATAAGAATAAGAGTATAGGAATAATTAAACATATTGCATTTTATATTATTGTGCCTGTAATTCTTGGGCTTGTAATTGAGTCGCTTAACCGCAAATCATTAACCGCAGGTGTGGAATATATGGCAGGAAGCCCTTTGTTATTTTGTTTTAATACATTAATAATGCTTCTTACGCTTTCATTTGCATTGTTTTTTAAAAGGGAAATATTTGTATTTGTTTCTGTTTCAGCAGTGTGGCTTTTATTTGGGATAGCTAATTTTATAATACTGCATTTCAGGGTTACTCCGTTTTCAGCAGTAGATTTTACTCTTATAAAAAGTGCAATAAGTGTGTCAGGGCACTATTTCAGCATGCTTAACATTGCAATGGTAGTTGTTGCATTGTGTCTTATGGTTTTCTGCCTGGCGTGCCTTTACAGGAAAGCGCCTTACCATAAGCACAGGAATGGCAAGAATATTATTGTTTCATTTATTTCAGTAGCTGTTATTACGATAGCTATTATGTTTATAAAAAGTTCAAGCAGTTCTGTGCAGGCACTGTCAACAAATTATACAAATATATCAGAAGCATATGAGAATTATGGCTTTGTATATTGTTTTGCAAACAGCCTGCTTGACACAGGAATAGCAAAGCCGGATAATTATAGTGAAGAGGCAGTACAGTCTGTAACACGCAGGCTGGAGGATAAAGAAAGCATAGTAAAGGACAGTGAAAAGCCAAATATTATATTTATACAGCTTGAATCATTTTTTGATGTGGATTATGTAAAGGGGTTAAAGTATAAAAAAGACCCACTGCCAGTGTTCCATTCACTACAGGAAAATTATACAAGCGGCATGCTTACTGTCCCAACAGTAGGTGCAGGTACTGTAAATACTGAGTTTGAGGTTCTTACAGGCATAAGGCAGCATGATTTTGGTGTATGTGAATACCCATATAAAACTATTTTAAAAAGTGTAACATCAGAAAGTATATGCTATGACCTTGCAAAGCTTGGCTATAAAAGCCACAGCGTCCACAATAATGATGCAACATTCTATGGGAGGAATATAGTATTTTCAAGCCTTGGCTTTGACACATTTACTTCAATGGAATATATGAACGGCATTACGGAAAATGATAATGGCTGGGCAAATGATGATATTCTTGTAGATGAAATTATAAAGACATTAAATTCTACAAAGGGTGTAGATTTTACATTTGGGATTACAGTGCAGAGCCACGGCAAATATGATGTTGCCACAGATAAGAAATACCCTCTGGAGGTTTCTGGCACACCAGAAGGCATGGAAGGACAGTATACTTATTATGTAAACCAGATTGCTGAAGTTGACCAGATGATAGGGAAACTTATAGACCAGCTTTCAAAGCGTGATGAGAAAACTTTGCTTGTACTTTATGGCGACCATCTCCCAAGCCTTGAAATTTCTGCAGATGAGCTGGAGAACAGGGATTTATACCAGACACAGTATGTTACATGGAATAATTACGGGCTTGGCAAGGAGGATAAAGATTTAGCTTCATACCAGCTTTATCCATATATATTAGACCTGGCTGGAATACATGAAGGGCTTATAACAAAATACCACCAGCAGAGTGGCTGGCAGGAAGCAGGGTATACAGAAGGGCTCACAATGCTTGCATATGACCTGCTGTATGGTGAAAATTATGCATATAATGGGATTAACCCGTTTAATAATTCTAAGTTAAAGATGGGCATAGACGAAATATCTGTTACAGATGTTGAAGAAATACCAGGAATGGCAGATGATGAAAAGGCATATCTTGTTACAGGCACAGGTTTTACACCATATGCACAGGTATATTTTGATGGCAGCATTATGGATACAGAGTGGGTAGACAGCAGCCATCTTAAAATAACTGAAAACCTGGACTTTGAACCAGAAGAGGACGCAGATGCAGAGGATGGAGAGAAACAAGAAGAAACAGAAGAGGATGATATTGATGAAACAGGTTCATTTACAATAAAAATACTTGACGATGATGGTGTTATATTAAGCACAAGCAAGCCTTTATTGTATAAAAAAACATCATTGCCAGTTAATGATATGCAAGCCTGGAATTAATTAATATGGGCATTGCCGGATAAAAGTCATATTTTGTCGTAAGACAGAGTATGACTTTTATTTTTGTGTACTTTAGTTTGACATTATTCGTGCAGGATATTATGTATACTTTATATATAGCAAATATACCGCCAATTGGTATTCCTAAAACTGTCTGGTACACGCCCGGAGAAAGAAGGCATAAGCATGGCAGTCTGTTTTTATGCAGATTTATACTGGATATTGAATTTTATTATGAATTTATTTCTGCTGTATATAACAGCCTGGTGGCTGGGTGAGCCTGCCAGTGTTAAAAGGTGGGTGCTTTCGTCTGCTGTTTGTGCAACATTTCCAGTAATTAATATAATTGCCAGCCAGAGCGGCTTTAAACTCCCACAGGTTTTAACAGCCGTCCTGGAACTTGCCTTGCTTGTTTGCTGGGCATACAGGCCAGCAGGCATAAGGCAGTTTTTTAATAAGCTTGTAAATTTTATATTAATGTCAGCATTTACAGCAGGAATGCTGTTTATGATGAAAGGGTTATTTTCAAGGGGAGGGAAAGGCAGCCAGAAGTTTTCGCTGCTGTTTCTGCTAGTTTCAGTTTTTATGCTGTATATATTATTCCGCTTTTTAAGGATGGCAATAGCAAAACAGGAATTTAGGCGGAAAAGCGTGCTAAACGTCACGCTTGTACATAATGGCAAAAAACAGGTAATCAAGGCTTTATTTGATACAGGAAACCATCTTATAAGCCCATATACAGGTGAACCAGTATTTATAATATCAAAGGAGCTGTCAGACAGCCTGGGGCTTAAAGAGAACTTAACACCGCTTTTAATACCATATAATTCTATAGGCGGGAGAGGGCTGCTGGAAGCATACAGGCTTGAATGGATGCAGTTCCAGGATGGTAGTACCAGAAAGAATTTCCTGGCAGCGGTAAGTGACAATATTTGCACAGATAAAGAAATACAGATGATTTTAAATAACCAGCATATGGCAGAAGGAGGACACAATGCTTAAGATATCAATGTCAAACAGGTTTCAGTTCAGGATGATGCCGGAATTCAGGGGGCTTTTGTGGCCGCAGAAAGGCGGGGACATACATTACATAGGAGGAGCAGAGATACTTCCGGCGCCGTTTACGATAGATGAGGAAAAGAAGGTGCTAGATAAGCTTGGTGGTTCAGAAGACCAGGCGGCAAGGAGCTGCCTTATAGAGCACAACCTGCGCCTTGTTGTATACATAGCTAAGAAGTTTGATAATACGGGAGTAGGTGTTGAAGACCTTATTTCTATAGGCACAATAGGGCTTATTAAGGCAATTAATACATTTAACCCATTAAAAAATATAAAGCTTGCAACATATGCTTCAAGATGTATTGAAAATGAGATATTAATGTATTTAAGGCGCAATAATAAAGTAAAGCTTGAAGTGTCGATAGATGAACCGCTTAATGTTGACTGGGATGGCAATGAGCTTCTGCTCTCAGATATACTTGGGACAGATGAGAATGTTATTTCAAAAAACCTTGAGGATGAAGTTGACAGGAGGCTTCTAAGAATGGCGCTTGATAAGCTTAGTGAGCGTGAAAGGGTTATAATTGAAATGAGATTTGGGATTAACACAAACGATGGAAAAGAGCGCACGCAGAAAGAAGTAGCAGATATTATGGGCATTTCCCAGTCTTATATTTCAAGGCTTGAGAAAAAGATTATGAAAAGACTTAAAAAGGAGATAATGAAAATGGAATAAGATTTAAATAAATGGTAAATCCTACTTTATAAGACCTAAAAATGTATTCGTCACAGTGTGGAGGATAAAAATGGCAATGTATAAAGTAGAAATCTGTGGTGTAAACACAGCAAAATTACCACTTCTTACAGATGAAGAAAAGAAGGAGCTTTTTGTTAAAATACGGAAAGGAGACAAAAAAGCAAGGGAACAGTTTATTAAGGGGAATTTAAGGCTTGTCTTAAGTATAATACAAAGATTCCAGAGTTCAGGTGAAAATATTGATGATTTATTCCAGATAGGCTGTATAGGGCTTATGAAGGCAATAGACCATTTTGATGTAACATTAAATGTTAAATTTTCTACTTATGCTGTACCAATGATAATTGGGGAGATAAGGCGTTACCTGCGTGATAATAACAGCATAAGGGTAAGCCGTTCTATACGTGATACAGCATATAAGGCTATTTATACTAAAGAACTGATGATGAAGGATAGTGATAAAGAGCCTACAGTTGAAGAGATTGCTGCTAAACTGGAAGTTGCACCAGAGGATATTGTATTTGCACTTGATGCAATACAAAGCCCAGTGTCGCTGTATGAGCCAGTATATGCTGAAAGCGGCGATACTCTTTATATTATGGACCAGATAAGTGATAAAAAGAATAAAGAGGACAACTGGATAGAGGAGATATCATTAAAAGCAGCGATTGACCATCTTTCCGACAGGGAACATAAGATTATTAATATGAGGTATTTTGAGGGCAAGACACAGATGGAGGTGGCAGAGGAAATAAATATTTCACAGGCGCAGGTAAGCCGCCTGGAGAAAAAAGCTTTGCGTTCAATGAAGAATTATTTAAGGTAAATGCACATATACCTGGTAGTAAGGATTATCTCTGGCATATGGAGGAACGGATGCGGGTATGTGAGCTTCGTGAGAAGGAAGTAATTAATGTTTGTGACGGGGAAAGGCTTGGAAATGTATGTGATGTTGATTTCGACGTAAAAACAGGGCGGATACAGAATCTTATAATTCCAGGCCCTTGTAAAGTGTTTGGCATACTTGGACGTGATTATGAGTATATAATACCATATGAGTGTGTTAAGAGGATAGGGACAGATGTTATACTTGTAGATGTTGACATTGAAAAATGCAGGCAGAAATGTAAGTTCGATTAAAGTTGCAAAGAGGATATTAATAGGTTATTATTAATGTATTCAGGAATATTGTAAGAATATTTTTAATAATTATGAAAGGTGGTACCGGCTATGAAGTGTCCTTTTTGCGGAGCAGATGATACAAGGGTTATTGACTCCCGTCCAGCAGATGATAATACATCTATAAGGCGCAGGCGGCAGTGTGATGTATGCCAGAAGCGTTTTACAACATATGAAAAAGTGGAAGAGATACCTTTAATGGTAATTAAAAAAGATTTGCAGCGCCAGCCATATGAAAGGAAAAAACTTGCAGAGGGCGTGGTGCGCTCATGCCATAAAAGGCAGATAACAGCAGATGAAATGGAGGCACTGGTGGATAAAGTAGAGGCGGATATATTTGCAAAGGAGAAAAAGGAAATAGCAAGCAGCTATATAGGGGAACTGGTAATGAATGAGCTTAAAAAACTTGATGCAGTTGCATATGTACGGTTTGCGTCTATATACAGGCAGTTTAAGGATGTAGATACATTTATGGAAGAAATTAAAAAGATAATTGATAAACAGTAAGTGTGATATAAATTCCAAGTAAGTCCCTGTGTCACAGGAGAAACATAAATTTCTTCTGAGGCACAGGGATTTTATATGCCATTGCGTAGGTTGCCGTAGTGGAATGCGTGCAAAAGCCATGTCTGGTATTATATGGAATTTCAACTAAAAGTATTGATTAAATTATACATATGTGATATTATAACCAGAAGGGGAAGCAGCCTGTTGTGTAAGTGGAAAGGAAACTTATGTACAGTGAAGCTTATTCAGCTATAGTCCAAGGCATTGAAGGCAGGATTATCCAGGCGGAGGCGGATATTTCTGACGGGCTGCCTTGTTTTATGCTTGTTGGATATCTGGCATCTGAAGTTAAGGAGGCCAAGGAACGTGTCCGCATTGCACTAAAGAACAGTGGTTTAAGAATACCACCTAAGAAAATTACTGTTAATTTATCACCTGCTGGCATATATAAATATGGCACAGGTTATGATTTTGTAATTGCTGTTGCAATACTTGCTGCATTAGGGATAGTTAATAAAAAACATCTGGGCAGTACAATTCTTATAGGGGAATTAAGCCTTGATGGCAGCCCTAAAGCAGTCAGGGGAGTTCTTCCAATGGTGTATACTGCTTATGAGCATGGCATAAAATATGTTATAGTACCAAAGCAGAACACAAGGGAAGCAATGTTTGTAAAAGGTATCTGCGTTATAGGGGCAGGAAGCCTTAATGATATAATAGACGTGTTAAATAGTGAAGAACCATCCAGGTTTGCGTGTAAAAGTACAGATTTGGATGAAAGCATGGATGATGGTTTGGAAAGTATAAGTGGGGAACAGCCTGGATTTGAGGATATAAGCGGGCAGGAGATGGCGTGCAGGGCAGCGGAGGTTGCAGTTTCAGGTATGCATAACCTGCTTATGATAGGTGCGCCGGGGACTGGCAAGACTATGATTGCAAGAAGGATTGCTGGAATAATGCCAAAGCCCCAGTTTGATGAATGTATGGAGATTTCAAAAATATACAGTGTTGCAGGGCTTCTGGATGGGGAGAAGCCTGTTATATCTTACAGGCCCTTCAGGGCGCCACACCATACAATTACACAGACTGCCCTTTCAGGCGGCGGAAGATATCCAAAACCAGGGGAGTTAAGCCTTGCATCAGGCGGTGTGCTGTTCCTGGATGAGCTGCCTGAATTTAAAAGGCAGGTATTAGAGGTTCTCAGGCAGCCGCTTGAAGATGGGTATGTTAATATATCAAGGCTGGATGGTAACTGCCGTTATCCTGCAAAGTTTATGCTTGTAGCAGCAATGAACCCATGCAGGTGCGGATATTTTCCAGACCGCAGGAAATGTAAATGTACACAGGCGCAGGTTAATAATTACCTTGGAAGGATAAGTACACCATTGTTAGACAGGATAGATATTTGTGCAGAAACAGTCCCGGTTAAAATAGATGAGTTAAGCACTTATAAAAAAAGAAATAAGGAAACATCACAGGAAATAAGTGAACGTGTGTCAGAGGCGCATAAAATACAGTATAAAAGGTACAAGAATGAAAAATTCAGTTTTAATTCATGCCTGGCCCCTTCAAATATTGGAAAATATTGTGTAATGTCTGCAGAAGCAAGGGATTACCTTGAATATATATTAAATAGCATGTCTTTTAGTGCAAGGACATACCATAAAATTATAAAGGCAGGACGTACCATTGCTGATATGGAACAGAGCAGCAATATAGAAAAAAAACATATTGCAGAAGCTGTCTGTTACAGGAGCATTAATGATAAATACTGGAGGGGAGGAAGGGAATAATGGTGGAAATGGAACATATACATTATGTGTACTGGGTGTCGTGTTTAAGAGGCATAGGAAAAGTGAAAAGAAAAAGCCTGCTTAGATTTATGGAAAGTGAAGAAGGGATATTTAATGCTTCAGAAGAAATGCTTTCCAAGGCAGATGGCATAACTGGAAAAGATATTTCTAATATAATGCAGGAAAGGGATAAGGCAAAAGTCCTGGAAGATTATGCCATTATGGAGTCTAAAGGCATAAAGTTTACATATAAAGGGCATTATACATATCCTGGCAGGCTTGAGGGTATATATAATGCCCCTTACAGCCTTTTTTATAAAGGGGAGCTGCCAGATAATAATAAGAAATGCGTAGCAGTTGTTGGCGCAAGAAATGCATCATACCAGGGAAGCATAATTGCCAGCAAACTGGGAAGGCAGCTTGCAGAGAATGGCATACAGGTTATAAGCGGGCTTGCAAGGGGCATTGATGTCTGTGCGCAAAGAGGGGCGCTGCAGATAGCAGGCGGAAGGACTTTTGCAGTAATGGGGTGTGGCGTGGATATATGTTATCCAAAGCAGAATATAGAAGAGTATATGCTTATGCAAAGAAGCGGCGGCATAATTTCAGAATATCCGCCAGGGATGCCGCCGGTTGCATGCAATTTTCCTATGCGTAACAGGATAATAAGCGGGCTTTCGGATGGCATACTTGTAATAGAGGCAGGGGAAAAAAGCGGCTCGCTTATAACAGCGGAGGCAGGAACAGAACAGGGAAAAGATATTTTTGCTGTGCCTGGGGATATTGGAAATAAGTTATATTATGGAAGTAATGAACTTATAAAAAACGGTGCAGCACTTGTTACAAACATAAGAGATATAATGGATGCGCTTGGCATGTTCTATGACTGCAGTGCAGATGGCTGGAAGAAAAAAGTTGATGTTGTGCTTGAAAGGACAGAAAAAATAGTGTATGCTAGTTTAAGTCTGGAACCTGCCCATATATCAGAAATAGCTTTAAAGACCGGACTGGGTATACAGCATACAATGGAAATACTTACAGGGCTTGAGATGAAGCATGTTGCAGTTATGGCAGGCAATAATTACTTTGCATTAAAAATATAAATAGTAAACAGGCAGGGACAGCAGAAAAATGTATTACCAGATTGAAAGGAAGGGAGTAGTAATGGCAAAGAATCTTGTAATTGTGGAATCACCATCAAAGGCAACTACTATTAAAAAATTTTTAGGAAGTTCTTATGAAGTGGTTGCATCTAATGGGCATGTAAGGGATTTGCCAAAGAGCCAGCTAGGTATTGATATTGAAAACGGGTTTGAACCTAAATATATTACAATACGTGGCAAGGGCGGGCTTCTTGCCACACTCCGCAAGAAAGTAAAGAAAGCAGATAAGATATATCTTGCAACTGACCCTGACCGTGAGGGTGAAGCGATATCATGGCATTTGTCCAAAGCGCTTAAGCTTGAAGATAAAAATACAAGCCGTATAACATTTAATGAAATTACGAAGAACGCAGTTAAACAGTCAATTAAAAACGCAAGGACAATAGATATGAACCTTGTGGATGCACAGCAGGCAAGAAGGGTACTTGACCGTATGGTTGGCTACCAGATAAGCCCAGTATTGTGGGCAAAGGTTAAAAGAGGCCTGAGCGCAGGGCGTGTGCAGTCTGTTGCACTAAGGATAATAGCTGACAGGGAAGAAGAAATAAATGCATTTATTCCAAAGGAATACTGGACACTGTCAGGGGAATTTACACCAGAAGGGGATAAAAAGCCTGTTATAGCAGATTTTTATGGCACTATTGATAAAAAAACAAGCATAGACTCAGAAAGCCAGATGGAAGATATAATCTCTGAAATAAAACAGTCAGAATTCAGGGTATCTGATATAAAGGTTTCAGGGCGCAGCAAAAAGCCGCCTATGCCATTTACAACAAGTACATTGCAGCAGGAGGCAGCAAAGACACTGAATTTTTCTACACAGAAGACGATGCGGCTTGCGCAGGGGCTTTATGAGGGCATGGAGGTTAAAGGGCATGGGACTATAGGCCTTATAACATACCTGCGTACAGATTCAACACGTATTTCTGATGAAGCACAGCATGCTGCAGCAAAGTATATAGAAGAAAACTATGGAAAAGAATACATTGCAAGCGGTATGGTTAAGAAAAAGGAAAAAAAGAAAATACAGGATGCACATGAGGCGGTAAGGCCTGCATATATTGATTTAACACCAGCACAGGTCAAGGATTCAATATCAAGGGATTATTTCAGGCTTTACCAGCTTATCTGGAAAAGGTTTATGGCAAGCCAGATGACAGCGGCAAAGTATGAAACTACATCTGTAAAAATTGATTCAGACAAGTACAGGTTTACAACTGCCTCTTCTAAAGTAGTATTTCAGGGATACCTGAATGTATACCAGACAGATGAGGATAAAGTTGATAAGAAAGCTTTCCCAAAACATCTGGTTAAAGGCGTTGTTATGAAAGCTGGTGAATTTGAAAAGAAACAGCATTTTACGCAGCCGCCTGCACATTTTACAGAAGCGGCGCTTGTAAAGACGCTGGAAGAGCTTGGAATAGGAAGGCCAAGCACATATGCACCTACTATTTCCACAATAATTAACAGGCGTTATGTTGCCAAAGAGCAGAAAAACCTGTATATAACAGAGCTTGGGGAAGTTGTCAACAGCATAATGAAAAAATCATTTGCGAGCATTGTTGATGTAAACTTCACAGCATATATGGAAGGGCTTCTGGACAGGGTTGAAGACGGTTCTGTGCGCTGGAAAACTGTTATAGAAAACTTTTACCCTGATTTGCATGAAGCAGTTTCAATTGCTGAAAAAGAACTTGAAGAGATTAAAATTGAGGATGAAGTTACAGATGTAATATGTGAAGAGTGCGGCAGGAACATGGTGGTTAAATTCGGGCCGCATGGCAAATTTCTTGCATGTCCTGGATTTCCAGACTGCCGGAATACAAAGCCATATTTTGAAAAAGCAGGTGTTCCATGCCCGGAGTGCGGGCAGGATATTGTAATAAAGAAAACAAAAAAAGGCAGGCGTTATTTTGGATGCCTGGCTTATCCAGACTGTGATTTTATGTCATGGCAGAAACCATCTGTTGAAAAATGCCCTGGCTGCGGAGGGCCAATGGTTGAAAAGGGAAATAAGATTGTATGTATGGATAACCAGTGTGGCTATGTAAAAGTAAAGGCAGAAGATGCAAAGGGGGATAATTAGCATAATAGTACGGTAATAGTAAAAACAGAAATAATGGAGAAAGACAATGAGCCTGGAACTACTAGATAAAACTAGGAAAATAAACCGCCTGCTTACAGAGCAGGAAACAGAAAAAGTAAATTTTACTGAATTCTGTAATGTGTTGTCACTTGCGCTTGAATCAAGTGTACTTCTTGCAAGCCGTAAGGGCAAAGTTCTTGGTATGAAGGAAAGGAAAGGGACAGATACTATACCACAGCTAAGTGGTATAAAACTTGGAAATTATTTAGATAAGGCATTACAAGAGAGGTTTATGAATATACTCTCCATAAAAGAAAATGTAAATTTGTCAGTTATGGGGCTTGACTGGGAAGATGCAGATGAATGCCAGGCTATGGCAGCACCTGTAATAATGTCAGGAAAGAGGCTTGGCACTCTGTTTATATACAGGTATGGGCAGCGGTTCACAATAGATGATATAATACTGGCAGAGTATGGGACAACTGTAATAGGGCTTGCAATGCAGAGTGCTGAATCTGAAGAGTTTTCAGAGGAACAACGCAAAGAAACAGATATTAAAGCTGCTGTTAAAACACTGTCAAGGCTTGAAGCACAGGCAATGGTATATGTGCTTAGCGAACTTGGCAGCGCAAGGAACGGCGTGCTGGTAACAAGCAGGCTTGCCGACAAGGTGGGGATTACAAGGTCTGTTATAGTTAATGCCCTTAAAAAATGTGAAAGTGCAGGAATTATTGAAACAAAATCCTCTGGAATGAAAGGCACTAATATACATATAGTTAATAACCTGCTATGTGAAGAAATGCTTGTGCCACAGGATATTAATTATAATGTGCAGGATGCCAGTAATACTTTAAAATAATATTCTAAATAGGTAGAAACACAAAAGCAAATACATAAGTAAGCAAATGTTTTTTACTGACATTATGCACAACACAGGTGGGATGTGAATTGGAAGATTTTGTTACAAAACCGGTGAAAAATTTAAAAAATTTTTTATATATACTTGTAATTTGACCTCAATATCTTTATAATTAGATGTGTATTGTTATGCAGTAATTTCCCAGAAGGAAATATATAAAATCTGGAATGTGTATAATAAATTTGTGGAGAGGAGAATTGTATGGTATCAACGGGAGCATTTAACTATATTAATGTACTTGAGAAAGCAGCAGATGCAAGCTGGACCAGGAATGCTGCAATATCTAACAATATTGCTAATGTAGATACACCTGGATATAAGCGGAAAGATGTTGATTTTGAAACATATCTGCGGTGTGCGGTTTCAGGTGGGGGTTCACTTGATGATGAGATAGCAGGGGCTGACCTTGAAGTCCTGACAGGCACTACATATACGGATTACGGGACTGTCAGTTACAGGCTTGATGGCAATAATGTTGACATAGATACGGAGAATGCCGAACTTGCAAAGAACCAGATGAAATATTACACTATGCTTGATTCAGTTTCACAAGAGTTTTCAAGGCTTAAAAGTGTTATGAAGACAAGCTGACAGGAGGGGTTATGAGAGTTTTTTCTGCTATGGATATAAGTGCCAGCGGTATGACGGCACAGAGAACAAGACTGGATGTTATATCACAGAATATTGCCAATGTAAATACCACAAGGGATGCAGATGGCAACCCATATATGAGGAAATCAGTTATTTTCCAGGAGAAAGCTTATGTTTCCTTTGATGAAGCCCTTATAAATGCAACAGGGCATGTAGGCAAGGGTGTTAAGATTTCAAATATTTTTGAAGATAAAAGTACAGAGGGGCGTCTTGTGTACGACCCATCCCATCCCGATGCTGATGAGAAAGGGTATGTAATGTACCCTAATGTAAGCACAGTTACTGAAATGACTGACATGATTGATGCAAGCCGCTCTTATGAGGCAAATGTAACAGCATTTAATGCAGCAAAGAATATGCAGCTTAAGGCACTTGAAATAGGCAAGGCATAAAAATCATAACAGCCAGTTAAACGGATGGGAGTAAAAAATATACCGCAGCAGGACAGCAGCGGGGATGGAGGCTAATAATATGGATTTTTCACTGGTTAATGGTGTGGATTTTAGTGGTTATTTTAAGACACCATCAATTTCATCTGGTTTAGCAGATGGCAAGGACCCTTTAATTATTAATCCAGGGGAAGGCAATACTGCATTCCAGACTGCATTTGATTCAGCACTGAACCTGATAAGTGAGGCAAATGCGTACAGCAATGCAGCAGAGGAAGAAGAAATAAAGTTTGCACTTGGGGAAACAGACAGCATACATGATTTGCAAATTGCACAGCAGAAAGCTAATGTGTCACTCCAGTATACAGTTGCAGTTAGGGATGCATTTTTGAGTGCATATAAAGAAATAATGAATATCCAGATATAAAAAGTATCTAAAATCTTAACTGTTATTAGGGGAGCTTAGCTATGCAAGAGAGAATTAAAGAAATTCCAAACAAATTTAAGGAGTTTTGGAGCAGATACACAGGTAAACAAAAAACCATAATCATAGCAGTAATATGTGTAGTGCTTCTTGCTATAGGCGCTACGGCATGGTTTGTTTCAAGACCGTCGTGGACTATGTTCCAGGCGTTTGAAAACCTTGATGATGCCAATTCAATGGCAAATGCGCTTGAGAGTTCAGGTATAAAGTATAAGGCATCGAAGGATGGGCTTAAGCTTTATGTCAAAGAGGGGGATGTGACTAATGCGCTTTATACTATGAGTGATAATGGTCTTGCAGAAAAAGGTTATACATGGGATAAGGCATTTGACAATTCAATGTCAACTACGGAGAGTGAAAAAAGCCAGAAAAGGATACTTGCACTCCAGTCACAGATTAAACAGACCCTTGTAAAGTATTCATTTGTAGATGATGCCAATGTATTTATTGATGTGCCGGAAACATCTTATAAGGTGCTTGAAGATTCTGATAAAAGCTCAACATCAATTACGGCAGTTATTGATGTAAGTGAAAAAAATAAAAAAGAAGTTACCACTGAAAGGGCTGAAGCACTTGCATACTGGCTTGCTGGTACGGTGGGTACAGATGTTTCTAATGTTGTTATAAATGATTTTGACGGGCATAATATTTTTAATGGTTCGCTTGATGATGGTCTTGGCGGTGCGTTTGGAGGCGGAAGTTCTGAGTATGTTTCAAAGTTAAGGCAGACTATTAAACAGAATGTTATAAACCTTCTTTTAAGCTGTAACTATGATGATGTAGAAGTTGGCACAGACGGCATACAGTTTGATATGAGGAAGATTGAAACATTAAGGAAGTCATATGATGTTGCAGAAGGAATGGAGAACGGGTATCCGGGCAAACTTTACAGGTATAATGCAGAAGGCACAACAGGTGTGGTAAATGGCGAGCCTGGCACACAGTCAAATGATGATGATACAGACTATATGATGAACAGGACTGATGGTTCAGGTTCTTCTGTAAGCATAGAAAAGCTTGAAAATATTTTTACTAATGAAACAATTGAAAATATAAAGCAGGAAAAACCTACTATACAGACAGATATATCTTCATTAGGAATTGTTGTTACGCGTTATAATGTGTATGATGAGGAGGAACTTGAGAACACTGGTGCGCTTAACGGCATTACGTTTGAAGAGTTTATGGCACAGAATAATGAAAGGACTGTAATACAGGCGACAGCAGAAGAAATTGGCCTGGTTTCAGCAGCTACAGGCATAGATGAAGGCAATATTAATATTGTGGCTTATGAAGTGCCAAAGTTTGTGGAGAAGACAGAAACAACCAGGGGGATTTCAGATTATCTTATGATAATCCTTGCAGTCCTTATTATTGCTTTACTTATATTTGTTGTACTCCGTGGAACAGCTCCTGTAAGGGCAGCAGACGAAGAGCCAGAGCTTTCAGTAGAACAGCTTTTAGCTACAACTAAAGAAAACCAGTCACTTGATGATATAGAATTCAGCGAGAAGTCAGAGACAAGGAAGATGATTGAGAAGTTTGTTGATGAGAACCCTGAAGCTGTTGCACAGCTTTTAAGGAACTGGCTTAATGAAGACTGGAATTAAAGTGAAAGGTGGGAAAAGGCATGGCTAAGGAAAATATCAGCGGGGTGCAGAAAGCGGCAATACTGCTTATTGCACTTGGGCCTGACAAATCTGCAAATGTATTTAAGCATTTAAAAGAAGATGAAATAGAGCAGCTTACCCTTGAAATTGCTAATACCAGAAGTGTATCACCAGCAATAAAGGACTCTATACTTGATGAATTTTATGAGGTCTGCCTTGCACAGCAGTATATTGCTGAGGGTGGTATTACATATGCCAAGGATTTGCTGGAAAAAGCACTTGGTGCAGAACGTGCAAAAGATGTTATCGGAAAGCTTACTGCTTCACTCCAGGTAAGGCCGTTTGAATTTGTGCGTAAAACGGATGCTTCACAGCTTCTTAACTTTATACAGGATGAGCATCCACAGACAATAGCATTGATACTGTCATACTTGTCATCGGGGCAGGCATCAGCTATTATCTCAGCACTTGCACCAGAGAAACAGACAGATGTTGCAAAACGTATAGCACAGATGGACAGGACGTCGCCTGATGTTATAAAAGAGGTAGAAAAAGTATTGGAACAGAAACTTGCTTCACTTGTAAACCAGGACTACACAATTGTTGGTGGTGTAGACTCTATCGTAGAGATATTAAATACTGTAGACCGTGGTACAGAAAAGCATATTATGGAAAGTCTTGAAATTGAAGATCCAGAACTTGCTGATGAAATCCGCAAAAAGATGTTTGTATTCGAGGATATCCTTTCACTGGACGACAGATCTGTACAGCGTGTATTACGTGAAGTTGACAACAACGAGCTTGCAGTTGCGCTTAAAGGCTCTAATGAAGAAGTACAGAACCTTATATTTAACAACCTTTCAAAACGTCTTGCTACAATGATAAAGGAAGATATGGACTTTATGGGGCCTGTACGTCTTAAGGATGTTGAAGAAGCACAGCAGAAGATTGTTAATATCATACGTAAGCTCGAAGACTCTGCTGAGATTATTATCTCAAGAGGTGGAGGTGACGAGATAGTTGTCTAATCTTATAAAGTCTGTGTACTTTAATAATTTAAGCGAAGGAAAGAATTGTGTAATTGATTCTGACAGCCGTATAGAGGAGTTTATACCTGGAATATATGCACAGCCTGCAGAAGAAGCTGGCGGATACCAGTTCAGGCAGCTTACAGAACTGGATGGTGATGCAGGTGCGGAGTTTACAAGCGGGCTGAATGTAATAAATATGGAAGAAGTCCTTGACGAAGAAAGGCAGAAGCTTTCAGAAGAGACAGCAGCACAAAGTGAAGAACTTATAAATGCCGCCAGGGCGCAGGCAGATGAAATAATAGCACAAGCCAATGCACAGGCAGAAAACATTAAAAAGGATGCTTATGAGGAAGGCAAGACGCAAGGCATTGAAGAAGGACAGAATTATGCAATGCAGGCACTCAGGGAACAGGAAGAGGCATTAAGGCAGGAATATAATGAGAAGCTACTTGGATTAAGGGAGCAGGAAAAAGAACTTGAACCACATTTTGCATCTATAGTAGCGGCACTTGTAGAGAAACTTACAGGTGCTGTGTGTAAAAGCAAGAAGGATGTAATAGTTCATCTTATAGATAGTGCTCTCCATAATCTTGAAAAATCTAAAAAGATAGTTTTAAGGGTGTCCAAAGCAGATATAGCAATTGTATCGTCAAAGCGCAGTGCTTTTATTAAAGAGTTAAAAGAGGGCACAGAACTTGAAATAACAGAGGATAACAGTTTATCTGCAAACCAGTGTATTATAGAAACTGACAACAAGATTGTTGACTGCAGCCTTGATGCACAGCTTGACAGCCTGCGTGAACAGATAAAGATGATTGCAATGTGATAAAAAGAAGAAAGAGAGAAACATTGTATGCATAATATTGATTTGTCAAAATATAATATGCTTCTGGAGCAGTCATATGAGAAATGCCTTGGCAAGGTAGCCAAGGTTGTAGGGCTTACAGTTGAATCGGTAGGGCCTTTAGCAAGGCTTAATGATTTATGCCATATTATAACGAAAGATACAAACCATATTATTAATGCAGAAGTAGTAGGCTTCAGGGATGACAGGGTGCTTCTGATGCCATATGGCAAAACAGAGGGCGTAGGGCTTGGAAGCAGGGTTGAAAATACCAATACACCACTTGAAGTCCCTGTAGGTGATGAACTTTTAGGAAAGACATTAGACGGGCTTGGGCATCCTATAGACGGTTCTGGATTAAGCACAAAGGCCGCTTACCCGGTTGATGCACAGCCGCCTGACCCATTAAAAAGAAAGATAATAGATGAAGTGCTTCCTTTAGGGGTAAAGGCAGTAGATGGCCTTATAACAGTTGGCAAGGGCCAGCGTATTGGCATATTTGCGGGCAGCGGTGTCGGTAAAAGCACGCTTATGGGAATGTTTGCAAGAAATACAAAAGCAGATATAAATGTTATAGCCCTTATAGGGGAGCGTGGCAGGGAAGTAAGGGAGTTTATAGAAAGGGATTTA
This sequence comes from uncultured Lachnospiraceae bacterium, assembly GCA_910580005.1. GTDB lineage: Bacteria > Bacillota > Clostridia > Lachnospirales > Lachnospiraceae > Butyribacter. The sequence continues at coordinate 43,326 of CAJTXH010000003.1, read as the reverse complement.
GGTCCTGAAGGAATGGCAAGGTCAGTGGTAGTAGTAGCCACATCAGATAAGCCGGCGCTTATCCGTAAAAAGGCTGCCATGACGGCTACAGCAGTAGCAGAATATTTCAGGGACCAGGGAAAAGATGTACTTCTGATGATGGATTCGCTTACACGTTTTTCAATGGCACAAAGGGAGATAGGGCTTGCATCTGGTGAGCCGCCTGTTTCAAGGGGCTATCCCCCAAGTGTGTATTCCGAGATGCCTAAGCTTTTAGAAAGGGCGGGCTGTTCTGATGCAGGTTCTATAACAGGTCTTTATACGGTTCTTGTAGACGGGGATGATTTTAATGAGCCAATTACAGATACTGCAAGGAGTATTCTGGATGGCCATATTGTATTAAACAGGAAAATTGCACAGAAAAACCATTATCCGGCAATAGATGTGCTGCAGAGCATTTCCCGTGTAATGGGCAGTATTGTTACCAAAGAACATAAAAAGGCAAGCGGCGTACTTAATAATGTGCTTGCTACATATGCAGAAGCGGAAGATTTAGTAAATATTGGTGCATATAAGCCTGGTTCTAATAAAAATATTGATTATGCATTGTCAAAAATAGATGCAGTTAATGAGTTTTTAATGCAGGATGTTTATGAAAAAGCTGGTTTTGAAGATACAGTCCAGAATTTAAGGGCTCTTTTTGAGGAGAACCAGGCATAGGATTATTAAAATGGCAAAGTTTATTTTCAAAATGGAAAGCATATTGTCAGTAAAGACAAAGCTTGAAGACCAGGCAAAAGCTGAATATGGAATTGAAACAATGAAGCTTCGTGAAGAAGAACATAAGCTTATGCTTCTTGAAAACAGGAAAAGCGGGTTTGAACAGCAGCTTTTTGAAGCAGTAAGTGACAGGCTGGTTATTTTAAGCATAAAGAGGCTTGAAGATAGTGTTGAAAATTTAAAATATAATATAAAACTCCAGATTATCGTAATAAGGAAGCAGGAGGAAAGAGTTGCGCAGGCGCGTGCAAAGCTGGATAATGCCATGAAAGAAAGAAAAATATATGAGAAGCTGAAAGAAAAGGCATTTGAGGAATTTAAGGCAGAAATAAATGCCCAGGAACAGAAAGAAATTGACCAGCTTGTAAGTTTCCGGTTCCGGAGCGCCGGGGAAAGCGAGGATTAAACACAATGGCAAAAAAAGACAAGACAAAAGAAAATGAAAGCGGAGGAAGTAAGTTAGTTAATGCAATTATTGTATTAGTTATTATTTTAATCTGGCTTGCAGTCTTTGCTTTTCTTATAAAGCTTGATGTTGGGGGGATAGGGAGCAATATACTTTACCCAGTATTAAAAGATGTCCCTGTAGTTAATAAAATCCTTCCAGCGCCTTCCGAAGAAATGCAGGCATCAGAGGATAATTATAAGTATACAACACTTAAATCTGCCAATGAACGCATTAAGGAGCTGGAGAGCCAGCTTGAAGCACAAGGAGGTACTACAGAAGCCAACTCTGACTATATTGCAAACCTTGAAGCGGAAGTCAGGAAGCTCCAGAAATATAAAGACCAGATGGATGAGTTTGATAAAAAGGTAGAAGATTTTAATGAAAAAATAGTTTTTAATGATAATGCACCTGATATTTCTGAATACCGCTCATATTATGAGTCAATAGAGCCTGAAAACGCAGAAAAGATTTACCGCCAGGTAATGCAGCGTGAAAGGTACAATGAAAAAGCAAAAAGCCTTGCTACATATTATGCTAATATGGAGGCAGCAAGTGCAGCACAGGTTATGTCAGAGATGAATGAAGACTTAGACCTTATATGTGATATAATCCAGAACATGAGTGAAAAGCAGGCAGCAGCAATACTGCAGGAAATGAATACAGAATATGCTGCACAGATTACTAAAAAAATATCTACAGGCAAATAGCCCCGGGATTTCATTTATTTTATATCCAGGTGTTTCCAGCAGCTTATTTATAACCTATGTTATAAATAAGCGGTTGTTTACATATATAATTATTTTTATTAAGGAGGTGGAACGATGAAAGAAATCAGTGCGGTTACACTGGGCAGCCAGATGTTCCAGACAGTTCCAAATGCTGGCAGTACACAAGGCATGGCAAAAGGGAAACAGGCATTTGAAAGTTTCTTAAATATTGGAAGCAGTGCACAGGCTGGCAATGCCAAAGATACTGTACAGGCACAGCAGCCAGCAGCAGATAAGGATGTGGCACAGCCGTCAGATACTGTAAATACTGATACACTAGCAAATAACCAGCAGCCAGGTGCAGATAGTACATCGCAGGTACAGCAGGATGGTACAGCAGATACAAATTCTTCTGCAGGGAATGTATCACAGGATGGCACAGATGTGGAAAATACTGATGCTGTTATGGCAGGTGTGGATGCAGTTAATAATGCGGTCAAAGAGGCTGTAAAAGACATAACAGGGCTGGATGATGAGGCACTTGCTGAGATAATGGCAGTATTAGGAATGTCATTTGCTGATTTGCTTGACATGGGCAATTTAAAGCAGTTTGTAATGTTTATCAACAATGCATCAGATGTTACAGATTTGCTTATGGATGAGTCCATGATGTTACAGTTAAACAACCTTGCGGATGTTATTGCTGATATTGATATAGAGGCATTAACAGGCATGGCAGAAAGTGATTTTGCACAACTTTTACAGGATATGCCAGATGGCAGCTTTGCAAATATTAGCAATGCGGTGCAGGAAGCAGACCAGATGGCAGATAAAACTGTTACAGTAGAATTTGCTAATGAAGAAGATGTACAGGTAACTGCAAGCAAAGAGGAAACAGTGCAATATGCTTCAACAGGCAAAGAAGCAGCGGCGGTTTCTGAAGAAACAGAAGTAAAGGATAACATCCAGCAGCAAGACGGAAAGCTGTTAACTGGCAAAGAACAGGCTGGTACAGGCAATGCAGAAAACTTTAAACAGGGCACAGGAAGCCAGGCAGGCAGTGAAATGGCAGAGAGTGGTGTACAGACAGAAGCCAGGCAGACAGTACATGAAGAGAGTTTCAACAGCCAGGCAGGTTTTATACAGAACCTTGCACAAGCTGCAGCAGATGTCCAGGACGGGATTGTGCCGCAGCAGGCAAATATGCAGACAATGATTAATATTGTAAACCAGGTTGTAGAGCAGATTAAGGTAACAATGGGCAAGGAAATGACAAACATGCAGTTACAGCTTAATCCTGAAAGCCTTGGCAAAGTGCTGGTATCAGTTACATCAAACCATGGTGTTATGACAGCTAATTTTACAGTACAGTCAGAAGAAGCAAAAGAAGCCTTACAGAGCCAGATGTTTGAACTGCGTGAAGCACTTGAGAGCAGAAGCCTTAAAGTTGACGCAGTAGAAGTTGAAGTATCAGACTTTACATTTTCACAAAGCAGCCAGGCAGATTCACAGAACCAGAAGGAATTTGAAAAGGGCAGTGGAAGGCGTTTTAAATTTGACTTTGATGATGAAGAAGACAGTGAAGGTAATACAGATACTATAGTATCTGGCAGACAGAGCCGCAGCAGGCTTGACATGGGAAGCAGTATAGACTTTACAGCATAACATGAAAGGAGGGGTAATATGAGCTTTATAGCAGATGTAGTTGACGGAAAGGTAGATATATCTGAAAGTTCACAGTCTAAAGAAAGAAAAGTTGGTTCACAGCTTGGCAAGGATGATTTCCTGCTGCTGCTTGTAACACAGATGAAGTACCAGGACCCGTTAGAGCCTACAGATAATACAGAGTATGTAACACAGCTTGCACAGTTCTCAGAGCTTGAATATATGCAGAACATGATGGATGTAACACAGCATACATCAGCATTTACGCTTGTTGGTAAGTATGTATATGCAGAAAGTACTTCTTCAACGGGGGTTAACCAGAAAGAAGAAGGCATGGTTGAATTTGTTACCATGAAAGACGGTGATGCTTATGTTACAGTAAATGGTGTTGAGTTTAAGTATGATGAAATTGTAGAAGTAAGGGATGAACTTTACGTTATTTCACAGAAACTTCCATCAGTTAAGGAACAGAATATTTTATACCTGCACCATGACCCACAGAATGTTGTAATTGAGGACGTGTCACTTGGTGAAGACGAATACCAGGCATCCAGCATGGGTATTGCAATTGTTAATGAAAAGGCTGAACCAGTAACTATTGACCCAAGCAATGTAACATACAGTGATGGCAAGCTTATTATTAATAAGAAAGTATTTGAAAAGTTTGATGCAGGTACATATAATATAGCATTTGTATTTGATGATCCTAACAAGACAGTTGACTATGAAAGTGTAACACTGGTAATTAAAGGTGTTAAACCAGATTTGCCTCCTGGAACGGATACAGAAAATCCAGGTGGAACAGAAGGTGATGGCGGAAGCACAGAAGGTTCTGGAAGTACAGGAACAGAAGGAACAGCAACTGCATAAAAAGCTTTGGAATTGAGGTGAAGGGCTATGAATAAACTTAATGAGAATTATCCATCAATAAACCAGATGGCTGGCAGGCTTTTAAACAGCCAGAAGGCGGATATTGCCCATGCCACAGGACCGGAGCTTTCATTTCAGGAGATATTAAACAATAAGCAGTCTGAGAAAACAGAAGGCTTAAAGTTTTCTAAGCATGCTAACCAGAGGCTTGCTACAAGAAATATTAATCTGTCTGCGGAGCAGATGGAACGTCTGGAAAATGGAACAACGAAGGCACGTGAGAAAGGAATCCGGGAGTCTTTGGTAATGGTTGATGATATGGCATTTATTGTAAATGTCAGCAATAATACAGTAATTACAGCAGTAGGCAGTTCCGCTGATTCTATATTTACTAATATAGACGGAGCTGTAATAGGATAGTGTTATCAGTTAATTAGTGGAAATACTATGCGCTGGACCTCACAAGGAAGCGTAAGACTTTGAATGGCAGATAAGTTTAAAGTATTCCTATATAATTAAGGAGGAAAAAAGTTATGATGAGATCACTTTACTCTGGTGTTGCAGGTCTTAAGACACACCAGACAAGAATGGATGTTATTGGTAATAACATCGCAAACGTAAACACAGTAGGGTTTAAGGGAAGCAGCGTAAACTTTGCTGATACCTTTTACCAGACAACATCACCAGCAACAGGCCCGGATGCTGCAACAGCGGCAGCAGGCTCTAATGCCAAGCAGATAGGTCTTGGCTCACAGGTAGCATCGATTACAACAAATATCACAGAGCAGGGCGGAACATCCTCAACAAACAGGGCTCTTGACATTGCCATTAATGGTGAGTCATTCCTTATTGTAAAATCAGGCGGTGCTACATATTTTACAAAGGCAGGTGCACTTAATGTAGATACAAATGGTACACTCTACTCAACAGTAAACAATGCTACAGTCCAGGGATGGATGGCTGATGCAGAGGGAAATGTACAAAGGGATGTAGTAAGAGACCTTACAGTAATGTCAGCAGATAACCTTTACTATCCACCAACAGCTACTACTAATGTTACATTAAAAGGAAATATTGATAAAAATGATAAAGACCTTAAAGTAACATTAAGTGATGATGGTGTTGCAATAGACAGTGGTTTAGTTGCAACAATAAGCTTTTATGACAAACTCGGACAGTTATATACAGCTAAGTTGCTTATAGTTAAACCAGATGAAAACGCAGATGCAGGGGCTGATGATACACAGCTTACATCATACAGGGTGTACCTTGGTGATATTATGGATGAAAATGGAAACTCAATTTTTGTAAGGGAAGTAACAGGTGATGATGGTGCTGTAACTTATGCTGGTACAGGTGCAACAGTTACACTTGGTGGTGCAGAATATACTGTAGCTGATGATGCAATAAATGCAGAAACTGGCAAATTTACAACTATAACTGGCGGTGGTGATGGCGCTGCATTACTTAACTTTAATACAAAAACTGGTGATTTTTTTAGTACAACTAATAATGGTGAAATCCCTGATACATCACAGTATAAAACTACTGGTATTATATTAAGTATTAATCCTGGTGACGGGGATGGTGCAATTGACAATACGTTTGACCAGTATGACTCTGCTACTGGCACAGGCGGTGTTATGATTGATGTATCTGCACTTACCCAGTATTCATCTATTTCAAATATTACATATACCAAAGGTGATAAACTTGAAGCCAAAGGCGCAGGTAATATTGCTGGTGAGATGAAAGGTATTTCAATTGACGAGGATGGTTATGTATATGGTACATATAATAATGGTTCAAAGAAATGCCTTGCACAGATTCCAGTTGCAACATTTAACAACCCTTCAGGTCTTGAAGCGGTTGGTAACAGCCTTTTTGCACAGACACTTAACTCAGGTACATTTGATGGTGTTGGTGAAGCAGTAAGCATTTCAGGAAGCTTTACAGTAGGTGCACTTGAAATGTCAAACGTAGACCTTGCATCAGAATTTACAACAATGATTACAACACAGCGTGGTTTCCAGGCAAATTCACGTATTATTACAACAACAGACTCCATGCTTGAGGAACTTGTAAACCTTAAACGTTAAGTATAAATTTTAAGTAACTTTTAATATGTAAAATAAAATAAGCCGGCAATGAACATTAATTGCGTTACAACCCACACGTTTGTTTGTTGCCGGCTTGATTTAAGAAAAGAGTTAAAAAGATTAAAAAGAATTGTATTTTTGTTATCCAGCAGAGAAGGGGACAGGGAAAGGGGGAATTTTATCATGATTGATGTTACCAGGTTAAATGGTTCTGGTGTTACAGTTAATTCGGATTTGATTGAAACAGTTGAAGAAACACCTGATACGGTTATCACGCTGACCACAGGGAAAAAAATAATTGTAAAAGAAAGTAGACAGAACGTGAAAAATTTAGTAAAATTGTTTAAGAGAGAATGTAATTCTATTGAATAATATAGAAATTATATATATATTATACGCATTTTTTGTGTATATATGCTCTTACTATTAAATTATAAGGTGGTGTAAGTTGTGGATATTACAACAATTGTAGGAATGGTTGTTTGTCTTGGCATGGTTGTGCTTGGTATTGTTACTGGTGATGAAGGACCAGCAGCTATGGAGCATTTCTATGACCGGACCTCTATCTTTATTACTATCGGTGGTTCCGTATGTTGTATGATGATGCAGGCAAAGAGCTTTCCAGTATTTTTATCTTCATTTAAGTCTATAGGACTTGCAATGAAAGTACATAATATCGACCCTGCCGAGGGAATAAAGAACATTATTAACTTATCTAACGTTGCCCGTAAAGAGGGTCTGCTTGCTTTGGAAGAGGCTGCCAATAATATTGAAGATGACTTCTTAAAAAAGGGCATTATGCTTATAGTTGATGGTACTGACCCTGAACTTGTAAGGAATATTATGGATACAGAGCTTGGCGCTATAGATGAAAGGCATAATGAAAAGGTTATGTTCTGGGCTAACTGGGGAAGCATGGGTCCTGCCTGGGGTATGATTGGTACTCTTATAGGGCTTGTAAACATGCTTTACAACATGGAAGATATGGCAAAAATCGGGCCTAATATGGCGGTAGCACTTCTTACTACGTTGTATGGTTCACTTCTTTCCAACTGGGTTTGTATACCTATTTCATTTAAACTTAAGATGCATAATGCCAATGAAATAAAAATGAAAGAAATAATGGTAGAAGGGCTTTTATCAATACAGGCAGGTGAAAACCCGCGTGTTATAGAAGAGAAACTGAAATCATTCCTTGCGCCTTCTGTGCGTGACGCAATGAGTGAAGGCGGAGAAGATGCTGCTCCTGAAGGTGGTGAGGCTTAATGGCAAGAGCAAAGAAGCAGGAAGAAGAAATTAAAACTGATGGATGGAAAGATACCTTTTCCGACCTTATGAACCTTTTGTTATGTTTCTTCGTACTTTTATTTTCAATGTCCAATGTAGATGAGGTAAAATACGCAGAACTTGTTGCATCGCTTTCCAATAGTTTTAGCATTTTCAACGGCGGTGCCCAGGCTATAGGTGAAGGTGTGCTTGTTTCAAGTGGCGCTACACAGCTTAACAACCTTGATGAATATTATTCTGATATGGGAAAAGCCAGTGAATCAGAAATTGAAAACGACCCACTTGCGGAATTTATTGAAGAGCTTGAAAAACAACAGAAAAACCAGACAGAAGAACTATATAATGAAATTGTGGAACAGACAGAGCAGAAACGCCTTGAAGATTCTGTAGATGTTACAATAGATGATAGTTACCAGTATGTAATGGTTTCACTTAGTGGTGATTTGTTATTTGAATCTGGCAGTGCCGAGATACCAGACGGAGCTAAGAAAATCCTTAGCAGGGTCGGGGACATACTTAAGAATTATCCTGGCAAGCTGGTAAAGATTGAAGGGCATACAGACGATGTGCCTATAAACAGTGCAGCATATCCAAGCAACTTATGGCTTTCTACTGCAAGGGCTACAAAAGTCCTGGAATATTTAAAAGATATTAAAGGCCTTAAACCTAAATTTCTTGAAGCGTCAGGCCGTGGTGAAACAATTCCTGTTGCAAGCAATGATAATGCACAGGGAAGAGCCAGGAACAGGCGTGTAGAGATTAAAATATATAGTAATACCCATTAAGGAAGGTGTTTAAAAAATGAAAAAAAATATATTTAGTGTTATTATTACAGCTTTAACTGTAGTCAATGTTGTTTTAACTGCAATCTTGTTCTTTGTAATGATGCCAGCATTTAATAAAACCAACAAGTTAATTACACAAGTGGCATCAATTTTAGACATTGAGCTTGATGATGATGATGCTGACCCGGAAGATGATTATACAGTAAGTGATATAGAATATACTGATGTGGCATTTGAGGCACAGCAGACAGTAAACCTTGGACCAGGCGCTTCTGATAAAAAAGACCATTATGCATTATTTGACGGCTTTACAGTTGGCGTTAACAAAAAGTCGGATGATTACGATGATTTTAAGACAGAAACAATTGCTTCTTACCAGTCAACAATTACTGACATAATACGTTCTGTAATGCAGTCAAAAACTAATGATACTATTTCAGAGGATGTTATAAAGAAAGAATCACTGGAACAAATAAAGGAAAAATTTGGGACTAAGTGTGTAGTTGAACTTACTTTAAAGAATTTTATGCACCAGTAATACAATTTGGGGTTTAATTTATCTTTAAAATATGTTATTATTATTTAGTGCTTTGTTTTTTTTCAAGGCATCAGGGAGAAGTGAAGTTCCTGTTATAATGAACCGGATTCTGTATCCAATTTGTCCGGGTGTGAGGTGAAAAGAATGGGAGATACCTTATCTCAGGAAGAGATAGATAATCTGCTTAATGCATTAAGTAATGGTGAGCTGGATGCTGACCAGTTAAATGAGACACCTGAAAAAAGTGTCAAGAATTATGATTTTGCAAGACCCTCCAAGTTTTCCAAAGACCATCTGCGGACGCTGGAGATTATATTCGAAAATTATGGCCGTCTTTTATCTACAAATTTACCGGCATATCTGCGCAAGAACATACAAGTAGAAGTTATGAATGCAGAAGCGAATACTTATTCAGAATTTGCCAATGCGCTTTCTAACCCGGTATTGCTTGGAGTTGTTAATTTCGCCCCATTAGAAGGCAATATTATAATTGACCTGGCTACAAATATTGGCTTTACTATAGTAGACCGTATGCTTGGCGGTGGGGGTGCGCCCCTTGCAAAAAGCAGGGAATTTACAGAAATTGAGCTTATTATATTGGAGAAAATCCTCGACATATGTACCAATCTTATGGTTGACCCATGGGAAAGCGTTGTTACTATTGAGCCACGGCTTGAACGTATTGAGACCAATTCACAGTTTGCACAGTTTATATCACCAAGCGAGATGACTGCAATTGTAACACTTAGTATTAAGATTGGGGCTGTTGAAGGGTTTATGAATATATGTATACCATTTGCATCTGTAGAACCAGTTATTGACAAGTTAAATACAAAGTACTGGTATTCAAGCATGAAGCAGCATGATGCAGGGGCATACAGTGAAGATATTGAAACTATAATTGACAGGGCAAAAATTCCTGTCAGGGCTATGCTTGGAAGAAGTTCTATTTCTGTAAATGATTTTATGAATATTCAGATTGGTGATATAATTAAGCTGAATACTAAAGTAGATGATGAACTTGATGTGTATGTGGGGAGTATCAGGAAATTTACTGCATTACCTGGTGCAACAGCGGATTCATATGCTGTCCGGGTTACATCAATTATAAGGGAGGAGCAATAAACTATGGATGGAATGTTATCACAAGAAGAAATTGATGCATTGACAGGCGGTGGTGGAGCATCTTCTGATGATACATCTGCACAGGATAATGAGTTATTAAGTGAGGCAGAAAGAGATGCGGTTGGTGAGATTGCCAATATTAATATGGGTACTGCAGCAACTACATTATCTACCCTGTTAAATAATAAAGTTACTATTACTACGCCAAGGGTTTCCTATGTAACTATTAATGAACTGTCAGAGCAGTATGACAGACCATGTGTATTTATACATATTTCATATATAGAGGGAATTGATGGTAATAATATCCTTATTTTAAAGGAACATGATGTTAAGATTATTACAGACCTTATGATGGGCGGTGATGGCACTAATACAGATGGTGAGCTTTCTGAACTCCACCTTAGTGCAATAAGTGAAGCTATGAACCAGATGATGGGTTCAGCGGCAACATCCCTTTCATCAATGCTTGAAAGAAAAGTGGATATCAGTCCTCCTTCAGCAAGCCTTGTGGATTTGAATGATACTATTGACGATACTGAGATACTGAATTTCCTTGAAGACCAGATAGTACAGGTATCATTTGACATGAAGATTGGTGACCTTGTAGACAGCCAGATTATGCAGTTATATCCATGTGACTTTGCAAGGGAGCTTTATAATAAGTTTATGAATAACACAATGGGAGGCGCCAGTACAGCAGAGCCTGAGCCAGCTCCTGCACCACAGCCAGCCACTGCACCACAGCCGGCTCCTTCTGCTGCACCAGAACCAGCTATGGCACAGCAGCCAGTGCAGCCACAGCCGCCAGTACAAGACCCGTCCATGATGCAGATGCAGCAGCCAATGCCTGGGCAGCAAATGGTACAGCAGCCATATATGATGCCTGTACAGAATGTCAATGTACAGACAGCACAGTTCCAGCCATTTAATGCAGGTGTAAGCCCGCTTATGCAACAGGAAAATATTGACCTTATTATGGATGTCCCTCTTGAAGTAACTGTAGAGCTTGGACGTACTAATAAGTCAATTAAAGAAATACTTGATTTTGCGCCAGGTACAATTATAGAACTTGACAAACTGGCAGGTGAGCCTGTAGATGTACTTGTCAATGGCAAGTTTGTTGCCAAAGGTGAGGTAGTTGTTATTGAAGAAAGCTTTGGTATAAGATTAACAGAAATAGTAAAATAATAAAATAAAAAGCCGGAGGTGTAAGAATATGAGGATATTAATAACTGAGTTTTCTGCAGCCGCCGGCATTTTTAGGTTTATTATTCTGTTTATAATTTTTATTGCGGTGCTTGTGGCTGCGTTTTATTTTACAAAGTGGTATGCTAATTCAGGACTTATTAAGAAAGGCAATGGCAATATAAAGATAATTGAGTCTTACCAGTTAGCACCAGGCAAAATATTGTATATAGTTAAAATTGGCAGTAAATTTGTTTCAATTATGACATCAAAAGATAATATAGTTAAGCTTACAGAGCTTTCTGGAGATGAAATAGAGCTTCAAGAAACAGAATTGAATAATACATCATTTAAAGACGTTATGGGACAAATGATTAATAACAGAAAAATGAAAGATGATGATAAAAAAAATGGGAAATAAAAATAATAAAGAAAAAAACAATATAAAAGCAAAGCTTAAGCGTTTTTGCAAGAAACCAGCATTAAATATTTTTTTAATGCTTTGTGCAAGTTTTATTATTTTCAATGCAGCAGGCCCGGCGTATGTATATGCCAGGGGTGTTGATGCTACCACACAAAAAGAAATTGACGGGGAAGCGGATATAGATGATAACACAGTTGATTTGACCATATCTTCCAATGCAGGCAGCGCAAATCTTGAAGCCACATTACAGATACTTATAATGCTTACCATTTTGTCGCTTGCGCCATCAATACTTATAATGGTTACATCGTTTACCCGTATTATAGTGGTACTGCACTTTATAAGGACTGCGCTTGCTACACAGACTTCTCCGCCTAACCAGGTGCTTGTGGGGCTTGCGCTATTTATTACGCTTGCAATTATGGCGCCAGTGTTTTCAGAAGTCAATGAAACAGCAGTACAGCCGTTTATGTCAGGCGAGGTGGTGCAGGAAGATGCATTAAAGGCTGGTGCAAAGCCACTAAAAACCTTTATGCTTAAGCAGACACGTGACAAGGATTTGGAACTTTTCCTTGATATTAATGAAACAGACAGGGAGTCTGTAAACAGTTATGAAGACCTTCCAATTACAGTAATAATACCTGCCTTTATTATAAGCGAATTAAGAATGGCATTTATAATAGGGTTTATATTATACCTGCCATTTATTGTAATAGATATGGTAGTGGCGTCTACCCTTATGTCAATGGGTATGATGATGCTTCCCCCTACTACAATATCAATGCCATTCAAAATACTTCTCTTTGTAATGGCAGATGGGTGGAACCTGATTATAGGGCAGTTAGTTGATTCATTTGTATAAAAACCTTGAATGTGTTTTTAGTTTAAGTGAAGAGTATCTGAAGTAAAGAAAGGCAGGGATAAATATGTCAGAAGGAGTAATAATTGATATTGCAAGGGAAGTTGTATGGGTTATAGTAAAAACAGCAGCGCCGCTTCTGCTGGTTTCGCTAATTATAGGCCTTATAATAAGCATATTCCAGACAATTACTTCAATACAGGAACAGACGCTTACATTTGTACCCAAATTCCTGGCAATAATGCTTATAATTGTGTTATGTGGAAGCTGGATGCTTAACAATATGTCAGAGCTTTTTACAAACCTTGTTTCACATATACCAGAATACATTAGGTAAGGCGGGGAAGTACAGTGAATTTTACAATAGAATATCTTGAATTTGCAATACTTGTTTTTGTAAGGGTTGCCTCAATAGTTTCAGTTACCCCGTTTTTTGGTAATAATTCGGTGCCAGTAAAGGTAAAGGCAGCAATTTCACTATTTCTTTCAATTATTATAATGAATACAACAGACTATACTAATGTAGAATATACAGGACTGTATGGGTACAGTTTACTTATTATGAAAGAAGCAATAACAGGGCTGGTAATAGGAATTGGCTCTGGTTTCTGCCTTTATATACTAAATTATTCAGGACATTTTATAGATATGGAATTAGGTCTTTCTATGGCAATGGAATTTGACCCGTCTTCAAATATACAGTCAACTATTACAGCAAATTTCCTTTCACATATTTTTATGCTGATGTTCCTTGTATCAGACATGCATTACTTTATTATTGATGCGTTAGTGCAGTCATACAAGCTGATACCAATAGGAGGGGCAAAAATAGAAGCAGACTTATTAAAAGTTGTTACAACATATGTTTCAGATTACTTTGTAATAGCTATAAGGGTGGCACTTCCAATATTTACATGTATTTTTATAATAAACGTAATACTTGGTGTACTTGCTAAAGTTGCGCCACAGATGAATATGTTTGTAATAGGAATCCAGCTTAAACTTTTTGTGGGGCTGTTTGTACTGTTTATGGTAATGGGCATGATGCCTGGGGTAGTGGACTTTATATTCCAGGAAATGAGGGAAATCACGGGAATGTTTATGAAGGCATTGGCGTCATAACTGTAGCTTTTTGGTATTGCCAGGACAACACCCCAGACAAAACAGATACATCAGATATTGATATTTTTTGATAAATAGGTTATGATATATAGAGCAGGCAAGAGGTGGGATTTTATGTATTCATTCAGATATGATTTGCAGCTCTTTGCTAAAGATGGTGAAGGCGGTGAGAAAACAGAAGAACCTACCGCCAAGAAGCTTACTGATGCCCGTAAAAAAGGGCAGGCAGCCAAGAGCAAGGAGGTAACTACAGCCTCGTCGCTGTTAATATTTTTTATAACAATAAAAATATTTTTAGGATTTGTTGGGGAGCGTTTCCTGACAAGTTACCATTACCTATATTCAGGAATTACAAAATATACAGATAATGAATTTACACTACAGATTGCATGTTCACTTATGGGCAGTGTATTACAGATAATTATTATTACATTAATTCCATTTCTGGCAATTTCATTTGCAACTGTTTTCATATCTGAACTTGTACAGGTAAAATGGCAGGTTTCATTTGAGCCAATGAAGCCCAATTTTAACAAGTTTAACCCTGTAAGCGGCATTAAGCGCCTTTTTTCAAAAGACAAAATTGTTGACCTGGTTATTTCACTTGTTAAAATTGCAGTGCTGACGTATATAGTTTATGACTTTTTAAAAGACAGATGGGCAATGGTGCTTAATATGTATTCCTATACGCTTTTCCAGGCAATAGAGCTTATAGGCAATACTGTTATAGATATTGGAATAAGGATTAGTGTTATTTTCTTTATAGTGGCATTTGCAGACTGGCGGTACCGCAAGTGGAAGTTCCATGAAGACATGAAGATGACCAAGCAGGAAGTTAAGGATGAATTTAAGAATGCAGAAGGTGACCCTAAGATTAAGAGCCAGCAGAGGGCACGTATGCAGCAGGCATCACAAAGGCGTATGATGAATGCGCTGCCACAGGCAGATGTTGTAATTACAAACCCTACACACCTTGCAGTTGCTATTCTTTATGACAAGACTAAATACGAAGCACCAATAGTTGTTGCAAAAGGTGCAGATTTTCTTGCAGCTAAAATAAAAGATGTTGCAAATGAAAATGATATAGAAATAGTAGAGAACAAACCATTAGCAAGGATGCTTTACCACAACGTAGATGTGGGGGCACAGATACCACCTGAGCTTTACCAGATGGTTGCCGAAATTCTTGCTTATGTTTATAATATAAAAGGTAAATTATGAAAGGTATGGTTTTCTGATGAAAAGGCAGGATTTACTTCTTGGATTATACATATTGGTGCCAGTTATATTTCTTATTGTGCCAATTCCGGCTTTATTACTTGATATATTGATATTATTTAATATAAGTATAGCGATGATTGTGCTTTTTAATGCGTTATTTTCAAAGGAAGCGCTTAATATGTCATCGTTCCCTACACTGCTGCTTATGACAACGCTTTTCAGGATGTCCCTTAATGTAGGTTCTACAAGGAATATTCTTCTGACAGGTTATGCTGGTAATGTTGTTGAAACATTCGGGCAGTTCGTGGGTGGTGGCAACCTTGTTGTTGGTATAATTGTATTTATGATACTGGTTATTATCCAGTTTGTTGTTATAAATAAAGGTTCAGAACGTGTATCAGAAGTTACAGCCAGGTTTACGCTTGATGCAATGCCTGGTAAGCAGATGGCTATAGATGCTGATTTGAACACAGGCGCAATAAATGATGAACAGGCAAAGGAAAGACGCCAGAAAATACAGGATGAATCATCATTTTTCGGTGCTATGGACGGTGCTACAAAGTATGTTAAGGGAGATGCAATGGCGGGCCTTATCATTACTGTAATAAACTTTGCAGGAGGCCTTATGCTTGGTGTTGTTATGCAGGGGCTTGAAATGTCAGATGCGCTTGCAAAATATACCATACTCACTATAGGTGATGGTCTTGTAAGCCAGATACCATCACTGCTTATATCGCTTTCAACAGGTATACTTGTTACAAAAGTTTCCAAAGAAGCAGACCTTGGGAATGTGCTTCTAAAACAGCTTTTCTCTATTCCGAAGGTACTTTACATAGTTGGCGGCAGCATGGCATTCCTTGGAATTGTTACGCCACTGTCAACACTTTTATGTCTTATATATGCAGTATTGTTTATAATTGCAGGAAGGGCTATTGAAGCATCAATGGAAGAAGCATCAATAGAAGAAGAAGTTGGTGAGGAAGAAGAGTCTGCTGAAGAAATCAGGCGTCCGGAAAATGTTGTGTCACTTCTTCAGGTTGACCCTATAGAACTTGAATTTGGATATGGCATTATACCGCTTGCGGATGTAAACCAGGGCGGTGACCTTTTGGACAGGGTAGTTATGATTAGAAGGCAGATTGCACTTGAACTTGGGTGTGTTGTGCCTATGATACGTTTAAGGGATAATATACAGCTTAACCCTAACCAGTACCTTATTAAGATAAAGGGCGTGCCAATTAGTGAGGGTGAAATTTTATTTGACCATTATATGGCAATGAACCCAGGTTATGTAGAAGAGGAAATTACAGGTATACCTACATTTGAGCCGTCATTCCATCTGCCAGCAATCTGGATAACAGAGTCACAGAGGGAGCGTGCTGAATCACTTGGATATACAGTTGTTGACCCGCCGTCAATTATTGCAACACATCTTACAGAAGTAGTAAGGAACAATATTGACACACTTCTTACAAGGCAGGATGTACAGAACCTTATTAATAATGTACAGGAAGCTAATACAACACTTGTGTCAGAACTTGTGCCTAAGCTTCTTGGTGTTGGTGAGATACAGAAAGTTTTACAAAACCTTTTAAAAGAAGGCATTTCAATAAGAGACCTTGTTACAATATTTGAAACGCTTGCAGATAATGCAACTACTACAAGAGATACAGATGTGCTTACTGAATATGTGCGCCAGAGCTTAAAACGTGCTATTTCAAATAAATATTTCCCTTCAAATGAGATGACAAGTGTAGTTACACTTGACCCGAAGATAGAGCAGGAGATTATGGGGTCTGTCAAACAGACAGAACAGGGTGCATATATAAACCTTGCGCCTGAAAAGATGCAGGATATATTAAATTCAGTGAGGGATGAGGTAGAGAAAATGGAAGAACTGGGCAAAAACCCTATTATAGTGACTTCACCTATTGTACGTATGTATTTTAAGAAGATTACATCAGAACAGTTCAGGGATTTGACTGTTATATCATACAATGAGATAGCATCTGATGTTGAATTACAATCTATAGGGATGGTGACAGTATAGTGATTATCAAGAAATATATTGGAAAAACAGAAGAAGAAGCTATATCACTTGCTAAGGCAGACCTTGGTGAAAGTGTTTCAATTATGAATACTAAGGAAACCAGCCCGCATGGCATATTTAAACTGTTCAGGAAGCCTTCGTTTGAGGTGACTGCTGCTGTTGATGAGATTAAGAAGGAAGAACCACAACCAGCAGCAAAAGAAGAAGCCCCTGATTTTTCTAAATTGCAGCAGGTGCTTAATGAAAAACAGTTTGCGCCGGCACCTGACTCTAAGGCAGCGCAGAAAGAGGCAGAAAGGGAAAGGCTTATAAAGAACAGCCAGATTATTGAGGATGAGCCAGGACAAGACGGCACAGGCAAAGAAGACAGTGATAGTGATATAGAACAGAAACTTAATACATTACAAGATTTGCTTGAAAAGCAGATGGTATTAAACAGGGAAGAGGAAAAAGATGAGAAAGAAAGAGTGGTTGATAAAAACCAGGCTTATCTTGATTTAATAAGAAAACAGCTTATACAAAATGAAGTTGAAGAGTCTTATGTGAACCAGATTATAGAAGAGATAGAAGGGACACTTGGTTATAATTCGACACTTGACAATATACTGGCTGGAGTTTACCAGAAAATCGTATTAAAAATAGGTTCACCGCATTTAATAGATTTAAAAACAAAGCAGACAAAATATATATTTTTTATAGGGCCTACTGGTGTTGGCAAGACAACTACAATTGCTAAAATAGCTTCAATGATGAAACTTGCCAATAAATCAAATGTTGCACTTGTCACATCAGACACGTACAGGATTGCAGCAGTTGAGCAGCTTAAAGTTTATGCTAATATTTTAGGCATAACACTTAATGTTGTGTATACGCCAGAAGAACTGGCAAAATTAAGGGAAGAACAGCCTGGATATGACCTTGTGCTTATAGATACTGCTGGGCGTTCCCATAATAACGAAGAACAGAAAGAAGACCTGGTGCAGTTATTAAAGACCATACCTGAAAATGAAAGGGAAATATTCCTTGTATTAAGCGCAACTACAAAGTACCAGGATTTAGTGAGGATAACAGGCATATATTCAGAGATATGTAAGTATAATTTAATCTTTACAAAGCTTGATGAAACAGACACGATGGGAAATATATTTAATATCCATATACTGACAGGAGCACCCCTTTCATACATTACGGAAGGACAGAATGTTCCTAATGATATAAGTAAAATTGATGCCCAGAAAATTGCAAAACAGCTTCTTGGAGGAAATAGCTGATGGACCAGGCAGAGCAGTTAAGGAATTTAGTTAAAAAGCAGACCAGGCAGGAGCACCTTGCAAGGGTTATAACTGTTACAAGCGGCAAAGGGGGAGTAGGCAAATCAAATATTTCTTTAAACCTGGCAATACAGTTTAGCAGGCTTAGGAAAAAAGTAGTTATACTTGATGCAGATTTTGGACTTGCTAATATAGAGGTTATGCTTGGCATAAGGCCACAATATAATTTATCTGATGTGATATTCAGGGGCAGGAATGTAGGAGAAATTATTACAAAAGGCCCTGGCAATATAGGATTTG
The DNA here is from genome assembly GCA_910580005.1 of uncultured Lachnospiraceae bacterium. GTDB lineage: Bacteria > Bacillota > Clostridia > Lachnospirales > Lachnospiraceae > Butyribacter. The sequence goes on along the minus strand of CAJTXH010000003.1, from coordinate 24,608 downwards.
TATCAGGAGGTTCAGGCATACATGAACTTGCAAACCTTACAAGCGGGCAGCTTAAGATTTTAGTAAATGTAATGTACCAGCTTGACAACATAGCAGATATTATAATTATTGATACAGGTGCAGGAATCTCTGACAATGTTATGGAAATGATTTTGTCCAGTGCAGAAATACTGCTTGTAGCTACTCCTGAACCAGCTTCAATTACAGATGCATATGTGCTGTTAAAGACACTTAAAGGCCAGGAAGGTTATAATAAAGATTTATTAAAGATACGGCTGCTTGGCAACAGGACGCAGACTAGGGAAGAGGGAAGGGAATTGTTTGAAAAACTGGATTCTGTAGTTGGGAGGTTTTTAGGAATGGAAATGGATTATATGGGAGCTGTTCCTTATGACAGTTTTTTACAGAAGGCAGTTATGAAACAGCGCCCAGTATCCCTTGCTTATCCTAATGCACCTTCTTCAAAGGCGATACAGGAACTTGCTTCTATACTTGAAAACAAGAGCAGCAGACATATCAGCCCTTCAGGTAGTGGGTTATCAGGTATTTTTGCAAAGATACTAAGGAACCACAACAGGTAAAAGAGAGGTATTTATATGCTGGAGGAACTGGTAAGTAATGAAAGCAAAGTAATATTTTATAAATGTCTTTTCCAGCCAGCAGATGATGGCATGGAAAAGAACAAAATTTGCTGCTGCCATCTTCATAAGGTTATATCTGATTCAGAAATTATTGTTGCTGATGACAGCGATGGCAGTGATGGCAGGACAGTGCTTAAGAAACAGGAATGTTATATACTTGATATTTATAATATGAATAAAGTATACAGATGCAATGCATATTATATTTCAAGCAGCAATGAGGATGGCTATTGTTATTATACTGCCAGGATAGTTTCACCGATACAGAAAGTGCAGAGACGGCGCTACCAGCGTTACCCATGCCATTCACTTTTTGCATATATTGTATTAGAGAAAACACAGGTACACGACATTATTAATAGAGAATGGGAAGATGTTAAAAAAAGCCTGTCAGGCATAAAAGGATTTAAGCAGGAAGCATTGTCTGATATAAGCGGCGGAGGGTTAAGGTTTACTTCCAGGCAGATGATAGATAAAGGGGAATATCTGTTCTGCGTTTTGAACTTTGGAGAATATAATAATAAAAGGGCTTTTCCTGTAATATGTGAAGTAGTGTATTCAGGGGAACTTGCTAATATAAAAGGTATTTTTGATATAAGGCTTAAATATGCTGGAATAACAGAGCAGCAGCGTGAACAGGTTATACATTTTGGTTTCTGGCTTGAAAGACAGGGAATTTAATAGAAAATACGTACCCAGGAGGTATATAATGAAAAATATTTTGATTGTTGATGATTCTGCACTTATGAGAAGAACCATATCTGATATAATAAACTCAGATGAGGAATTACATAATGAAAAGTATGCAGCGAATGGTGAAGATGCCTTAAAGATATTAGAGAATGGAGGGAAGTTCGATGCTATAGTTTTAGACATTAATATGCCTAAGATGAACGGTATTGAATTTTTGAGGGAGCTTAACAGGAAAGGGCGCAAAGAACGTGTGGTAATTGTAAGTACTATTGCCAGGGAAGGTGCTAAAGAAACTATACAGGCACTTGAATTAGGTGCATTTGACTTTATAACCAAGCCTGACAGCCTTTCAGAAGCAAAAGGTCCGTCCTTTGGGCAGAGGCTTATTGAAATGCTATATGCTGCAATCGGGCTGCGTACCTCTGAAGCCTCCAACGAAGACGTTAAAAGGAGGCTGCGCCCTGCTGTAACGAAACCAGGAAGCCTGGCAGGAGCTGGAAGCCAGGGCACTGTAGCAGCAAGAAAGCCTTTAGACAGTGGCGCACGTGTATGCCCGGGAGGTGTTTCAGACAGGACTAACCACTCAAAGACACCAGCAGGCAAAGGGGCAAGGAAGCTTGTGGCACTTGCATGTTCTACAGGAGGGCCTAAGGCACTCCAGTATGTAGTGCCTTTCCTGCCAGCAAACCTTGATGCACCAGTGCTTATTGTACAGCATATGCCTGAAGGCTTTACATCTTCTTTAAGCAAGAGGCTTGATGAACTCAGCAAGATTACTGTTAAAGAGGCATCAGACGGGGATGTTTTAAAGAAAGGCATTGTCTATATTGCCAAAGGCGGTTCACAGATGCGCCTTGCTGAAAAAAGCAGGAGTGAACATGTTATAACTGTCAGGAAAGAGGCAGCAAGGAACGGGCTTAAACCATGTGCTGATATAATGTATGAATCTTTAATGGAGACCTCATTTGATGAAATAACCTGTGTTGTAATGACAGGCATGGGTGCAGATGGCACCCAGGGAATCCTGCAGCTTGAAAAAACTAATAAAGTTTATGTTATCGGGCAGGATGCAGAAAGCTGTACAGTCTATGGTATGCCAAAGGCAATTGCTGAAACTGGTGCAGTTGACGAAGTAGTTACTTTAAAGGACATTGCAGATGCTATTACAAAACACGTGGGGGTGTTATAAATGGATGTAAGCCAGTACCTTGAGATTTTTATTGATGAAACAAAAGAACATTTGCAGACTCTCAGTGACCAGCTTATGATACTGGAACAAGAGCCTGAAAACATGGACACAATTAATGAGATTTTCCGTGCAGCCCATTCATTAAAGGGGATGGCAGGGACAATGGGATATAAGCGTATGCAGCGCCTGACCCATGATATGGAAAATGTTTTCCAGGAAGTAAGAAGCGGCAATATGACCGTTAAATCTGAACTGGTAGATGTACTGTTCCGTGGGCTTGATGCACTTGAAAGCTATCTTGCCAATATACTTGAAACCGCTGATGAAGGGACAGAAGATAATGAGGAGATTATCAATACCCTGAATGGCATAGCAGATGCTGCTACTGGAAAAAGCAGCAGTGAAGAAAAACCAGCAGGCAGTGCGCCAGCACCAGGCAGCAGTACACCAGACGGCGGTGCAAAATATAGCAGCATACATATTACAGATTTTGAGAAAAATACATTTGAAAAGGCAAAAGCACAGAACCAGAATATTTTTGGAGTTACTGTGTACCTCCAGGAGTCATGTATACTGAAAGCAGCAAGGGCATTCCTTGTATTTAAGGCATTAGAAGAGCTTGGGGAGGTTATAAAGGCTGTACCTGATGTACAAGATATTGAAGACGAAAAGTTTGATATGGATTTCAGCCTTGTATACTTTACAAAAGAAAGCCTTGAGAAAGTCAAAGCAGCAGTTGAGAATGTTTCAGAAGTTAAAGAAGCAATAGTAGGGCCATTTGAGGTTGTTTTAGATGCGCCAGAAGCAAAGACAGAACCGGAACCAGCTAAAGAAGAGCCGAAAGAGGCAGAGAAACCAAAGCCTGCAGCACAGCCGGCTGCCGCCAGGACAGCAGAAAAACCAGCCGCCGGGGCACAGCCGGCTGCCGCTAAAAAAGCAACATCAAAACCAGCAGTAGGACGTACAGTACGTGTTGACATTGAGAAGCTGGATGTGCTTATGAACCTTGTAAGCGAGCTTATTATAGCTAAAAACGGGCTTGTATCAATAAATTCAACGGAAGAAGACACTAAGAGCGATGCTGCATTTAATGAGCAGATAGAATATCTTGAGAGCGTGACCACAAGCCTGCATGAGTCTGTCATGAAGGTAAGGATGGTGCCTATTGAGAATGTAGTAAACCGTTTTCCGCGTATGATAAGGGACTTAAGCAAAAAGCTTAATAAAAAGATGGAACTTCATATGACTGGTGAGGAAACAGAACTTGACCGTACAGTTATTGATGAAATCGGTGACCCTCTCCAGCATCTTTTAAGAAATTCAGCAGACCACGGGCTTGAGGATAACGATGAACGTATTGCACTTGGCAAGGAAGAGGTTGGAAATATTTATCTTGATGCATACCAGGATGGTAATAATGTTAATATAGAAGTACGTGATGATGGTGCTGGAATTAATGTTGACAAAGTAAGAAACAAAGCTATTGAAAAAGGCACAATTACTGCTGAACAGGCAGAAAACATGACTGATAAAGAACTTATTGACCTTCTGTTCAAGCCAAGCTTTTCAACAGCAGAGAAAATTACAGACGTTTCAGGCAGAGGCGTAGGGCTTGATGTTGTTAAAACTAAGATTGAAGGCCTTGGCGGCAATATTGAATGTAAATCTGTCATGGGTGAAGGTAGCAGCTTTATAATAAGGCTTCCGCTTACGCTTGCAATTATACAGGCGCTTATGGTTGAACTTGGGTCTGAAAAATATGCTATACCATTAGCAAGCATTGAAACGATAGAAGATGTACTTGTAACAGATATTAAGTATGTACAGACTAAGGAAGTTATCAACCTGAGGGGTACAGTTATCCCGCTTATCCGTCTTGACCAGATACTTGATATTGAAGCAAACAATAATGATGTTGAAAGCCTTACAGTTGTAATTGTAAAGAAGAGCAATAAGCTTGCAGGGCTTGTTGTTGACAACCTTATCGGACAGCAGGAAATTGTTATTAAGTCAATCGGCAGTTATATCAACTGCGGCAAGATGATAGGTGGCGCCACAATCCTTGGGGATGGTGAGATTGCTTTGATTCTTGAAGTAAATGCACTGGTATAAGGGGAGGTAGAAGCGATGGAAGAAATAAGTGACGTACAGAATCTTGAAATAGCCGGTGAAGGCAAGCAGTATATAGTTGTCCGCCTTGGAACAGAGCAGTATGGTATAGATATAAAATATGTTGATAATATTGTAAGGAACCAGAGGATTACAAGAGTGCCAAAAGCACAGCATTATTTTAAAGGTGTTATTAACCTGCGTGGTGAAATTATACCTGTAATGAGCCTGCGCCTTAAGTTTGGGCTTGAGCCGGACGAATATACAAATGCTACACGCATTATTATAATTAAGCTTGAGCAGCAGTCAGCAATAGGCATAATCGTAGATGAGGTAAAGGAAGTAGTTACCCTGACCGGAGGTTCTATAGACAAGGCAAACACATCAGATCCGTCAGACCCTCTGATACAGTATCTGAGCGGTGTAGGCAAACATGGAAATGGTTTAATTTCCCTGCTTAATATTTCCGCTGTAATTGTTGGCAGGGAAAACAAGGATGTGGTATAGTACCACTATACTATTTGCGCCGCTATATGCGGTATGGGGGATTATTATGCAGAAACCAGATAGTGAAATTATAGAATTTGATGTCCTGACAGAGATTGGAAATATAGGAGCCGGCAATGCGACAACAGCATTGTCACAGCTTATTAATGCACGTATTGACATGAATGTCCCTAAAGTTGCAATGCTTGAGTTTAGTGAACTGGCAGAAATTATTGGTGGTGCTGAAACCTTAGTTGCAGGTATTTTACTTTCCCTTGAAGGTGATGTTGATGGCATGATGCTTTTTATACTGGAGAGTTCAGCTGCACATATGCTTGTCAACCAGCTTATGGGATGTGGGCAGCCGCCATCCCCTTCTACAGGCATGTTTAATGAAATAGAAGAGTCTGCATTAAAAGAAATTGGGAATATTATTGCAGGTTCATATTTATCTTCTATTTCATCCCTGACCAATATGCTTATAACTTCATCTGTACCATATCTTTCAGTAGATATGGCAGGGGCTATATTAAGCGTTCCTGCTATTGAGTTTGGTAAAATGGGTGATAAAGCGTTATTGATAGAGTCAAGGTTTAAAGACTTGGATGTAGATATAAGTGGTTACTTTATACTTATACCTACGATTGAGTCATATAAGAAAATGCTTCATTCATTGGGAATGTGACATGCTATATAAATAGGGGTATAGGTGATGAAAAATGGCAAATATGATTAAAGTCGGGATGGCAGATTTGAATATATGCCGTTCGCCAGATGCAATTACTACACTTGGGCTTGGTTCATGTGTGGGGGTTGCCTTATATGATAAATCTACGCAGATAGCGGGGCTGGTCCACGTTATGCTGCCTGATAGCACAAAGGTGAGGCAGAACCAGAATAAAGCAAAGTTTGCAGATACAGGGATAGACCAGTTAATCCAGATGTTAATAAAAGCAGGTGCAAAGAGGCCCATGCTTACTGCTAAAATTGCAGGAGGGGCGCAGATGTTTGCATTCAGTTCTAATAATGATATGTTAAAAGTCGGCCAGCGGAATGTAGAGGCTGTCAAGGCGAAGCTGAATTCCCTTGGCATCCGTATACTGGCAGAAGATACAGGGCTTAATTTTGGGCGCACAGTTGAGTTTTACCCTGAGACCGGGGATTTTGTTATAAAGGCAGTAGGAAAATCAGTAAGGACTATATAATTCAGGTTATGGGAGGCTTTTTTGTGAAGACAGATGTTATTCCAAAGATTATTACACTGTCAGCAGGGGCAGTAGTATGTATTGTATGTATAGTTAAAGATATAGAAACAGTCTACTCCCTGAAAGTCCTTTTAGCAACATTGGTAATTTTTTATATAATTGGATGTATTGCAAAGAGGATAATAGGGCAAGTTAAAGATATTAATACAGTTATGAAACATGAAGAAATAGAAACCGGGCAGGAACAGGAAGATATTGCCATTGGGGAAGACTTATCCCAGGATGGCATGGAAAATAAAGCCTGAAAGTTCATGAAAAACAGTAGAAAGGGTGTAGCTGTTCTATGGATGAAAATAGCAGGAAATGTTTGTGGGAAGAGTATATACGTACCAGAAGCCCGAAGATAAGGGAGCAGTTGATTATAGAGTATTCCAGTCTTGTTAAGATTGTTGCAGGAAGGCTTGGGATATATCTTGGCTATACTGTTGAATATGATGATTTAGTAGGATATGGCATTTTCGGGCTTATAGATGCCATTGATAAGTTTGAACTTACTAAGGGTGTAAAATTTGAAACGTATGCAAGCCTGCGTATAAGGGGTTCTATCCTTGACCAGATAAGGAAAATGGACTGGATACCAAGGACGCTCCGCCAGAAGCAGAAGAAGCTTGAACAGGCAATGCAGGAGTTTGAAACAAAGAATGGGCGCAGTGCAACAAATGAAGAACTGTCAAATGAACTTGGCATATCAGGTGGAGAGCTTGAAGGCCTTATTAACCAGACACAGGTTGCAAGCCTTGTTTCACTTGATGAATATCTTGAGCAGGGCAGCGAAGTCAGGGTTGAGGCTGGCAACAAGCCAAGGTTTGAACAGCCAGAACAGGTGGTTGAACGCCAGGAACTTAAGCGTATGCTTTCAGAAGCAATAAACGGGCTTAATGAAAATGAGCAGAAAGTCATTGCATTTTATTATTTTGAAGAACTAACACTGAAAGAAATCAGCAATATACTTGGTGTATCAGAGTCACGTGTTTCACAGTTACACACTAAATCACTGAAAAAAATGAAAGAGAAACTAGGAAAAGAAAACATGGGAGTATTTGGAATCTGGAACATATAAGCACAGACATTTTTTGTTTGTGCTTATATCATATTGAAGGAATGTGGGGATTTTCATTATCCCTGCCAGATACATTCCTGTAGGAAAGGGGCTATATGAATGAAGAGAAACGCATTTTTCCAGCTTGTGCACAGGAAGGATGGGATTTATCTTAAATCTTATCCTGCTGTTGATGGGGGCATGCCATTAAAAAATGATGATATTTTAACATATCTTGTTAAAAAACAGTATAATGACATAGACCTTTCAATTATTAAGGAATTTGTTGACGCAGCAGCAAAAGAGGCAAATGCCTGTGTAAAGGTTATTGATGGCACAAGGCTGCCAGAAAATGAATATGCCCTTATAACAACATGCGAAGACAGGCGTATGGCGAAGTTAAGGCTTTATCCGCCTTCAAATGAAGGAAGGCGTATCAGCAAGGCAGATTTAATAGATTTAATTAAACAGAATGGTATTAAATATGGAATTATAGAAAAAAATATAGAAATAGCCCTTAAAGGAATGATTTATTGTACAGATATACTTATTGCCAAGGCAAAGCTGCCAGTACAAGGCAGTAATGCAAGTATTGAATATTTTTTTGACTTTAATAAAACCAGTATGCCGCAGATGGCAGAAGATGGCAGCGTAAACTTCCATAAACTTGATATGATTGAGCGTGTAAAAGAAGGGCAGCTTCTTGCAAGGCTTACGCCTGCGGAAAGGGGGACTGATGGTATAGATGTACTTGGAATGCCATTAAATCCTGCAAAAGTTACTGTCCTTTCATTAAAACATGGTAAAAACATACATCTGTCAGATGACAAGCTGGAGATGTATTCAGACGTTTCAGGGAATGTTACCCTTGTAGATGATACAGTTTTTGTTTCAAATGTTTATGAAGTGCCTGCTGATGTAGGACCCTCAACTGGTGATATAGATTACGATGGAAGTGTAGAGGTTAAGGGGAATGTGCTTACAGGATACACAGTAAAGGCATCAGGTGATATAACTGTTAATGGTGCTGTTGAGGGTGCAGTCCTGAATGCAGGTGGCAAAATTGTCCTGAAAAGAGGGATACAGGGCATGGGCAAAGGCAACATGCAGGCAGAAGGCGATATTATATCAAAATTTATTGAAAGTTCCAAAGTAACAAGCGGTGGCAAGATTATTTCAGATGCTATTATGCACAGTGATGTTGTTTCACAGGACAGTGTGCAGGTACACGGGAAAAGAGGGCTTATTGCAGGCGGCAAAGTAAGGTCTGCAAAAAGGATTGAAACAAAAACCGCAGGCTCATCAATGGGTACGCAGACTGACCTTGAAGTTGGGATTGACCCTGCAATAATTGACAGATACCATGCAATTGAAAAAGAAATAGAGCTTTTAAGCAATGAAAAAGAAAAATTAATGCAGAATTTACAGATTCTGCAGAAGAGGCTTAAAACAAAAGGAAAACTTGATGATGATAAAATGAAGATACTTAAATCAAACAGTGTAAGAATAAAAGAAATTGATGAACAGATAGAAGCAGATACACAGGAATATGAAAGCCTTGAAACAGAACTTGAGAAAAATGCTGGCGGTGGTAAAATAATTGTTGAGGATATAGCATATCCTGGTGTAAAGCTGACTATATCAAATGTTGTAACCTATATACATACAGAAACCCAGCACAGCGCATTTGTGCGTGAAGGGGCAGATATACGTATAAGGGGCATATAAAAAGAAAGGGGGATGCCGTATGTCATTAACTATTGATTATCTTGCAATGCCACCAAAATCACAGGAAGTTTCACAGATAAAGACAGGGGAGCAGACACGTATAAACCAGGAACAGCAGGAGGTTGCAACACAGTTCCAGAATACTGTTAAACAGCAGTCTGAAACAGCAGTCCGGCGCAGGGATGTGGATAATGATGAACTGAAAAATGAAGAGCGTAATAATGGCAAAAAAAAGAAAAAGCAGTCAAAAGAAGCAGCTAAAAGAGAGGAAGAAGAGGAAGCTAAAGAAAAAGAAAGGACAGTAACCCCGTTCAGGGGAGGCCTTTTTGATATGAAGGTATAAAATTTTGCAGGCAGGTCCTGCAAAATTGTGCCAAGAAATATGAAACGGGCCGGTTTGTAGTTTAAATAGTAATAGAATTTTTACTATAGGTTAAATAAGATGAATGGAGATATACAATGGCAATTTTAGAAGCAATAATGGTTATAATCGGGCTTGGTGCAGTATTTTTAAGTTTCAGGGCAGCAGATGGCAATAGTACAGATACAAGCACAAGCAGTGCCAGTGGGGAAGAGCTTGAAAATGTTACAGATAAAACAAAAGAAGTTTTAGACAAATTCAACGGGGATATAGAGATAAAGGCAGAGGAAGTTTTAAACAATACAGATAATAAACTGGGTGCTATATTAAATGAAAAAATAATGGGGCTTAGTGAATATTCAGGCCAGATTTTAGACAAAATGGAAAAAAACCATTCAGAAACAGTATTTTTATATGATATGCTGAATGAGAAGGAAAAAGAGATTAAGGAATTAGTGCATGATATTGATGTAATAAAGGCTGATATAAGGGATGAACTGGCAAAAGAGTACCAGAAACACAGAAAGAACCTTGAAGAAACGGACAGTGGTACAATGCAGGAAAGTGTAATTTCCATGCCAGTAATAGAAGAAGATGGCAATAATACGAATTCTTCTATGTATGATGTAGAAATAGCCAGGATTGAGGAACAAGAAAGACGGGAGAAGTCCCTGCGCAGGCTTTATGGCAACATGGGCATAAGTGATATAGAGGCGGCAGCAATAGAAGCAGGCATAGACCATGTTGACCACAGTGATGAGATTATTTCCCTTTATAAGAAAGGGCGTTCAGTGCTTGAAATATCTAAAATGCTTGATATAGGCCAGGGTGAAGTAAAGTTTGTTATAGATATGTATAAAGCAAGCTGATAAAGCACTGCTATGTTACTATGAGGCCGTAAGGCCGAATAGTAACAAATATAATTGCGAAAGGAAATAAAGAATGAATAAGAAACCATTTTTAAGGGGGTTTGGCACAGGGGTTTTATTTGCTGCTGCCATACTTGGGATATCATTTACCATAAGGACATCAGAACCAGCCATAATAGCACGTGCAAAAAAACTTGGTATGGTTTTTGAAAATAATAACCAGAAAGTTGTGATTTCTGAAACAAAAACACCAGAAGAAACAATGCAGCCAGAAGCATCAGGAAATCCAGATGGCACAACAGTGCCAGATAATACAGATATGCCACCAGGAACAACAAAGCCAGCGGATACACAAAAACCGTCAGATGGAAAAGCAACAGAAAAGCCTGCTGCAACCAAAGTGCCTGTGGCAACAAAGAAACCTTCAAATAAAGATAATGACATTGGGAAGCAGTTTAAAGATGAAAAAGACAAAATGAAAAAGGATATTGAGGATGAAAAGAAGCAGCTTATAATTAACGATGGTGACTGGGCTGGAAAAGTAAGCAAGGAATTAGAGGACATGGGAATTATAGATGATGCAGTGTCATTTGACAAGTACCTGTCAGACAATGGGTACAGTAATGTAATAAAGTCAGGCACATATGATGTATCACCAGATGATACATACCCTGACCTTGCAAAAAAGATAACATCACATTCCAGGTAGCAATATATACTATAGCTACTATAATATTATGGAGGAAATTATGGAATTCAGGCCTTGTATTGATATACATAATGGTTCAGTTAAACAAATAGTCGGGTCAAGCCTTAATGATAATAGCAGCACTGCTGTAGATAATTTTGTATCTGGCAAGGATGCTGCTTATTATGCAGGCATGTATAAGGAAGATGGTTTTACAGGAGGGCATATAATAATCCTTAACCCTGAAGGAAGCCAGTATTATGAAGCTGATTTGCAACAGGCATCAAAAGCACTTAAAGCATTTAGGGGCGGCATGCAGGCAGGAGGCGGCATAAATACAGGAAATGCAAAGAAATTCCTGGATATGGGGGCATCGCATGTAATAGTCACATCATATGTATTCAGGGATGGAATTATAGATTATGCACGGCTTAAAGAACTTTCAATGGTTACAGGCAAAGAAAGGCTTGTATTAGACCTTAGCTGCCGTTATATAGACAACGGTTACTATATAGTAACAGACCGGTGGCAGAAAACAACAAAAGAGAAGCTTGGCAGAAACCTTCTGGACAAACTTGGAAAATATTGTGATGAATTTCTTGTACATGCCGTTGATGTAGAAGGAAAAGCATCAGGTATAGAGAAAGAAGTTATAAGCATACTTTCGGATTGCAGCAATAAAGTAACCTATGCAGGCGGAATCCATTCAATAGAAGATATTTCTTATATAGAAGAGCATGGAAAAGGAAATGTTAACTTTACTATTGGAAGTGCCCTTGACTTATTTGGCGGCAGCATTCCTTATAACAGTTTAAGGAAATATGCTGCATCATAAAGTGTGTCTGAGGACTGGCATAATTGCTGGTCTTTTTTATTTTCCAGCCAAGTCAGGCCACATTTGTATATAAAGTGTAAAAAATATTGTAATATAAATGTAATAAAATTGTATCAATCTGTTATAATATTTACAAATAAAGTTGAAATATGTACATTATGCAAAAAACATGCATAAAAAATACCATCATTTTTTATATAAAATTCACAAAAAACAGTACCTCCAAAAAAGTAGTTTTTTCTTACCATAACCAAAATAGGCATAAGGGGTTGAAATCTTTAAAATTTATGTTATAATTGTTACATAAATGTTAAGAAAAAATTTAAGAAATGTTTCAACAGGGATTTGGAACAAGGAGGTTATTATGAAGTTAAAAAAATTTGCAGCACTGGCACTTATGTTTACAGCAGCTTCTGGATTAGCCATGAAGCCAGCTTCAATGGTTACAGTAGTTGCAAGTGAAGTAGTTTCTGAAGGACCAGCTTTAGAGGCAGATAATACACCATCATATATGGATGTATCTGTAGCAGCTACAGATATGGCAGCAGGGGAAAGTACAGATACAATAAATAATACAGATACTTCAGATAACAGCATAAAAGAAAAACCTTCCCAAAATAAGAAAAGAAGCAAATCAAAGATAAAAGCAAAGAAGGCAAGGGCAAAGAAAGCAAGAGCAAAGAAAGCAAGAACAAAGAAAGCAAGAGCAAGGAAGAAAAGCAGAAGCAATTATTCAAGGGCAGACTTAAGGCTTATGTCAAGTATAATTAACTGTGAAGCAGGAATTGAGCCATACCAGGGCAAACTTGCTGTAGGAATAGTAGTTATGAACCGTATTAAGTCAAAAAGTTTCCCAAATACGTTAAGGGGAGTTATATACCAGCGTGGACAGTTTTCACCAGTAAGGAATGGTTCACTCAATAGAAGGCTTTCAGAATATGATTCAGGCAGGACTAAATCAAAACAGTGGAAAACATGTATAAAAGCTGCTAAAAAAGTTTTAACCGGCAAGCGTACTATTTTATACAGGGGAAGGGAAAAGAATATGAATAACTTTTACTTTTTCAGTGTAGGTTTAAGAAATGCCCGCATGAGTCTTGGAGGACATAAATTTAAGTAACATATATAAAAATACAAAAGAAGCATTTTTCATTATTATAAAATATATTACCAGGGCAGATTAAGGGTCTGCTCTTTTTTTTATAAAACTATTGTTACTATTCAGCCTTACGGCTTCATAGTAACAAATCAGTGCTTTCAGCACTGGTTATGTACACATTTTGCACAAAAAATGTGCAAAATGGCACTGCAAAACTCATATTTTTGACAAAAAACTTGTCAAAAATCCTCGAATTTTACTGAAGGCTGAACTCTTACAAACTATTTGCAGCTTGCAAAAATTATACTTTTATATTTTTGTATATTGTGGTAGAATATTAAATAGCGTTTTTAGCTTTATAAGAAAATCAAAGGAGGAACGATAGTGGGTAGTCCGGTTGATGAAAAAGAAACTGTTTCGCATAATTTTATTGAAAATATTATTGATAAAGATATTGAGGAGGGACGCTGTAAGAAGGTTGTTACACGCTTTCCACCTGAGCCGAATGGTTATCTCCATATAGGGCATGCAAAGTCAATAGTCCTTAATTCAGGACTTGCACAGGAGTATGGCGGTGTTTTTCATCTGAGGTTTGATGATACTAATCCAATAAAAGAGGAATCAGAGTTTGTTGAGTCTATTATAGAAGATGTAAAATGGATATGTGGTGATTTAGATAAAAGCCAGATTTATTATGCATCAGAATATTTTGATACAATGTATGAATGTGCAGTAAAGCTGGTTAAGAAAGGAAAAGCGTATGTCTGCGATTTGTCAGCTGAGGGGATAAGGGAGTACAGGGGGACATTAAAAGAGCCAGGCAGGCCAAGCCCCTACAGGGAGCGTACAGTTGAAGAGAACCTTGATTTATTTGAGCGTATGCGCACAGGTGAGTTTGAGGATGGTTCAAAGGTACTGCGTGCCAAAATAGATATGGCATCACCAAATATGAATATGAGAGACCCTGTTATTTACAGGATTGCAAGGACAGCACACCATAATACAGGTGACAAATGGTGCATTTATCCTATGTATGACTTTGCACACCCTATTGAAGATGCAATAGAAGGTGTAAGCCATTCAATATGCACACTTGAGTTTGAAGACCACAGGCCTCTTTATGACTGGGTAGTGCGTGAACTTGAATTTGAGAATCCGCCAAAACAGATTGAATTTGCTAAGCTTTACCTTACTAATGTAGTTACAGGGAAACGTTATATTAAAAAACTGGTTGAAGATGGCACAGTAGACGGGTGGGATGACCCAAGGCTTGTTTCTATAGCAGCCCTCAGGCGGCGTGGCTTTACACCAGAGTCAATACGTAATTTTATTAAATTGTCAGGTATTTCAAAAGCACAAAGTTCTTCAGACTATGCAATGCTTGAATATTGTGTACGTGAGGATTTAAAACTTAAGCGTCCACGTATGATGGCAGTATTAGACCCTGTTAAATTGATAATAACAAATTATCCTGAAAATGAAATAGAGTATCTTGATGTTTCCAATAACCAGGAAAATGAAGATATGGGCATACGAAAAGTACCATTTGGCAAGGAACTTTATATTGACAGGGCTGATTTTATGATTGAGCCGCCAAAGAAGTATTTCAGGCTTTTTCCAGGCAATGAAGTAAGGCTTATGAATGCTTATTTTGTAAAATGTACTGGATATGAAACAGATGATAAAGGCAATGTAACAGAAGTATATTGCACTTATGACCCTGAAACAAAGAGCGGAAGCGGTTTTACAGGAAGAAAGGTAAAAGGAACGATACACTGGGTATGTGCTGAAACAGCAGAAAAAGCAGAAGTCCGCTTATATGAAAATATTGTAGATGAAGAAAAAGGGGTATATAATGAAGACGGGACAATTAATTTAAACCCAGATTCATTAACTGTACTTGAAAACTGTTATATAGAGCCAGCACTTGCAGAAGCAGCGCCTATGGATAGTTTCCAGTTTGTAAGGCATGGTTATTTTTGTGCAGATTTAAAGGATTCACGCAGGGATAACCTTGTATTTAACAGGATAGTTTCACTAAAGAATTCATATAAGCCAGATTAAGGAGGTAATAAGATGAGTTTATTTAATGGTCTTGAAAAATTTGGACTTGGAAAGCTTCAGAAAATGGATGTATTTGAAAAGGATGAGAAGAAGGAGAAAGCAGCGCCAAAGCCAGAGCCAGCACCAAAGCCAGAGCCGGCGCCAAAGCCTGAAGTCCATGAATCAGACCTGCTTTTTGACAAGTCATATACATGCCCTGTATGTGACAAAGCTTTCCGCTCTAAAATGATAAAGACAGGCAAGGTAAAACTGCTTAAACAGGATACAGATTTAAGACCAATATACAAATATGTTGATTCTATAAAATATGATGTATTAGTATGCCCAAGATGCGGATATGGTGCGCTTAGCAGGTTTTTTAAGTTTATGATGCCATCGCAGGCAAAGCTTATAAGTGAAAATATATCAAGGAATTTTAAGGGACTGCCAGAAACAGGTGACATATATACCTATGACGATGCTATTGCACGTTACCAGCTTGCCCTTGCCAATGCTATTGTAAAAAAGGCAAAGGCAAGTGAAAGGGCATATACATGTTTAAAAATGGCATGGCTTTACAGAGGCAAGGCAGAAACGCTGCCAGAAGATACCCCTGACCGTGAAAATGTTATAAGTGCACTTAAAAAAGAAGAAGAGTCACTGCTTGTTACTGCATATGAAGGATTTTCTGATTCATTTTTAAAAGAGGATTTCCCAATGTGCGGAATGGATGAGCTTACTGTTACATATCTTGTGGCAGAACTTGCAAGGCGTGCCGGCCAGTATGATGAAGCAATCCGCTGGATTTCAAGGGTACTTACATCAAGAAATGCAAGTGAACGCATTAAGGAAAAAGCCAGGGTAGTTAAAGACCTTGTGGAAGAAGACAGAAAGAACGAAGAAGAAACACAGGCATAATAATTACAATAATATTTGGATGTATATATAAAAGCCCCCCTGCAATATAGCAGCGGGGCTTATGTTATTTACTGCTTTTATTCTTCAAAATAACTGTTAGTTTTTATAATGCTTCTTGGCAATGCATCTTTAGAGTTTTTCCAGGGCTTGTCCTCATTGCGGTAATCAAACTTATCAATAAACCACTCCAAATCATCAATTACACGCTGCATGTTTTCAAAGTAAACATTATCCAGGTCATTTAAAAACTCCTTTTGCTTAGTGCTGTTTAATGAACTGGAAGCATCATGGAGCATGCCATAATGTTTATTGCAAAATCCCTTGCAATGGATAAACTTTGTGCGGAAACTGCTGTCATTTACATAACAGTGGAGTACAGTAGCTATGTAACGCCCAAATACATTTTTAATACGGCTGCAAATAAAACATGAATTTTCAAGTTTTGAAGTATATTCATTTACACCTGCCTGCTCCTTTTTTGAAAAAAGCCCTTTCCTGGCTGGCTGTGATGATTTGCTTATCTGTTTAAGCTTCTCTGCGGAATGCTTCATATGTGTATGCAGCATAAGGGCAACCCCAAGCCTGTTCTGGTTTTTATAAAGCTGCTTCATATGGTGTGTACAGAAACCTGTCTTGTCAGTTTCAAGCCTTATATCATCTTCCATATAGCTTGGGCCAAGAGTAAAATCAACAGCTTCCTGTTCAAGTTCTGTATACATAAGGCAGAGAGGGCATTCACAGTCCTTGTTGAAAGCATCATTAACTGGAATAGTGTATAATTGTTCTTTCATAAATTCCTCCGTTTAATTATTGTGCCAACATGATTGTCTTATATATGAATTTATTATACATGATTTATTTTAATGTGGCAATTATCCACCATATGCAAAAGAATACAAAAAGTAAGATAAAAAGAGTAAAAAAAAGTATAACAGAGAAATATAGAATTATATTCCAAAATATAACTATGCGTTGTATTGCACAAAATTTCCAAATGAAATATATTATGTCTATGGTTAGCACTCAAAACGAGTGAGTGCTAGTAAATGTGATTTGTAAAGGAGGATATATATTATGAAGTTATCACCATTAGGAGACAGAGTTGTTTTAAAACAGTTAGAAGCAGAAGAAACTACTAAATCAGGTATTGTATTACCAGGCAATGCACAGGAAAAGCCACAGCAGGCAGAGGTTATTGCTGTAGGCCCGGGCGGTGTTGTAGATGGCAAGGAAGTAGAAATGCAGGTATCTGTTGGGGATAAGGTTATTTATTCCAAATATGCAGGGACAGAGGTTAAACTTGGTGATGAAGAGTACATCGTAGTACGCCAGAATGATATAGTTGCAAAAGTCGAAGATTAATTGTAGCGTATTAAATAATTTTATTAATAATTTAACCAGTTTTGATTGGTTAACTGGTTTTGAATGGAGGAAAATATATTATGGCAAAAGAGATTAAGTTTGGAGCAGAAGCCAGGGCAGCACTTGAAGCAGGTGTTGATAAACTTGCAAATACAGTTAAAGTTACTTTAGGGCCAAAGGGAAGAAATGTTGTTCTTGACAAATCGTTTGGTGCACCTCTTATTACAAATGATGGTGTTACAATCGCAAAAGACATAGAGCTTGAAGATGGTTTTGAGAATATGGGAGCACAGCTTGTTAAGGAAGTTGCTACAAAGACAAATGATGTAGCAGGTGATGGTACTACAACAGCTACAGTCCTTGCACAGGCTATGGTTAATGAAGGAATTAAGAACCTTGCAGCAGGTGCTAACCCAATTATTCTCCGCAAGGGAATGAAAAAAGCATGTGAGTGTGCAGTTGATGCTATTGCAGAGATGAGCTCAAAGGTTACAGGCAAAGACCAGATAGCTAAAGTTGCTGCTATTTCAGCAGGTGATGAATTTGTTGGTGAGATGGTTGCAGATGCAATGGAAAAAGT
Source organism: uncultured Lachnospiraceae bacterium (assembly GCA_910580005.1). Lineage (GTDB taxonomy): Bacteria > Bacillota > Clostridia > Lachnospirales > Lachnospiraceae > Butyribacter. Next base: position 6,703 of record CAJTXH010000003.1, on the reverse strand, counting down.
TTCTAATGATGGTGTTATTACAATAGAAGAATCTAAGACAATGAAAACTGAACTTGACCTTGTAGAAGGTATGCAGTTTGACAGAGGTTATGTTTCAGCTTATATGGCAACAGATATGGATAAGATGGAAGCAAACCTTGACAACCCATATATCCTTATTACAGATAAAAAGATTTCTAATATCCAGGAAATTCTTCCTTTATTGGAGCAGGTTGTACAGCAGAGCGCAAAACTTCTTATTATTGCAGAAGATGTTGAGGGTGAGGCACTTACAACACTTGTAATTAACAAGTTAAGGGGCACATTTAATGTAGTAGCTGTAAAAGCTCCTGGATATGGCGACAGAAGAAAAGCTATGCTTGAAGATATCGCAATCCTTACAGGTGGTACAGTTATTTCAGAGGAAGTAGGGCTTGACCTTAAAGATACAACAATGGAACAGCTTGGACGTGCTAAATCTGTTAAGGTACAGAAAGAAAACACAATTATCGTTGATGGTACTGGCGATAAGGATGCAATTTCTTCAAGAATTGCACAGATAAGGGCACAGATTGAAGAAACAACATCTGATTTTGATAAGGAAAAATTCCAGGAGAGGCTTGCTAAACTTGCTGGTGGTGTAGCTGTAATCCGTGTTGGTGCTGCTACAGAAACAGAAATGCAGGAAGCTAAGCTCCGTATGGAAGATGCACTTGCTGCAACAAGGGCTGCTGTTGAAGAAGGTATTATTTCAGGCGGCGGTTCAGCATATATCCATGCTTCTAAAAAGGTCGCAGAACTTGCTTCAACACTTGAAGGTGATGAGAAGACAGGTGCTAACATTATCTTAAAGGCACTTGAATCACCACTTATGATAATTGCACAGAATGCAGGGCTTGAAGGTGCTGTAATTATTAATAAAGTACGTGAATCAAATGCAGGAACAGGATTTGATGTATTAAAAGAAGAATATGCAGATATGGTGCAGGCTGGTATTGTTGACCCTGCAAAAGTTACAAGAAGCGCACTCCAGAATGCAACAAGCGTAGCATCTACACTTCTTACAACAGAATCTGTAGTATCTACAATTAAAGAGGAAACTCCTGCAATGCCAGCAGGCGGCGGGGCTCCAATGGGAATGATGTAATAAACAATAAGCAGGAATTAGTATAATACAGGCTAATCCTGTGGCATAAAAATGGCGTGCCTGGAAGTCAATACTGTAAAATACAGTTTCCAGGCACGTTTTTTTACTTTATTTTCAATTCTGTTTTTGCCGTTTAAGGCGGCATGGGGGATTTTATGAAAGAACGTATTGCATATGTTGATGCGGCAAAAGGCATCAGCATACTTATGATAGCGTTAGGGCATATTACAAAACTTGGCAACCCTGTAGACTTGTGGATGTCATCATTTAAAGTGTCAATATTTTATATAATATCAGGATTTCTGATGTGCTATTCAGGCTCGGTAAAAAGCAGGAATTTCAGGGAGTTTTCAGGAAAACTTTTAAAAAGCCTTGGAATACCATATATTTCGTTCAGCATAATTGGGACTTTATTTAAAACAGCCTGTATGTACCTGAAACACAAACCAGCGGATAAGGTGTGGGAAACATTTTTAAGGTATTTCTATGACAGCATATTTCTAAAGGGTGTTAATTCAATGTGGTTTATCCCTACGCTTTTTATTGGGGAAATAATATTTTTCTGGATTTTAAGAAGCCCAAAAGCAGTGAAGGCAGTATATGCGGTAGCAGGGCTTTTTGCAATAAAAATATCATTTATAGCCAGTTCATTGTTTATGGAAGGGGGAGCACTGGAAATGCCGCCGGGAGATGCCCTTGATAATATTATTAAGTTGTTAAATGCAATTTTCAAAGGGGCTTCGGCAGCGTGGTTTTTAGGTGCAGGCTATATAATTTATATTTTCTATAGCAGGCTTAAAGAACCTGCCATAAAGCTTGCAGCAGGCATAACTTTTTCAGTGTTTAATCTTGTTTTATCCCAGATAAATACAGGTGTGGACTTTAACCTGATGAAAGAGGGCGTATACCCATATTTGTTCTATATTTGCGGAATTACTGGCTCAGTAGGCGCAATATTGATACTTGACTTTATAACAACATATGCCAGGCTGGATTTTCTTAGTTACTGGGGTAAAAACTCCCTTATTATTATGTGTACGCATACTGTACTTGGAATGAAGACTATAGCATATGAAGGATGGAAGAAAATTGCATTTATACCAAAGACTGCCGGGCTTGAATATATTTGTGAATGTCTTGTTGTACTGGCAATACTGCTTATGATTGAATACAGCATAACTGAGATAATTAATTCAAGGTTTCCGTTTCTTATTGGCAAAACTGCTCTTTACAAAGAGCAGTAAATATGTCAATATATATACATTAAGCATATTAGAGAAAGGAGTACAATAAATGGAAGAGTTGTATTCAGAAACGTATCTAAAAGCAAAACCGTCATCAATGCGGACAATGGCAAGGACTGGACTTATAGTGTTATGTGTATTGATTGTCTATATTACTATATTTGTGGTACAGAGTACGCCAATGCTTTTTTTCGCAGTAGTAATTGATGGTTTGATAATTTATTTCATGCCTTCACGGAATATTGCATATGAATATGTGTTTGTTGACGGGCAGATTGATTTTGACATTATAATAGCAGGCAATAAGCGTAAAACAAAGAAAAGGACAGACCTTGAAAAGATAGATATAATTGCCCCAGAAGATTCGCCTTCTTTAAAACAGTACCAGGACCTTCCTTTATCAGATTTTTCATCAGGCGTAAAGTCAGACAGGCATTTTATTGCAGTTTCGAGGACAGACAGTGGGAATGAAAGGATTAAATTTACCCCTGATGAAAAACTCATTGAAAAACTTAAATTTAAGGGCAGAAGTAAAATCCAGTGTTGACAACAGAACTTATAATAGTGTATACTAAATCAACATATTAGCAGGCAGTATTATAATTGTTACCATATGCACGCAGGCTGGCGGCATTGGCACATCTGGCTATATTGCTGTGTATACAGCAGATGGCATTATGTGCCTTTGGGCTGGTTTCCTGCGTGTTTCATTATAATAAATAAAGGAGGATAATTAAAATGGGGCAGATTATTGGTGAAGGAATTACATTTGATGACGTATTATTAGTTCCACAGTATTCAGAGGTTATACCCAACCAGGTTTCCTTAGAAACTAACCTGACAAAAACTATTAAACTTAACATTCCGATGATGAGCGCCGGGATGGATACGGTAACAGAGTACCGTATGGCAATTGCTATGGCAAGGCAGGGTGGTATTGGTATTATTCACAAGAACATGTCAATCGAGGCGCAGGCTGATGAGGTAGATAAAGTTAAACGTTCAGAAAATGGTGTAATTTCAGACCCGTTTTATTTATCTCCAGAGCATACGCTTGAGGATGCCAATAATCTTATGGCAAAGTTCAGGATTTCAGGAGTCCCTGTAACTGAAGGCAAAAAGCTTGTTGGGATTATTACAAACAGGGATTTAAAGTTTGAAACAGATTTTACTAAGAAGATTAAGGAGTCTATGACTTCAGAGGGGCTTATAACAGCACACCAGGGAATAACACTTGATGAGGCAAAGCAGATACTTGCAAAGTCAAGGAAAGAAAAGCTTCCATTAGTGGATGATGAAGGCTGCCTGACAGGCCTTATTACCATAAAGGATATTGAAAAACAGATTAAATACCCTCTTGCTGCAAAAGATTCACAGGGCAGGCTGTTATGTGGCGCTGCTGTAGGTGTAACTGCCAATATACTTGAGCGTGTAGATGCGCTCGTACAAAAGCATGTTGACTGTGTTGTTATAGATACAGCGCATGGGCATAGTGCCAATGTGCTTAAAGTTATAAAAATGGTACGTGATGCATACCCGGATTTACAGATTATTGCAGGCAATGTGGCTACAGGCGCAGCTACAGAGGCACTTATAAATGCAGGTGTAAACTGCGTCAAAGTCGGGATTGGCCCAGGTTCTATTTGTACAACACGTGTTGTTGCAGGTATTGGTGTTCCACAGATTACAGCTATTATGAACTGTTATGAAACAGCTAAAAAATATGGTATTCCAATTATTGCTGATGGTGGTATTAAGTATTCAGGCGATATGACAAAATCAATTGCAGCAGGTGCAAGCGTATGCATGATGGGAAGCATATTTGCAGGCTGTGATGAAAGCCCAGGAACATTTGAACTGTTCCAGGGACGTAAATACAAGGTATACCGTGGCATGGGTTCAATTGCTGCTATGGAAAATGGAAGCAAAGACCGTTACTTCCAGACTAATGCAAAGAAGCTTGTGCCAGAAGGCGTAGAAGGACGTGTTGCATACAAGGGCACTGTAGAAGACACAGTATTCCAACTTATGGGAGGACTGCGTTCAGGCATGGGCTACTGCGGCGCACATGACATAAAGACATTACAGGAAACAGGCCAGTTTGTTAAGATATCAGCGGCTTCACTTAAAGAAAGCCATCCACATGATATCCATATTACAAAAGAAGCGCCAAATTATAGCGTGGGAGATAATTAAACAGTACCAGGCAGGCATTATGGCAGATATTAAATATAAGCATTAACAAAATGGAAGAAATTTTGTATTATGAAAAGATTAACAAAGGCTAAGAAAAGAAAATTAAAAAGGGTTGTAATACTGCTGTCAGCTTCTTTTGCCATTGCCCTTGCAGTTTTTAGTATTACAATTAAAATTATTACAGATACAGGGCAGACAGATAAAAGCAGGATAGAAAAAAAGGGGCTTGATTATTCATTATATGATGTAAAACAGCCTTCTGTCAGTAAAATGTTTTTAACAGAAAATGCCAATTCACGGCCAGGCATAAAACTTAATACTGTTAATGGGGTGGTAGTGCATTACACTGCTAACCCTGGTACTGATGCAGAAGCGAACAGGAATTATTTTGAAAGCAGGAAAGATGAGCCTGACAAAAGCTCCAATAAAGTAAGCAGCCATTATATAATAGGGCTTGATGGTACTATTATACAGTGTATTCCGTTAAATGAAATTGCATATGCTTCAAATAAAAGAAATTCAGATACTATCTCAATAGAGTGCTGCCATCCTGATGAAACAGGAAGGTTCAAGGATGATACATATAATTCATTAGTGCATCTTACAGCATGGCTTTGCGCTAAATTTAAATTAACCAGAAATTCAGTAATACGGCATTATGATGTTACTGGGAAAATGTGCCCATTATATTATGTAGATAATAGTGAGGCTTGGGACAAGTTAAAAGATGACATATGGAATTATTTTTTAAACAGTAAGAAAAATTAAACAGTCCAGCCTTACATAAAATTGTGGGTTTTTGACATGTGTAAAATTCCATTAGAGAACATATAACAAAATGCCCTCATATCCGAAGATACAAAGACATTTCATAATTTCTATTAGGCACAGAGATAATTTTTCATCTGTGCCTTTATCTTTTCTCTTGCGATAATGACAGACCGCCGTACCGCCTGCGGTGTGCAATGCTCCATTGCTCCAATCTGATAGTAGTTCAAATCGTATTCGTGATAGAGCAGAAAACGCCGCCTTTGAATTTCGGGCAGGGCAGCTATCGCTTTGTGAAGCAACTCTGCTTGTTCTTCCTCAATGATAAGTTCATCAACATCTTTCGGAAGTCTTAATGCTCGTCTGTTCAGCGTTTCATCGTAAATCTCTGAAAACTCTCTGTGCCGCCAATCCCAATTTTCTAATTTCCGATTATCAAGCTCTAATCTGCGAAACGCCATATAAAAATCATAGGACACATTTAGTTCGTAGGATATGCCTTGCCCGTCTTTGAAACTGATAAAATATCTCGTTCCGTTCTCTGTTATTTCTTCCCGAAGTATATATGTTCTGCTCCGATACCACATTCTTTTTTCCTCCTGCCGAAAAATGGGTGAGAGGTTTTACCCTCTCACCCAACAGCCCATAAGGAAATGGGGTTTTCTCCCTTACGCCTTAAATTGTTTCAGCTTTTTCCGCAGGTGGTCTAACCTTGCATAAATTGCCCCCGTTGTTAAGCCGACAAGCGGAGCAATTTCCTTTGTGGAATACCCCTGCATTTTCAGCAGGACAATTTGCAGGGTACGCTTGTCCACTGTGAGCAATGCCCGATACAGATTTTCGTTTTCAATCTCATTCAATAAATCCGTAACGGTATTGACCGCTTTTGGTGGTTCAATGTCAGACATTTCCTCAAGGTATTCCGCCACATCGTTTAAGTAACGGTAAAACCGTCTGGTTGAATTGAAATCAGCCCTGTCATAAATGCGGAGTTTTTCAATGGTGCTTTCTGAAACACCACAGTTCCTCAACACCTTTTCCTCGGCTTCTTTCCAAAGCCGCCATTTTCTCTCTGCCTTTCCGTGGTTATATGCCATTTTTATTTTCCTCCAATCTGAATTTTTTGAAAATCCAGATCGTGAGGTGGGGAGCGACAGCCAACACCAGAAACAGCTCTACGGCGTATTCCTGCAAATAACGACAAAAGAAAAACCGCAAAGGCTGTCATACCTTTACGGTTTAAGGAAAGTTTGTTTCTATTATGTAGAGATTTGACTTCTACTTTTGAGGTACAAAGCCCCCATGTGTTGACGGAGTATAAAGTTATAATGATTTATGTACAAAAAATATTAAATAAAAATGTACAGGT
>CAJTXH010000002.1 GCA_910580005.1 uncultured Lachnospiraceae bacterium | reverse complement strand
ACCATCATACTAATGCTGATCTGCGTTACCATCACAATGCTTTTTATTACTTTTCGGTTTTTATCTTCCATAACGCTGCCTCCAAAGCTGGTAAAACTGGTATTACTTGCCATCTATTATTATAAGATATAGTATTTGAAAAGTCTACATAAAATATTTTTTAAACGCAAAAAGCAAAGACATACAAACCGCCCCTTGTACTATAATAATTAACTGGCATCACGTATAGTAATAGAAGTAATTACCGGCTGCGCCTCCGCCGCAATAAAACCATTGCCATCTACTGGCTGTGCATCACTGCATACAGCGTCTACGACATCCATCCCTTCTGTTACATAACCAAAAGCAGCATATTCACCATCTAAACTTGTACTATCCTTGTGCACAATAAAAAATTGTGAACTTGCACTATTATAACTACTTGACCGTGCCATAGAAATTGCACCTCTTGTATGTGACAGTTTATTATTATATCCATTATTAGCAAACTCACCAATAATTGTCTTGTCTGAACCGCCCATGCCAGTACCTTCAGGGTCACCTCCCTGCATCATAAAGCCTTTTATTATCCTATGGAAAGTTAGTCCATCATAAAACCCTTCTTTAGCCAGGGAAACAAAATTTTTAACTGTTATAGGTGCTGCCTCTTCATCCAGTTCAACAGTAACCGTGCCATAATCTTTAATATTAATATCTGCAAAATAATTTTTATTTGTATCTGTCACACCTGTTTTGCTGCTGTCTTTTATATTATTAGAAATAACAACAGATACACATGCAATAACTAAAACAGCAGCTATAATAACTGACACCAGCACTGTCTTGTTTTTATTCTTTTTGTTTGATTGTTTAGCCAATTTAGTAATACCTCCTGCATTTTAATTTTATTTATACAGTTTACCTCAAATTTCCTTATATGTAAAATACTATTTTTCCATTTTCATTTAGAGGGTATTCACCATATAAATTAACTTAACTCATTGTGCTAGTTCAAATAAAATTTAACAAATACAAGTGCTGTAATGGCAGCTTATTTAATGCTTTAATAGCTAAAACACCCTATTTATAAGGGCTTATAGTTACTAAAAACTAAAGTTACAGCCCCTGTGCCTGCATGCCAGCAAAGGATAACTGGAAATTATATTATTTATTGATAGTGGAAATATATTAATTAAAATGATATAATCAAAGCATAATATTTTTCCATTATAGCAAGGAGTGACCACTTAATGCCAGTATTAAAGGCTTTTATTATAGCATTTGGAACTTATTCAAAACTTCCAGTACCTTATTTTGAATGGAAAGAAAAAGACATGGAATATTCGGTATGTTTCTTTCCGTTTACCGGACTGTTTCTGGGTGCTGCTGAGTGGTTCTGGCTCTGGCTTTGTAATAAATATGGAATTGGAAGCATGGCAAAGGCAGCAGCAGTAATTATTATAAATATTCTTATAACTGGCGGCATACATATTGACGGGTATATGGATACAATGGATGCACTTCATTCATACCAGCCACAGGATAAGAAGTTACAGATATTAAAAGATGCACATATTGGTGCATTTGCAGTAATTATGTTTTCAGTTTACATTCTGGTTTATGCAGGCACACTGCCAGAAATTAATTATAATATAACCCCTTTATTTGCATGTACATTTGTATTCTCAAGGATTTTCAGCGGCTTTTCTGTTGTAACGTTCAAGGGTGCTAAAAAAGAGGGTATGCTTTATTCATTTTCCAAATCTGCAAATAGAAATATAGTATGTACCACTCTTGTTATGGAATTTTTATTAATGGCATCAGTTATGGTTTACTTCTATGGAATTAAGGCTGTTATTATAATTCTGGGTATGCTTATTGTATTTTTTTATTACAGATATAAATCTTATAAAGAATTCGGAGGCATAACAGGTGACCTGGCAGGGTGGTTTTTATGCCTTTGTGAAATGGCAGGGACATTAATTTGTGCAATAATGCAATAATAAGTATTGTTATATAAATTTTTTGTGGAGGAATAAAGTGGAAGTTTATACAGGAGGGGCTTTCCAGGGCAAACTGGAATATGTACTTGGAAAAAAAGGATATAACAAAGAAATTGTACTGGAAGGTGATGCAGTTAATCCTTTAACAGATATAAGCAGATATAAAATTATTAACCATTTTCATGAATTTATAAGAAATTATGCAGACAGGCCAGAGGTAATTAATAATTTTGCAGATATGCTTATCAGCGAAAGGGAGGGTATAATTATAATAACTGACCAGATAGAATGTGGTATAGTACCTTTAGACAGAAAAGAAAGGGAATGGCGTGAACTTCACGGAAGGGTTATGTGCAGGCTAGCTGGAAATGCAAAGCATGTTGAAAGGATAATATGCGGAATTGGACAGGTTATAAAATAATGAAGCTTGTTTTTATAAGGCATGGAAAAACAAAAGGTAACATACAGTCACGCTATATTGGCTCTACTGATGAGGAATTGTGCCAGGAGGGCATTAACAGGCTTGAAGGCAATTTATATAAAAATATTTATCCAGTAGCAGATATTGGTTTTGCAAGCCCAATGAAAAGATGCATACAGACAGCAGAAATAATTTATCCATATTTAAGTAAAAGCCTGTATATAATTGACAAGTTTAAAGAAATAAATTTTGGAAGGTTTGAGGGCAAAAATTATCTTGAACTTAATGGGGATACCAGATACCAGGAATGGATTGACAGCGGAGGCACAATAGGGTTTCCAGATGGGGAAGACAGGGAAGTATTTTCCAAAAGATGTACCGCAGGGTTTCAAGAAGCATTAATAATATGCCACAGGCTTATAAAAGATAAGTTATTATATGAAAACTCCACTGCTTCATTTATAGTTCATGGAGGAACTATACTGTCTATAATGGAAGCATATGCAGGCGGAGGAAAAGGAAGCTATTTTAATTACCAATGCAGCAACGGGCATGGCTATATATGCAATATAGATATCTGTTATCCAGAAAACACAGGCAATGGCTTTATATTTAATTCATTTAAAAAATTCTGAAATTAAGAGAGGGCTTTTTATGGAATTTATATGCATTACAGGACTAATAAGCATTGTTGCCGGGTATATAATTGATTTAATTATTGGAGACCCTTATTCTATACCCCATCCAGTAGTTGCAATAGGAAAGCTGGTAACCTTTTGCACAGACATGCTGCTTAATAATAACAGCAGCATGATGGCAAAAAGAAGAAATGGCTTAATTATGGTACTTATAGTATCATTTGCATGTATAATTATACCGTTATGTATACTATATCTGGCATACAGGCTGCATATACTGGCAGGGATTGTTATTGAAAGCATTATGTGCTGTCAAATACTTGCCGCCAAATCACTTAAAACAGAAAGCACAAAGGTTGAAACTGCACTAGAAGCAAATAATATTGAACAGGCAAGGTTTAATGTTTCCATGATTGTAGGAAGGGACACTGCAAACCTTGATGCAGAAGGGATTACAAAAGCTGCTGTTGAAACAGTTGCGGAAAATTCATCTGATGGTGTAATTGCACCGTTATTTTATATGCTTTTTGGCGGTGCGGCAGCAGGTTTTTTATATAAAGGCATTAATACCATGGACAGCATGGCAGGTTATAAAAATGAAAAATATATTGATTTTGGCAGGGCAGCAGCAAAATTTGATGATATTGTAAATTTTATTCCTGCAAGGATATCAGCTTTCTTAATGGTTATATCAGCCTTTATACTTGGATATAATGCCAAAAATGCATGGAAGATTTTTATACGTGACAGGTATAAAAGTACAAGCCCCAATTCAGGACAGACAGAGGCAGCGTGTGCTGGTGCCCTTTGCATAGAACTTCTTGGTGATGCTTATTATTTTGGCAAACTTGTTAAAAAGCCCTCTATAGGCGATGCCATACGTGGCATAGAACCCCACGATATACATAAAGCCAATAATCTTATGTATTGCATGGAATTTTTAATGATGGTTTTTATAATTATACTAAGGTTAAGTTTTTATATCTTGTTTGTGTTGGCATAGCTGGAATAATAGGAATGGTGAATGGTTTTCCGAAGGAAAAAATATGGAAAGGAACAGTAAAAGTAATGGAAAGTATGATAAAAAGAGTTAATTGCAGGAATGAATAAGGCTGGAAATAAAATAACTATGGATATTTTAGAGGAAATTACAAGAAATGAAGGTAATAATAAAGGCCTGCCTGGCGGAGTTTAAATGGCATATGCACCCTATAATGGTGCACATACCATTTCTAACCACTCTGTTTCTTCAATATCAAGATATGGTGAAATATTTTCATAAACTTTCTTATGGTAATTATTTAAAAGTTCCTTTTCTTTAGCATCCATTAAATCCACATTTATTAAATCCCTGTCAAATGGAACCAATGTAAGTGGTTCAAACCCCATAAACTGGCCATACTCCGTTTTCTCACGCTTTACACATAATATAAGGTTCTCAAGGCGTATTCCAAACTTGCCTCCGATATATATTCCTGGTTCATCTGAAGTAACCATTCCTTCTTCAAGCACAGCATTTTCGCCAGGATATGGAAGTACATTGTACCTGAAAGCATTAGGAGGCTCGTGTACACTTAAGAGATATCCCACACCATGCCCTGTCCCATGGTTGTAATTACATCCCATATCCCATAACGGTTTCCTTGCAATATAATCAAGTGACACACCTGTACATCCATAAAGGAAATGCGCATCACATAAATTTAAATTGCCACGCAGTACAGCCGTATAATACTTCTTCTGCTCTTCTGTTGCCTTGTTTCCAATAAGGAGAGTCCTTGTTATATCTGTTGTCCCTTCAAGATAATGACCACCTGTATCTACCAGCAAGAGATTATCCGGTTCTACAGGTACATCTGTTGCAGGGGTTGCAGAATAGTGCACTATAGCCCCATGGCTTCCAAAACCGGCTATAGTATCAAAACTTGGGCCTGCATAGTTTTCGCTTTTGCTCCTTATATCTTCCAGCTTCTCCGCTACACTTAATTCTGACATGGGAATTCTGCCCATATTCTTTTTTATCCAGTATATAAACTTTGTAACAGCAACACCATCTTTTATATGGGCTTCCCTTATATTAGCAGTTTCTATATTATTTTTTACCGCCTTCCATAATACTGAAGGATTAACAAGGTCAAGTATCTTTGCCCCTGCTGGAATGTTGCTTACTATAGAATAGTTTACAGTGCTTTTATCAAGCATAATCTTGCTGCCAGACCTGAAGCTTTCCACATAATTATATATATCATTGTAATCTTTTATAGAAACTCCTGCACCTGCAAGCACATTTTCCGCTTTCCATCCCAGTGCATCTTTACCTGCAAAAAGTATAATATCCTTCATTCCAATTACAAGATATGACAAAACTACAGGATTACAATGGATATCATTTCCTCTTATATTCAAAATCCATGCTATATCATCAAGAGTAGTAACAATATGGCAGTCTGCGCCATGTTTATGCATATAATCCCTTATCCTGGCAATTTTATCTTCCCTTTTTTCACCAGCATAACATATATCCAGAAGCATTGCAGGCTTTTGGTTTATGTGTGGCCTTTCTTCCCATATTTCCCCTATAAGGTCAAGGCTGCTGTTAATCTTTGCACCTGTTACCTCAAAACTTGACAGAATATTTTCTACCCATGCTGCTGGCACAGTTCTTCCGTCAAAACCAAGTACAGCACCTGCAGGAAGGTTTTCTATAATATAATCCCTTATCTTAATTGTACCTTCTGTCCCTGCTTTATAAAGCTTTATTCCACTTCCTTTTAGCTGTTCTTCTGCCTGTATAAAATACCTTCCATCAGTCCACAGCCCTGCCTCTTCCATTGTTACAATGACAGTACCTGCCGAACCATCAAAACCTGATATAAATTCCCTGCATTTAAAGTAACCCCCTGTATACTCTGAATTATGGAAATCATTTGATGGTATATAATACATGCTAACTCCATTTTCCTTCATACGCATACGGAGTGCATCAATTCTTTGTGCTACGTCCAATAACTGCCCCTCCTCTTATATTTCACTATAAACATATATTGTTACTATTCATGGCTATGCTGTTCATAATAACCATATATTTTCTATATATGCTGTCTATAATTTTATGCTTCCAAGTATATTGCTAAATTCTGCAAACTGTCCAAGCGACAACGTTTCACCCCTTACTGTTTCTTTAAGGCCCATCTGCTTTAAAGCATCTGCAGCCTGTTCTTTATTAACACCAAGGCTGCTGTCATTTGCCAGCCCGTTTTGCAATGTTTTTCTCCGCTGGTTAAATGATGCACGTATAATTCTAAACATAAAATTTTCATCATCTGCATTAACACATGGTTTGCTATGGCAACGCAGCCTGATAACCGCAGAACCTACGCCTGGACGTGGTATAAAACAGTTTGCTGGTACATTGGCAACAATCTCCGCATCAGAATAATACTGCACCGCCAGCGACAATGCCCCATAATCCTTAGTACCAGGCTGTGCCTGCATTCTCTGTGCAACCTCTCTCTGCACCATGACCGTAATATTTTCAAGCGGTACATGGCTTTCTAACAGCCCCATAATAACAGGTGTTGTTATATAATACGGAAGATTAGCAACTACTTTAATAGCTTTGCCTCCATTTCTTTCCTCTGCAATTTTTTTAATATCTATTTTTAATATGTCCTCATTAACCACTGTAACATTATTATACCCTGAAAGGGTTTCTGAAAGAACTGGTATAAGGCTGCTGTCAATTTCAACAGCCATTACTTCCCTTGCATTTTCACAAAGATATTGTGTAAGAGTCCCTATACCAGGCCCAATTTCTAATACAAAATCATTACTTGAAACTCCAGCAGCATCTATTATTTTATCCAAAACATGTGTATCTATTAGAAAATTCTGTCCAAACCGTTTCTGGAATTTAATATTATATTTTTTTAAAATTTCTATAGTATTCTGTGGTATTCCAAGTGATGCCATGCTTCCTCCTTGCTTGATTCTGCACTGGCTGCCATAACGCCTGCCAGCCAGAACTATAATATGGCTGTTTTTATGTTACAACTGTAATCTTTACATAACAGTATAACACTTTCCAGTGCAAAGTCAAATATAGCTATCTATATCATTCAGGACAAACAAATGAATGAATAAGACCTATCCAATTAAGACGGAATAGTTTCTTCCTATTAAATTGTTATTTAAAATCATAAAATTATTGACAATAAATTTTAAGAGTATTATAATTTGCGTTGGCAAGATAAAAAATGAAATCCACTATAACAAAAAAATGAAAGGGGATAGGGAACATGATAGCACAAATCTTGGCAGTAGTTATTTTCGTTGCAATGTTTCTATTAATTGTATCAGAAAAAATAGAAAGGCATATTGTAACATTAGGATGTGGTTTATTAACCATCCTGCTGGTATTTGGACTTTCAATGCATAGCACCTCAGCAATTTTTAAAACTTTAAACCTACATAGTATAATTACTAAATCTTTCTGGTATGTTTCAGGCACAAGTAGTGAAGAATCATCTGGAATTAACTGGGCAACAATTATATTTATATTTGGAATGATGGTAATGGTAGAAGGAATGGCAAAGGCTGGTTTTTTCCGCTGGCTGTGTATGAAGCTTGCAAAAATGGTAAATTATAAGCCTGTACCTTTATTTATTACATTTATGTTTATGTCTTCTATACTCGCAATGTTTATAGACAGCATTACTGTTATTTTATTCCTTGCAGCAGTTACAATAGAGCTCGCTAAATTATTAAAATTTAACCCCGTTCCAATGATTTTATCAGAAATTTTCTGTGCAAACCTTGGAGGCTCTGCTACAATGTGCGGAGACCCGCCAAATATCATTATAGGGACATCCCTTGAACTCTCTTTTTCTGACTTTTTAACTAACACTGGCATTATTGCAGCAATAAGCCTTGTTTTTGTAATTATTTACTTCTATTTTGTATTTGGAAGGACAATGGCTGCTGACTCATCAAAAGATATTGATTTATCAGCAATACCAGATCCAAAAGATGCTATTACTAATAAAAGAGATTTTATAATAAGCAGCATTATATTTGGATGTGCTGTTGTACTACTTGTAACACATGCACAGACTGGGCTTACAGTTGCATTTATTGGCACAACTGTAGCTATTGTCACCCTTGTTGCCGCTGGCACAGGCGCATTTGGATTATTAAAAAAAGTTGACTATAAAACTCTCCTGTTCTTTATAGGCTTATTTGCAGTTGTTGGCGGGCTTGAAGAAACAGGAATACTTAAGATAGTTGCTAACTTTATAGGTGATATCAGCGGCGGTAATTTAAAACTTATGGTAGCAATTATTATATGGATTTCTGCAATAGCAAGTGCATTCGTTGACAATATTCCATTTGCTGCTACAATGATACCTATTATAAAAAGCCTTTCAGCAACAACAGGAGTTAATATTGAAACACTTGCATGGGCATTATCTATGGGGACAGATATAGGAGGAAGCGCTACACCAATTGGTGCTTCTGCTAACGTAGTTGGAACATCTGTAGCAGCTAAAAATGGTTACATTATTGGCTGGGGTAAATACTGTAAATCAGCCGCACCTGCGACTATTATAGTAATAACAATATCAATGCTTGTTATATTTATAAGATATTGTTAATTAAGGAGGATTTTAATGGATAAACAGATAATTATAGCAATAAGCCGTGAATATGGAAGCGCTGGACATGAAATTGCAGAGAATATTGCCAGGGACTTAGGGCTTAAACTTTATGACAGGAATATGTTAGATGATATTTCAAAGGATAAAGATATCCATGTTGAATATCTTGAAAAATATGACGAAAAGCCAAAAAAACTTTTTAGTTCCAGAAGAGTAGGTGCATATACTAATTCCATTGAGGAAATAATTGCAGAAATGCAGTTTGATTATTTACGTGAAAAAGCAGATACAGGTGAATCATTTGTTATTGTTGGCAGATGTGCAGAAACTGTATTAAAAGACAGAAAGGGCTTGATTTCTGTTTTTATACTTGGTAATTATGAAGTTAAATTAAAACGTATTATGGATAAATACCATTTAAGCGAAGCAGATGCTGCTGCTAAAATTAAAAGGCATGATAAACACAGGAAACAGTACCATAACCATTATTCAAATGGCAAATGGGGTGACTCAAGGCTTTACGATTTATGTATTAACAGCAGCCATCTTGGCATAGATAAAACAGCAATAATAATTAAAGATTATATAAAAGAAATAATGGATACTATTTAATGTAATACCAAAAATACAGACATACTTCCAGGTATCCTGTTTAAATTGTATAATATTAAACAGGATACCTGGAACATACCTTGTAATTACAGCCTGTATAATTCCCTTGCATTTTTTTCTGTTATATTTATAACTTCTTGTTGTGTCATGCCCTTAATTTTTGCAATTTTTTCCACAACATATTTAAGATTTAGTGAACTGTTTCTTTTATTTCTGTCAGGTTCTGGCGTCAGATATGGTGCATCTGTTTCAAGCACAAGCCTGTCTAACGGCATCTGGGACACTACATTTATAAGTTTCTTACTGTTCTTAAATGTAACTACACCTCCAATACCAAGATAAAAACCCATATTAATATATATCTTTGCAATTTCCGGGCTATAAGAAAAACAATGTACTACACCATAAGTTTCCTGTACATTAGCTTGATAAAAAGTTTTCATTATATTTAATGTATCTTCTGCTGCATCCCTGCTATGTATAATTACTGGAAGCTCTGTTTCTTTTGCAATTTCAAGCTGGCGTATAAACCACTTTTGCTGTATTTGCCTGGAAGGCTTATCATAATGGTAGTCAAGCCCAATCTCACCAATTGCAACAACCTTTTCCTTTAATGCCAGTGATTTAAGCCATTCCATATCTTCTTCTTTAATATCTGCTGTTTCATATGGGTGTATTCCTACAGCAGCATATATAAAACTATATTCCTCTGAAAGTTTTACCGCCTCTTTTGTTGACTTTATTCCAGCCCCCACTTCAACAATATTTCCAATTCCATTTTCTTCCATTGACATAAGAAGGCTGTTCCTGTCATTATCAAACCTCTGGTCACTATAATGCGTATGTGTATCAAATATCATAAATATCCCCTTCCCACAAAACTTTCCTTACCTCCCTGCCGTCAATATAAATCCAAAAATTAAACTCTGCCAGCTTTAATGGCATCTTCGGTCCGCCATCCAGGTATATCTGGATTTCTTTAATAAGACAGACGATAAGGCTTTTCTTTTCCTCATCACTCATTATAACATACAGCTTTCCAAAATTCTGCATGATTTTATAAACATTACCAAGTGTGATGGTGTCCCTGTTCCTGCTTATTCCTAGCGCATATATAGTAGTAAACTTCCTTAGACTAAATCCCAGTTGCTGTCTAATTAAAAGCAACCAGGATTTTAACTTTAAGCATTTATTTTATAATTTATCTTAACAATAATAATGGATCAACAGATTTATCTTTTTCCATTACCTGGAAATATAAATTGCTTCCTTCCTCGCTGTAATACTTTGTTGGCTTTGCAACTTTTCCTATTGTATCGCCCTCTTTTACTGTCTGCCCCTCTTTAACACTTATATCCTTTAACTGGCCATATGTCAATGTATACCCACTGCCTATATCCACTGTTACCATATTTCCAAGTTCATCAGAATGTGTAACTTTAGTAACTGTGCCGCCCGCTGCCTCTTTAACATTTGTCCCTTCTTCTGAGGCTATTATAACAGCAGGATTACACTTATATTGTGCAAGTGTTTTAAAATATACCGTATTGCTCATACTGAATTTTAATATTACATCACCGCTTACAGGCCAGAGAAGCCCTTTTTCCATATCAAATTTATTTTTAACACCTGTTTCAGACATAGCAGCAACTGAACTATTATCTTCTGGTTTCTTTGTTTTCTTTTTAGAACTTGCTGTCTTTGCTTCGTGCTTGCCACTATTCTTTTCTTTATCATTTATGCTGGTTTTCATAACAGGTTTGTCTGTTGTTTTGCTTTCCTTATCTGTTTTCTTTTCATCTGCCTTGCTTGACTGGTTTCCTTCTGTTGTATTGCCTGCCGGCTGTCCTGTTGTATTAGAAACATTGTTCTGTGCCACACTTACATTTGGTTCAGTGCTGCTTTTACCTGTTACACTGTTATTGCTATTAATTGCTGATCCTCCTGCAGCCCCGCTAGTTGTAACAGGTTCAGATGTTGCAGAATCTGCAAAAAGGTTTTTGCCATTATTGCTTTTATAATTCATCCTGTAATACACTGTGCCTATTCCAAGCACACAAACCAGCGCAGTACACACCGCCAGGTAAAACCCTTTTTTCTTCCAAAATGAATCCTTCTCTTCAAACATAATAACCCTCCATTCTAGTTTTCCTCTTATTTGAAAAAACAGCATCCTGATACGTACCAGAATGCTGTAATAGTATCTGCTAATATTCTTAACAGATATTTCTCTTTTATTCATTTTTATTTATTTGCCATTTTGGAATTTTATTATTATTTGTTGTCACAAACTATTCTTAATATTACCTGTTTCCCCATTATGCATCACATTACTGCCATCCGGATTATTATAGTTTAAAGACCCATTGTTATAATTCCTGGACTGGTTATTATAACTTATAGTCTGGCTATTATAAACTTTTTTTTCATGGCAGTATACAACACAGGTATCGCTAAGCCAGTCATGAAGCCCCCTTTTCTGCCTGTCTGCACCTGCAATTATATACCCTATATATATTATTACCTTTGAAAGAAACCTGCCAAATGTTTCTCTGAACAGTATTTCAAAAAATGTAAAATGACGTTTCTCAGCACAAATAACTTTTATATTAAAAAGCTTTTTCCCAATAGTTGAACCTGTAAAATATGTCAGAAGCACAAAATATGTTGCTGTTAATACATAAAATAATATATCTGCAAGTGAATATTCAAAAACCAGATCCTTTACTAAAATATTCTGTGCGTCAAAAATCCTGGTAAACCATACAGGCAAACGCACTGCCAGCAGGACTACAGATATTATTGCCATATCTGTAAGATATGCTGCCAGCCGTACAAAAAAGCCTGCATATACCAGATTGTCTGTATTATCCTGCATAATACATAAGCACCCCTTTTCCTTTATTTCTTATAATATCATCCACCAGGCTGCTTTCAGACTTTGGTATTATCTTTTCAGCAGCACTAAATATTGAGCTCATAAAACCTGAAAGTTTATTATCTGGGGCAAAAAACTTTACGTTATCCGGAAGCCCCTCTGCTGCAGCAAAATCCGCTTTAGCATCTTCAAACAGCCCTATCTCATCCACAAGGCCATTTT
This sequence comes from uncultured Lachnospiraceae bacterium, assembly GCA_910580005.1. Taxonomy (GTDB): domain Bacteria; phylum Bacillota; class Clostridia; order Lachnospirales; family Lachnospiraceae; genus Butyribacter. Next base: position 75,778 of record CAJTXH010000002.1, on the reverse strand, counting down.
TAAGTGCCTGCTTTGCTGAATATATCCTTCCATCCGCTATATCTCTTACAGTCTCCTCATCCATGCTGCGCCCATTACATACAATATCTATAAACTGGTCATATGCCTCATCCACAAGGCTCTGGAATATTTTCTGCTGTTCCTTTGTTATGTCAAGGCCAGCCGAACCCATAGATTTATTTTCCCCGCTTGTAATATCAACCTCTTTAATGCCAAGTTTATCATACAGCCCCTTACAATTTAAAAGCGAAACTATTACACCTATTGACCCTGTCCAACAGTTCCTGTTTGCATAAATCTTATCTGCTGCCATTGAAATATAATAACCTCCAGAACATGCCTGCCCAGCAAAGTAAGCCCATACTGGACGGCCGGTTATCTCTTTGTATTCCATAAGTTTAAGGTATATTTCGTCACTTTGGTAAACTGCCCCGCCTGGACTGTCTACATAAAGCAAAATGCCCTTATTATTGCTAGCTGTTTCCATCTGGCTTATATAACTCATATACAAATCATGGTTGTATACTGAAGAAGATGCCCAGCTTCCAGCAGAAGACGGTCCTATAGTTCCTTCAATATTAATAACTCCTATAAAATCATCTGATGGCAAATCAACTTTATTAACTTGCGTTGACAGCATTTCATCTATTATTCCCCTTTTAGCTTTATTCTGGGCTTCTATTACCCTGTTACCCAGCACATTAGACAATATTCCTGCCAGCCCTGTTGCTATTATAATAAGGCAAGTTATTGCTATCCCAACAATTTGTTTTGTTTTCATTATTATGCACTGCCTTTCTTAATTCATGATATTTTCTTTATTTCTGTGTATTAACAAGAGTGTGCCACATATAACACAATAACATAATTATATGTAACACACTCTGGAAATTTTATTAATATTTTAACTACCCTGTCCCAATCCAACATCCACACAAGCCATGCAAATACATATACCTATGCAATAAAAGCTTAAATAACATGTAAAAGCCTGGCTTATATATTATAAATTAATTCTGTAAATCAACTTTAACTTTTGAAAGATGCCAGATATCTTTTGCATATTCTTCAATAGTCCTGTCTGATGAGAACTTGCCACATTTAGCCACATTTAACATTGCAGAACGTGCCCAGCCTGTTGTATCGCGGTAAGCCTGTTCCACCTTTTTCTGTGCTTCTGCATATGAACGGAAGTCTTTAAGTATAAAATACATATCAGCCGGGCTGCCGCCTGTATTTTCAAGAAGTGAACTGTAAATCTCACGGAATTCTTCTGAATTTCCTGGAGAATATGTCCCATCTACAAGCTGTGTAAGTACTGCACGTATTTCCGAATCCGTATTATAAATCTCCCTTGGGTTATACTGCCCGTTATGCTCAAATGCAATTACTTCATCAGAGGAAAGACCGAAGATAAATGCATTTTCCTCACCGGCTTCTTCTACTATTTCAACATTAGCACCATCCATTGTACCTAAAGTAAGAGCACCATTAAGCATAAATTTCATATTTCCTGTTCCGGAAGCTTCTTTGCTTGCAGTAGAAATCTGCTCAGATACATCAGCAGCAGCAAATATAATTTCTGCATTAGATACACGGTAATTTTCAATAAATACAATTTTAATCTTATCGTTAATGTCTTTATCATTATTAACTACACTGGCAACACTGTTAATAAGCTTGATTATGGCTTTTGCACGTCTGTAGCCAGCCGAAGCCTTTGCACCAAATATAAATGTCCTTGGATAAAAATCCATTCCTGGGTTTTTCTTAAGTTCATTATATAAGTACATTACATGAAGTATATTAAGAAGCTGGCGCTTATATTCATGAAGACGCTTAACCTGTACATCAAATATTGAACGTGGGTTGACTTCAATGCCATTATGCTCCTTAATATATTCTGCAAGCCTTACTTTATTCTGGTATTTAATATTCATAAACTCTTTCTGGCTAAGACTGTCATCAACATATGCTGACAATTCATTTATATGGCTAAGGTCTGTTATCCACTCACTTCCAATTTTCTTTGTAACCCATCCAGCAAGCAAAGGATTTCCATGAAGCAGAAACCTTCTCTGTGTAATGCCATTTGTCTTATTATTAAACTTTTCAGGCATCATCTGGTAAAAATCTTTAAGTTCCTGGTTCTTAAGGATTTCTGTATGAAGCCTTGCCACACCATTTACAGAAAAGCTTGCCGCAATTGCAAGATGTGCCATTTTAACTTGTCCATCATAAATTATTGCCATTTTTTCAACTTTGCTGTAATCATCAGGATATGATGTTTGTATCTTAATTATAAATCTGCGGTTAATTTCTTCAATAATCTGGTAAATCCTTGGAAGCAGCCTTGAGAACAGTTCTAAAGGCCATTTTTCAAGTGCTTCTGACATTATAGTGTGATTTGTATAAGCACATGTCTTAGTAGTAACATCCCATGCTTCATCCCATGATAGGTTATAATCGTCCATTAATATGCGCATAAGTTCTGCTACTGTTACTGTAGGATGTGTATCATTAAGCTGGAAACATACCTTCTCATGAAGCTTGCGGATATCATCATGCTTCTCAATGTACTTAAGTATAGCTCTCTGTACACTTGCAGATACAAAGAAATACTGCTGTTTTAACCTTAGTTCCTTACCTGCAATATGGTTATCATTTGGATAAAGCACCTCACATATTGTACGTGCAAGGTTCTGCTGTTCAACAGCTTTCTGGTAATCACCCTTATCAAATGAATCAAGATTAAATGTGTCAACAGCCTCTGCATCCCAGATTCGTAATGTATTTACTACATTATTATTATATCCGACAATAGGCAGGTCATATGGCACAGCCCTTACTGACTGGTAATTTTCCTGTATAAACTTATCACGCCCACATTCATCTTTGCGTATCGAAACATAACCACCAAATTTCACTTCAACTGCATACTCAGGACGTTTAATTTCAAATGGGTTGCCATGCTTAAGCCAGTCATCGGGTTTTTCTATCTGGTAACCGTTTTCAATAACCTGTTTAAACATGCCATATTTATAACGTATCCCACATCCATATGCAGGATATCCAAGTGTTGAAAGTGAATCAAGGAAACATGCAGCAAGACGCCCAAGGCCACCATTGCCAAGTGCAGCATCTGGCTCCTCATCCTCAATTATATCAAGATTCATTCCCATTTCTTCTATAGCTTCTTTAATAGCCTTATTACCTTTAAGGTTAATAATAATATTGCCTAAAGCCCTTCCTGTAAGAAATTCCATAGACAGGTAATATACTGTTTTTACATCCTCTTCCTCATATGTTTTATGTGTAGACATCCACTGGTCAACAACAAAATCCTTTACTGCATATGAAACAGCCTGGAATTTCTGCTGGTCATCAGCTTCGTCTATCGATTTACGGAAAAGTACCTTTAAGTAATCCGCAATCTCCTTTTTAAATTCTTCTTTGTTTAATTCCTTCATCTTATTTCCTCCTAATGCTGACATCTCTACTATGCATAATATAAGTATTATATAACACAACAGGCTAAAAAGCAATGAGTCTGCCATAATTAAACACGTCCGTTTCATAAATTTGTTACTATTCACAGCTACGCTGTTCATAGTAACTAGCAGTGCTTTCAGCACTGATTATGTACACATTTTGCACAAAAAACGTGCAAAACTGGTGAATAATCCAGTTTATATGCATATTTTGTTTATTTAATCATAAATATATTACAAAATATAACAAGGGCAGGACATTATGCGCAGCCAGAAAAAACTTCTTTTTAAGTATATAAAACTAAGTTTTCTTATTTTTCTCCTTATATCACCATTCTATTTTACTATAGGATGTGAAAAAAAGGAAGAGAAAAAAACTTCATCTGTTGATTTTACAGTAGTTACTGAAAGTGATATACCAAAAGACCTAAAAAAACTAATAAAAGAGCGCCGTAAAAATCCATTTGAACTTAGTTATAGTGATGGATCATACTTATATGTAGTAAAGGGCTATGGCACACAGGAAACCTCAAACTATAGTATTGTAGTTAATGATTTCTATATTTCAGATGATAATCTAGTATTTGATACAGATTTATCTGGCCCTGGAAAAGATGCTGATGTCTCAAACAAGGCATCATATCCTTATATAGTAATCAAAACTGAATATATAGAAAATCCAATAATATTCAAATAAAAATTATATCTGGGTATACAGGGCAAAATAATCTCCTTGCTGCTTTTTAACATTCTAAATTAAAAACCAGGACTCCTGCTACTGCTTAAAAGCCCTGCCTTAAAATTAACGCAGGTTTTCCTGGTAAATAAAAAACATATTATAGCAGTATAATAAATAATTTTACTATTTTGTATTTACAAATCTGTATTAAATTTGTATTATTTCAATAAACATATAAAACGTATTATTGAAAGGAGCTATAATATGAAATTCAATGTCAAACACAAAAATTCATCAGTTACAATAAAAAATGATAAACTGCCTGGTAATTCCTCTTTGCATATTGATGCTATTACAGATAATATAATAAGAATCCATACTGTACCTGGCATAGAAAACTATAAAAGCCATTCTTTTGCAATAGAGAACATGCCTGAAACACCTGGCAGTTTTGATATATCCAGCAACAAACATTCTATAACTGCGGCTACTAACTGCGTCACATTGAAAATCAAAAAATCACTCCATATTGACATTTATAATAAAAACGGCCGCCTTATATGCTCTGATATTGAAGATACTAATAATATAGCAGACAGCCTGTCTGAAGAAGAAACCGCACAACTTATGCAGGAAGGCCATATATCAGATACTTCTAATATGCAATTTAAATATAAAATTACTAAAAAACTTACAGGCAATGAAGTATTCTATGGTCTTGGTGATAAAACCGGCTTCCTGGACAAAAAGGGCTATAACTATATTATGTGGAATTCTGATAACCCTGACCCACATGTAGAAAACCCGGTCTTCCGTGCACTTTATAAATCAGTTCCATTTTTTATAGTACACCGCCCAAACTGTACTTATGGCATATTTCTTGATAATACGTATAAATCATATTTTGACTTCGGCTGCTCAGATGCAGGCAGTTATTCATTTGCTGTTACTGATGGTGAACTTGACTATTACTTTATATATGGACAAAGCATAAAGGAAATTATAAGGAATTATACTTCCCTTACAGGCCGCAGCCCTCTCCCACAATTATGGACTTTAGGTTACCACCAGTCACGCTGGAGTTATTCATCTGAAAATGAAGTCCTGGAGATGGCAGACAGCTTTAAAAAATATAATATTCCTTGTGATGCAATACACCTTGATATTGACTATATGGACAAGTACAAAGTTTTTACCAGCAGCAATGAACGTTTTCCGTCCCTTGGCAATTTAAGCAATAAGCTTTCACAAGATGGTATAAAACTTGTTTCAATAATTGACCCTGGTGTAAAAGCAGAAGAAGGTTATTATATGTATGATGAAGGAATTAATAACAAATACTTTGCTACAACAGAAAACGGTGAAACATACCACAATGCCGTATGGCCAGGTGATTCTGTTTTCCCTGCATTCACTTCTTCACAAGTACGCCAATGGTGGGGGGAAAAAACAAAATTCCTGATTGACAATGGCATATCCGGCATATGGAATGATATGAATGAACCAGCAAGTTTTAATGGACCTCTTCCAGACAGTATAATATTTCCAGGTGATAATAAAAACTACACACATAAAGAAATACACAATGTATATGGACACCTTATGGCAGAGGCAACATATAATGGTTTAAAGGAAAACAGCCATAAGCGTCCTTTCGTTATAACACGTGCTTGTTACAGCGGTTCACAGAAATATACTACTGTATGGACAGGCGATAACCAGAGCATATGGACACATCTTAAACTTGCCATCCCACAGATGCTTAACCTTGGTATGTCAGGACTGCCATTCTGTGGTGTAGATATAGGCGGGTTCGGCTCTAATACTACCCCTGAACTTTTATCACGCTGGATTGAAGCATGTTGTTTTTCACCCTTATTCAGAAACCATAGTGCTAAAATGACACGCCGCCAGGAACCTTGGGCATTTAATAAAAACACTCTGGATATCTACCGCAAATATGTTAAATTACACTATAAATTTATTCCATATCTGTATGATTTATGTTATGAAGAAAGCCTTACAGGTATCCCAATGCTGCGCCCGCTTGTTATGGAATATGAAAATGACCAAAATGTTAAAACATGCAATGATGAATATTTAGTTGGGAACAGCATACTTGTTGCACCTGTTACCAGCCCAGGGGTTTCAGTACGCAGTGTTTACCTTCCAAAAGGTATATGGGTTGATTATAAAAGCGGCAAACGCATTAAAGGCGGCCGTTATATTTTATATCATGCACCACTTGACATATGCCCAGTATTTATAAAAGGCGGAAGTATACTGCCAACATATCCTGATATTCCAAACCTGGATATAGAAAATACACGCAGGCTGGTTATAGAGTTTTATCCTTCAGAATACAACGGAAACCCTTCCCAGTACACAAACAATTCTTGTTATTACATGCATTACCAGGACAATGGTACAGATTTTAAATACCAGGCAGGCGAATATAATTTATATAAATTCAGCTTTTCCCCAAACCGCCCAGGCGGCTTAAAAACTGAATTAACCAAGAATGGCTATAAAGATAAGTACAAAAATATTTCCGCAGTAATCAGGTAAGTTTATTTATAAGACAACCTCCATTTAATGCCAGCAAATGAAATAACATCATTAACATTACACAATATTTTTACATTTGCTGGTATTTTTCCATCATTTATAAAAGTACCATTAGCAGAGCTTAAATCTTCTATATAAATATCTTCATCTTCTATATAAAATATGGCATGATGCCGGCTTACAAAGCTAGCCGGCAATATTAAATTACAATCACTGTTTCTTCCCACACTAGTTTCTAAATGACTTTCATCAATTCTTTTACATATATCCTCAAAATATACATTTATCTCTCTCTTTTCCTTTACTTTAAATGGTAATGAAGCCTTATCAGCACATAATATATATTTTTTATGCATAATTTCTTTTGTATTTTTTCTGTCTGTCATAATTATATTTCCATCTGCTATGTTTTCTTCATTTGTACATTGTATTTTTCCACTGTCATCTGCCACAGGTATATTCCTTTGCCTTTTATCACAATACCCTGCACTATTTACTGCACCAGGTTTAAACTCTTTAATATAAGACTTTATATCTGATATAATAAACCCATTATCTGTTATTAAACCATATATTCCATAAATAAATTCCACTGCGTTTTTATCATTATGGCAAATGCATTCAATAAGTTCTTCTGTAAGCTTTTTTATATCTGCCTGGAAATCACCTTGCCATTCGGGTATACAGCAAAATTTTATTCTCTTATTTTTCTTATCCCAGAATATATATTCTAAATCCATTACATATGAATTTTCACTTAATAAAAATTCCTCTCCATTTAAAACCATATGCGCAATATCCAGATATAACTGCCTGGCTAAATTATAACTTATATTGTATTCACCAATATATTCTTTCAGGCACTGCATCCCCTGGATTCCATAATACAGCTCCATTTTATTATCAGTATTGCGGCACTCCATATCTAAAAGCCCTTGTATTTTATTATTTTTTATCATATTCATTGAAAGTGAAGTGGCAATATCTGTTCCAGGGTCAATTACCAGGTATGACACTCTGCTGTCATGGTATATACGTTTATCCAATATTTTTACCCCAATCAACTTTTAATAATATCTTTTGCCCTTATAATAAACTCTGGATGTATTGCCAGATATTTATCTTCTGCTTTTATCTCTTGTCTGCTGCCTATAAAATAACCAATTACTGGTATATTAAGGCTGCATTCCACTGCTGTTTCTGACTTTATATACATTTTGTCCTTATTTACCGCACCTGATACAACCTGGAATATCCATAAACCCTCTTGCATATCCTGTTGCCACTCTTCATTGTTTTTATATTCCTTTCTCCCTTCTGCTACATGGACAACTGCCTGTTGCATATTACAATAAACAACAACCTTATCATGTAAATAAAATATTACATATATCATAGCAAATATAAGCCCTAATATTATAGGTACAACAAATACCGCTTCCACAGTATAACTTCCTTTCATTCTAAACGCTTTATAACACAATCTGTTATTAAAAAATTTTTTTCTAATAAGATTCCCGGACAACAGCTTTTTTCTTAATTCCATATGTTCCTGCCCTCTTTCCCTTTTTAAATTATAATGGAATATACAACCCTGCTACATAAATAATAAATGAACTTAATACAAATGGTGCAAGTGGTATCCCATAATTCTTTGGCTTGTGTTTCACTAAAACAAGAAATACCGCTGCGAAAAATGCCAGTATTAAACTAAACATAATTATAAAAATATTTACCATAACCCCTAATCCCAGACCTGTCAGTGCAAACAGAAAAGCATCCCCAGTCCCAAGCTGTCCCCTGCTGGCAGCCGAAGATGCCATAAAGAACATAAAAACAATAACTGCACCTGCTATATCTTTAAGCTGGAAATCCTGCCGCCATATATGAAAACATAGAACCAGCAGCAATCCAGCAGCAACAACTGGCATATATATTTCTTTATATTTTAAATCTGTAACTGTACATATAATTAAAGCTGTTCCTAATATAATATATAATAAAATATTGTTATCTATATTTTTCTCCTCCATTAAATTTAACCTGTTCCACATTTGCTACATGCAGGCAGTTTATTTATTTCTGATTTTTTAACCCTTCTTATATCTCTTTTAATTTTAGGGCATACTGGGATTTTATGATACCTGTCACCATACGTTGTAATATAAACCCTTGCTAAATTTCCCGCCTCAATACCATGGCAGCATTTTTCACATGGCTTATATTTAGCTCCTGAAGAATTGCGTTTTGATGATGCATTCTTACCTTGTATCTCTCTGACACTTGGCTTTAGATATGTACATTCCCTGTCACAATGGTATACCCTGCCACTTTTTGTAATATAAACATAATCTGTATCTTCATCACTTCCACCGGTATCTGCCATACTAATTCCAGAAAAACTATTTATAGCCATCTGCTGGTAAAAATTTAATTGGAATATTTCTGTACCAAGAAAAGGTATTTTCATTTTATACGAAACATGGCATACTGGTATATCTGCATCCTCATCATATTTTATAAAAACCTTTTCATCCGCAAGCGTTGTTACTGCCCCAGCTTTTGTTCCAAAAGCAGCATATTCCCTTGCACTGTCAGCAAGGTTATCCTGGATGCAATTTATTCTGTACAGGCATTGGAAAATATAAAACAATGAAAACAGTGCAAGAAAAAATATTGGTACGCAAAAAGATGCTTCAACAGTTATTGAACCGCTTTTTTTATATAAAAACACAAAGGAATGCCATTTACACATTGTGTCTTTACCTGTATATTCCAAGTTATGCCGGGGAGCAATCCTAATATTTTGTAAGATTTTATATTTTTTTGTTCTGCTGTTTCCTGCATAAAAGACACCCCAGTATGTTTTTATATCCATTTACACCTCCCGTTTTTATTCACACACATCACCAATATAACTGTAACTAACTGTTACACTTCTGTTTGCTTCTTTTGTTTTTATTTTGCTAAATAAACTATTGCCAATATAAGAAAATGCATAAGGTATATTATAATTTGTAATACATCCAGCTGCACAGATACAATCCCCAAACTCAAACGTCTGGTTAAAACGCTCTCTTAAATCAAACTGGATAATATCAATAAGCCTGTTTTTTAACTTCTCTTTTGAAACCAGTAGTTCAAGTAATAATAAATACTGCTTATAAGAAATATCAGCAGAAATTACTCCTCCACTAGCTTCTGGATAAGACTTCCCCTTTTTCTTAAAAAAGCTATGTGATACAGAACATATTTCTTCATACCTCATCTTAAAATTTGCTGGACTTTTTATTAACGGAACTTTTTTGCCTGACATAAGCGCAGTTACATCTATACATGCCTCTTCAAATGCAAGTATTGTAAGAATTAACCACTGCATTCCGGTAATTAATGGCACAACTCCTGTAAAACCAACAATAGCTGTTGCTGTTGCAAGGCTTTTTGACTGGAACGATGCATTTGCACTAACATAAAGCATATTAGCAAGGGTACGTATAATAAGCAGCCTTCTGGCAATATATGCAAGATTTTCTTTTTCTGTTTGCCTGCCTGCAATAAGGTACTCCAGTCCGTAATGCACGGTCTTAAATTCACTATCAACATATGATGATAAAACATCTTCAGCATAGTAAATGTATTTTAACTTATCTGCATTACTTTCTGATTTTGCCTGTTCTAAAAGCTTGTCTTGGTCTAACTCCTGGCTTTCATCTTCTTCCAGAAGCGATTTAAAAAATCTGGCAACAGAAGAAATATCATCCTCTTTTTCTTTAGAATAAATTTTTTGGTCTGATGCCTGGATTTTTGCCTCACTAACTTTAGAAACATCACAAACAAGAGATAGTAAACCATTATTAATAAGATTTTTTAAGGCTTTTAGTGGATTACCACCAGCAGAATCATTTTTTAACTGACCATCAAGTTCTTTTTCTGATGGTTTTTGATTCTTTTTTCCACCATCATTATTGCTGCCGCTTCCACTTTCCACTCTGTTGTCTGTATCATAAGCCCCGCTTTCATACTTTTCTGCTTCATCCAATAAACCATCCAGTGAAATACCTTTATCATTTCTTCCCTTTCCTTGGAAATAGCCTTTTATATTACTTGCAGCAGATGTAATAATATAGTCTGATATCTGTCCTAGAAATACTTTATCTTCATCAAGCGTATAATAATTACCTGTTTCACATGAAATATCTTTTAACCTGTATAGATTAGAATATGTTTTTAAAGTTCCATCAGGTTTATATTCCAGATTCTTATTGACAATTTTTTCCAAATCCGCTTCAAAATCTGATAATCCTATACCATTATACCCACCATATGCAAATAAACCATATTCATCATACAATTCTTTATTATAATTGCCAAATATCATTTCAACAGCATTGCCAGATGCTACAGTTACATAAGCCTCAGATGTAATAACACGTACATGCTCTATAAATGCAGTAACAAGCGAAAGCATTATAACAAAAATAAATGTTAAAAATACTGTTATACTTCCCTTTTTGATATATATGCCCCTTTCTTATGTAAAATTAGTAATCAATTAATACATGGCTTGTCATTTTATATTAAGGCTTTTGTTCACTTTATCAGCATCACTGCTTATATTGGAAAATGCTTTTTTCGCTATTTCCTGGATTTTTTCCCTGAAGATAACAATTAGCATAATAAGAATAACTAATATAAGAATTATTTCAATAATTCCAACCCCGTTCTCCTCATACCAGAAAGCCTTTAACCATTTAACCAAAATACCATCTCCTTTCTACATATTCTGGAAAGCAGCATATATTATTATTGCAAACACTTCTGCCATCATAATAACCATTGGCATTAAAAGTTTTGTTCCTGCCTGCTCTCCAAGTATCTTGGCATTTTCACGCCTCTCCTTTAATACATCATCCGCTTCATATTCAAGTATTCTTAAAAGGTCTGCTGGACCTTTTTTTAAGTTTTGGACAAGCAGCGTGCTAAACTTCATATATTTTAAAAGCCCAGTCCTCCTTCCAAAAAGCTCATAAGCTTTTGCTTCATTCATGCCATTTTCCATCTGTCTTTCCGTTAGTAGCATTTCCTCATAAAGATAGCGTTTTTTCCCTCCATCCTGTAGTTTTCTTTTATATTCTTCTGCCATTCTGTACCATGCACCTTTACAGTTAAGCCCTGCACTAATTAAAAGCACAAATTTTTCTACAAACCCAGGATAATCAATACGAAGCTCCTGCTCTCTCTGCTTTATATTTTCATTTAACCTGCCGCCAGTAATTACTGGTATAAGTGCAATAATTATCGTCCCTGACAAAATAACTGGCAGAATATAATTTTTTTCTGGAACTTTATATGAAACTTTCTTTCCATCAGCTTCTGCTGGTAATTGTAAAAATTTCTTACTATCTGATAAATCCGATAACTTTGAAAACATTTCATTCCACTTATTCCATATTATTTCCTTGTTACTTTTCTTTACAGGCAGGACTGTAAATTCTAGTGGCATTGTTCTTTCTGTATCATAATATGAAAATATGGCTGTTATCTGTACAACTACTGGCTCTGTAACTTGTGAACGTTCAAGCGTACCATCTGTGTTTACTATATTACCTGTATCATATTCCCATGATATATTTACCGCATTATCTGGTATATAAGAAACAAGATTTAAACTTTTGCTTACTTTTTCTGATGACTTGTTTTCTCCAAGATAATTTTTTCTGGTATACTCCATGGCCTCTTTAAATTTAATTTCCAGTTCATTATCATTATATTTTCTTGCTGGTATGCCAACTGTTACTTCCCGTTCTTCCCCATCAATTGAAACACCAAGTTTTGTTTCTTTGTTGTTTCCTTCTGGTATGTCTCTTTCTATAAAATACCCGCTTTCAAGGATACTTTCTTTAACAGGTGCTACAATAATAACCATTACTAGCAAAATTGTGCAAATAACTATAACAATAATTATTGAAAACAGATTGCAGGAATATAGCTTTTCTGCACTGTTGCTATCAAGTCCTGTATAAATTTTTTTAATATCTTCAACCTTATTGCTATTCAAGGATAAGTGCAGTTTGTTTTTTAAAAAGCTATGTATGCTTGCTGCCGCAGGGTAAACCCTTTTTATAAATATATTGTCCACACCTGGCAGTTTCCCTGTACTTGCTTTACTTTTTTTAAAATTAACCTGGATAAAAGCAACAATCAATATAAGAAAGATACTACAACAGGATAATGTAATTATTTTAAACAGATATGCCACCTATCCTTTCACTCCACTTAAATGCTGCTAAATAAATTACTAACAATACAGTCATAAAAAGCCTTCCGCTTAAAGCATAAAGACAATCAAGAAATCCTGGTGAGCTTATCCAGAAATAAACTATTATTCCCAATGGTATATAAGCCATAATCCTTCCTTCCATCTTTTTGCCTGCTACCATTGTCCTTATTTCACGGCTGGTTTCTATTTTGCTGCTAATCTTATCAGCAGTTGACCTTGCTGTTTCAATAAGATTTCCACCTGTACGCTTTGCTGTATGGAATACTTCTGCAAAATTACTAATATCCTCAACTTTACAATATTGTGCAAATTCCGTAAGTACAGTTTCAAGCGGTCTGTTAAGCATAATCTGGGAATTAATTTTGTCAAGCTCTTTAACCATTACAGAATTACTTCCATATAGAAGCACTAAATCTTCTTCGGCTTCTTTAAACGAATTTTCAACTGAATAACCTGCATTTAATGCTGATGAAACAGCAACCATAACTTCCCTGAATTCTAAATTCATCTGCCAGCGCCATTCCTCCAGATACTTCTTTTTATAAAATTTAATATTAACAATTCCATAAACTACAGCTAAAACAGATGAAAGTGCGAGTGATTTGTAAAATAGGAATAAAAGTATAAATGCTTTAATAAACCCCATAGCAAATGCTTTTAACAATTCTTTATTTATTATAACTTTGCTTTGTTGTTTTCCCAAAATAACTCCTCTACAATATAAATTCATCCAGCAGGCCTGCATGTGCAAGTTTACTAGTATTAAGAAGCCCATTGCCTGTAGCACGCAGTTCACCTTTTATCTTTCCCTGGACACCAGTACCTGTTTCAACAAACTTATATATTGGCTGTACTGTTATCTCTCCGTTTTTTACACCTGTTACTTCTGCCACTTCAAGTACTTTCCTGGATTTGTCCCTAAGCCTTCCAAGCTGTACAACTATATCAATAGCAGAAGCAATCTGGTTTCTTACTGCTAACAGTGGTATATCCATCCCCATAAGCACAAGCGTTTCAAGCCTGCTAAGCATATCTAATGTACTATTGGCATGTCCTGTGCTAATGCTGCCATCATGTCCTGTATTCATAACACTTAACAGCTCACATGCAGCAGCATCCCTGACTTCTCCTAAAATAATCCGGTCTGGCCTCATACGTAACGCTGACTTAAGCAGGTCACGTATTGTAACTGCATTTTTTCCTTCAACATTAGCATTCCTCACTTCAAGCCTTACAAGATTTGGAATACCCTGTATCTGTAACTCTGCTGAATCCTCTATTGTAATTATTCTTTCATCTGGCGGAATATAATTAGACAATACATTAAGGAATGTAGTCTTTCCACTGCCAGTGCCACCACTTATAAAAATATTGTATCTGGCAGCAACAAGCATTCTCAGAAAATTTGCAGCTTCTACACTTACAGAGCCTATATCAATAAGCTTATCCATAGTCATAGGAGTCTTAGGAAATTTTCTTATTGTTATTACTGGACCATTTAAAGAAACAGGAGGCAATACTATATTCACTCTTGAGCCATCAAGAAGCCTTACATCCACAATAGGATTAGCCTCATTTACCATTCTGTTTACTTTTGCAACAATCTGCTGCACTACATCTTCAAGCTTCTGTAAACTTGAAAAATGTCCAGGATACTCTGCCAGTTTTCCATTTTCCTCAATAAAAATATGTCCAGGCCCGTTTACCATTATTTCTGTAATATTAGGATTATCTACAATATCTTGTAATACATCCAGCCCTTTTATAGAATTATATACACTTTTTACAAGATACTGTTTTTCATCTGCTGTAATATAAACAGCCCTGCCTTCCATAAGGACATTTCTTTCTATTATTTCATATATTCCATCTTCTGTCCCTGGGCTTTCCTGCGATATGCTTTTTATTAACTGTTCCTGGAGCTTCTTTTTTATTTTATCCAGTTCTTTTGCACTAATTTACAGCCCACCTGCCTTTCATTGCCACATATTTAATATTCTGGACCACCTTATCCATTCCGTTACGTATAAGAAGCTTTTCAAAAGAATGTTGTTTATTTTCCTGTAGTTGTCCAGATGCTTCAGGCAGGATTAACAAATCACAGACCTGGAATAGTTTTAATGATGACACATGAATATATCCAACATCAAAAACAACTTTTTCATACATCATTTCTCTGCCAAGCACATCAGTAAAGCACTCCATATCTTCTTGTGATATACTATATAAATCACTGTAATCTTCAACTGGAAGTATATAATTATAACCATCTTTATGGTGTTTAATAATAGAGGCAAGTTTAAATGCAAGCTTATCCTTTTTTTGTTTTATATAGTACACAACCTCAGACATACCACATATATATTCATGGCTATCTGGATTGCCTTCAAATTCTGCAAAGCTGTCAAATATTTCAAGGTTAATATATAATACATTGTTACTTCCTGACATTCCTGCACAAAGATTTCTTGCATATGTACTTGCCCCACTGCCTCCATATGGCGAATATACAACAATTAATTCTGCCTGTTTCGAGGTATGCATTAAAGACATGCCTGGTATACTATCATCTTCTGCCACCTGTGCCAATATCTCTTTTAATATATGCCCTGCTGGCTGGTACATAAATATAACTGGATATTCCTGCTGTATGGTATAGCTTCCATCTGACAGTATTATAATTTTTTTTATATTATTTAACTTTCCAGCTTCATCTGCCATACCACCACTAACAAGAAGTATATCTATCCTGTTATGCCTTACATATTCTTCCGCACTTTTTATACTAGTAAATGTAACCAAGTCAATTAACATGCTTTTATGATGGTTTATATAATCCGAAAACCTGCCAGAATATATATCATCTGCTAAAACAGCCAGCAACATTCTTTTCAAATCTTTATCCCTCCTTCCATAAAAAATAATGTAATAAAATATGCTGCTGCTATTACAGGGGCAAGGCAGATAGCAAACTCTGTACCATCACGTTCCATGCAATAATACCTGCCTTTAATAGTTTTAATATGCAAAATATAATAAATAAAAGCTTCTACCCTTGATATTAGCGCCCTTTTTTTTATTAACTTTACAAATGAAACAACACCTGCTATCACCAGAAACAGCATTACCACTTTAACAAGAAAAGCAAGACCATAAAGACCTCCAATTACAGAAAAAAGCTTAATGTCACCTGCACCAGCCCCTCCTGCCATAAAAAGAGGAAAACCAGCTATAACTGTAATTACTATGCAAAATATAGTATAGAATATTCCATAACACCCGCTTGAAAAAGCATTAAAGCATATTCCTGCTGCCCAGCCTGCAATAATTACATGATTTCTGATTTTATAATCCAGCAAATCGCCTGCTACTGCACATATTAATATATTTAACATAACAAATTCTTTCATGGCCTTTACCTCCCTGCTGAGTGTGGAGATAATATAACACTATATTAGAATTTTGTCAAACAATAGTTATATTAGATATTTTGTACAAATTTTAACTACATTATTGTTAAAACCCACTGGAAAAGATATAGAAAGCATACCCCGCTTATACCAAGAAGTGCTGAAACCACCAGGCTTGTTTCATTAATATTTACATGAAAATTTTTACCTGAGATAAATATCAGGTAATTACAAATACTAATAAATATAATGCCTGACAACACTCTCAACAGTATATTGGCAAGCAGGTTATAAGGATTAGCTCCAAAGGTTTTAGATATTATAAAAAAAAGTAATACAAATGCCGCTATATACATTATATTCATTGCGTTTTGCCACCTTTCACCATGTTATTAAACAATCATCCAAAAACTGTCCCTGTTATATTTGTATTAATCATGCCTGTAAAAAATTCGTGCTTGTCTGCATATTTCTTCCAACTCTGTCTATAATTATATATAAGACCCCTTTTAATCATATTATTTTATTGCTGTACATTAAAAACCACCTTATGTACAGTAAGCAGGTATCTTGCACTTTTATACAAGATATCTGGCTTGAAAGGACTGTTTATGAATTTTTTAAAGACAAAAAAAAGAAATCCTCCTAAAAAAGAGGATTTCTTGAAAAAAGCTCTGCTCGAAGCCCAGAAAAACTTTGAAGATGCATATAAAGGATTACAAATTGTAAATGACCCTGACCTTATAGACAGCTATATATATGCGATAAATTCCGCTACTTTAAGGTATAAGGTGCTCCTTCATGAAGTTAAAATGGTTAGTAATGACAACAGTTCTGCAAGCCACCGTAAAGAAGCATAATTTAATATCCACGCAAACTTTCAAACACATTATATATATTAAGCTTTCCATTGCCCCACAACCTGTTAGGTTCTTCTATCCCGTTTGAACCACGTATTAGATATTTTTGTATACTTACAGTGTCCATTGTAAGGTCGTTGCCACGTAAAACACCCCATTCCATAAGCATTGCTGATATGCCTGATGTGATTGCTGCTGCCATGCTTGAACCGCTTTTATAATCATATCTTGCTGTCCTTTTTCTTTCTTCTTCTGTTGCAGGATATATATTTCCAATCCTTGGCAGTGGGCCATATATCCCAATTCCAGGTGCTGCAAAATCCGGCTTTATCTTGCCATCCCTGGTAAAACCACGGCCTGAATTTATAGCAATACTTCCATTTGCAGGGTCATAATATGATACTGAAACCAGGTTCTGGTTGTTACTTGGCTCACATAATGTAACATCTGGGTCAGGTTTCAGGAAATAAGTTGTGTCTGGGAGAAAACTGCTTATAGGCAGCCACATATCAAAAAAGGCACTTCCCTTTGTTTCATTAAAAACACGTATCTTCCATATACCCTCGGACGGGGACTGGAAACGCATCTGTATACATTCATCACCGCTTTCATAAGCAAACAGCCTGTATTCAATATATACAACTGTATTTTCCAGAATAAAATTAACCCTCCTTCTCTCCCCATATCTCGCAAAAGTTTTACCACTATACTCACCACTTGGGGTAATGATGCCAACAGACATAACCTGTGGCGCATAATTCCATAATTCTAAAGTAAATCCGCTTGTGCTCCCGGCACGTATCTCTACTTCTACATCCCCATCTGCTTCTATCATTTCACTTCTATAATGCCGCCCTGAATTGCCTTCATTCCCACATGACGTAACTACTGCAACACCATTAAAATTACCTATTTCAGCAAGCATATCGCCAAGTATGCCACCATTTGTATGCCCGCCCTGGTTTGTCCCTAACCCAATACATATAATAATTGGCATATCCATAATGGATGCCTTATCCAATAAATAATCCACAGCAATAAGAATATCAGCTTCAGAATATACAGGCCCGTCAGTATCAATCTGGTAAAAGCTTTTTAATGTACTCTTTGCTTCTTTACACTTTACAGCACATATGGTAGCCAGCGGTGCTACACCAGCAAAATTATTTTCTTCTATAAGGCTTCCACATGCTACACCAGCAATAAAAGTGCCATGCCCGTTTGTGTCCCTGCTTGGGACTATTTCCCAGGGTGATGCTGAGTTTATTGCTTCATTTATTTCCTCATTAGAATATTCCACACCATATGTAAAGCCTTCAGGTATTTTTCCGTATTTTAAATTGCCGCATCCTTCCTGGTTTTCTTCTCTGGTACCAGACTCACATGGATTAATAGTCTGGTCCCATATAAATGAAATCCTGCTGTTGCCAGCAGAGTCTAAAAAAGCAGGGAGTGTGTAATCTATCCCCGCTGGTGTATGATACAATATTGTATATTATTTACCCTGCCCATAGTAAGCATTAGCCCCATGTTTGCGGTAGTAATGCTTGTCCTGGAGTTCTTGTGGCGCTGGCTGTATACGTGGGTTAATTGTTTCTGCCCTGTATGCCATCTTGGCAACTTCCTCAAGGACTACAGAGTTATGTACTGCCTCATGTGCATCCTTGCCCCATGCAAAAGGCCCATGGTTCTTACACAAAACTGCTGGCACTGCTACAGGGTCAAGTCCCCTTGTGTTAAATTCATTAACAATAAGGATGCCTGTATTAGTTTCATATGCTTCCTCAATCTCATCTTTATTAAGGCATCTTAAACATGGCACTTCACCATAAATATAATCTGCATGTGTAGTGCCATAACATGGAATACCTCTTCCTGCCTGTGCCCAGCTTGTGGCATAAGATGAATGTGTATGCACAACACCACCTATATCTGCAAATGCTTTATATAATTCTACATGTGTAGCAGTATCAGAAGAAGGGTTATATTTCCCCTCAACCTTTTCACCTTTAAGGTTTACAAGCACCATATCATCAGGCGTCAGGCTGTCATATTCCACACCGCTGGGTTTAATTGCAAAAATTCCGCTTTCCCTGTCAATTTCGCTGACATTTCCCCATGTAAAAGTTACAAGCCCATACTTTGGAAGAAGCATATTTGCTTCATATACTCTTTTCTTTAACTCCTCTAACATAATTCCATGCCCTCCTAAAATATATTGATAACACTAGTTTATATCAATTATAAGCCTTTGTAAAGATATTTATCCCCTTTCTGCCAGTTAAAATATAAATTATTAAACGGTGCATCCTGCCGCATCTTTTATATGCACTGCCAGATATTTTCTGGATAAATTCCATAACAGTTTTTTCATCATCTGCATTAACATTATTATTTGAAAATGCTGCGCACTGCAATATGCCAAATGCCACCTCAGATGCAATGTTGGCAGATATTGCAGATATCATGCTGTAATATGCTGTGTCTTCAAGTTTTGAAATTCCTTTAAACCCACAGAATGCCAGGTATTTGTTTAATAAATTAAAATAAAGTATTACCCTCTTATTAGCTGTACCTGCATAACGTATTTTTCTGCTGGTTTTTATAAAGCCTGCCCGTATATATAAAACCGGCATAGATACAATTAATAATATTAATAGCAGCATTAAAAACTTACCAGTAATGTTAATGTCATTTTTTCTGGAAGCCTGTGCTTTGCCTTTCTTTTCTGGAACATTACTGTCCTCCCTGTTTGTCCCCGTTTCTTCCCTTGTATCCTCCTGTAAATCTTCCTGTCCAAAACCATCTTCATTTAATGTATCTTCTGGTTCTGCAGTGGCTGGATGGTTATCCTGTTTTTCCTGGAAATCCCCTTCTGTGCCAGGCTGGAAGCCTGCATCACTGTTATAACCATCATCTAAAACAGTATTAGTCATATCAAATGGCAGCCAGCCAAAGCCTTCTTTATAAACCTCTGTCCATGCATGTGCATTATAATCTTTTACATATGCTACATATTTTTTATTGCCATATTTGTCATATTCAGCATTAAATTCTGATGGCATTATAAAATAACCAGAAACATACCTTGCTGGCACGCCTTTCATCCTTAATAGTATTGTGCCCGCTGTAGCATAATGCTCACAATATCCTTTTTTCCCACTAAACAGGAAATATTCTATATATTCTTCACCATCTGGCAGGGCATTAAGATTCTGGCTGTACTTTGTATCCTTGCATATTGCATTTTTTACAGCAGCACATTCAAGCCACATATTTTCAACAGTTATAATTTCATCTGCAAATGCCTTAAGCCTGCTAAGCCCATATGGCACCTCAAAATAATTATTATATACAAATGAAGTATATTCTTTATCTCCCTTTATCCCACAGAGTTCCATTTCCCCATTGTCCATTGCCATTAAATATTTCGTTATCTTGCCCGGAATATCATAATATACAGACTGCTGGCTGGCATCATACATATAAGGCATAAATGTATCCTTTCCTATAAATTTCCAGTCTTTTATGACATCCAGGTTAAAAGTGTTTATACCAGACATTGCATTTTTTCTCAATGAAATAAATGATTTAAGGGAATTAACTGCTTCCTGGCTTATATTTGTTTCAGGTACAGGTGGTTTATTTTCTTTAAAAGGTTTCCATATGCCATTTTCATATATATCTAATGAAAAATGCTTTATATAAATATTATTTGCTGGTTTCTGGCTCGTTTCTATACGTATTACGGACTTGCCTGTATGTTCTGGGGAACTATTATCAAGATGGCCATCTGCCCCATTATTAACACGCCTTTTAACAGTTTCAGCAAATGAAACTATTTCTTTTTCCATTTTGTGCTGCCGCTCCAGCATCTTTCCAGAACAGGTAAATATTTTATGACTGGTAGCTTTTCCTGCTATAAGCGACATTGCAAAACATGTGGCAGATACTATTATAAACAAACTATATCTTTTAGGCATCTGCCCTGGAATATGCTTTTCCTGCCAGAAATTCTTCCTGCCGCCATACATTTCAAGTCTCATGCTAAATAAAAGGCCTGATATTCCTGTTATAAGAAAAAATGATACAGCAACCGACGGAGCCTTTCCATGAAACATTTCCATTCCAATTATAGAAATAACAGGAAGTATAAGTAAAAAATGCCATTTAAGTTTTAAAACCGCAAGCGCCATTATTGTAATCACCAGAAAAACCGCAATTATCATTGTAAACTTCTCATATACAGGGATACCAAATATTTTAACGCTTGTCCTTATCTTATTAACAGATACATTCCCAAGACCTTCATATAAATAATACTGTTTTTTGATGTACTGGTACAGTATGCCACATTCCGTTTCAATGAGTTTATAATACTTTACAATAACACTTAAAAATAACAGGCTGGCAGCCAGCCTGGCAAGGTTATACCAGACATTATGGTTTACACATAATATACAGATAATAAAACTAAATAACAGGCTGTTTAAAAACATTTTCCCAAAATCACCTTTATAATTATACGCATCACAAAAAGACAAGTATAAAGCAAAAGCTGAAAAAGCCAGGAAAATTGAAATAAAAAAAATGTGCGTATATTTATTAATCCTGTCTTTTGACATAATCCCCCTTTGTTTTATAATAAGATTTCTATTTTTTGTATTGAATTTTTCAAATCTTTAAAATCATACTGGATTATTTTCTTTCCATTTGCAAATAATTCAAGCTTTGTATTTATTGCAATATATGGAATATAATTCTGTACATTATATTGCCTTACATACATATCCTTAATCCAGCCCACACCCTTATCTGGATTTTTTTTGCCAGTAATTGCATTTATGCCTTCCTGCAGAAAACAATATGAGTCACTTTCCTGCTTTACAATATATCTTGTAATACAATTATCTTTTTTATTATACCAGCAGATATAATGTATATAGCCATTAGCAGCTAAGCTTGTAGAAATTGACAAAACCACCTGTATAAAACATCTTTTCTTATAAGCATTATCTATATTTCCCGGACATACAAAAAATAAAGCTATACATGAAGCGGTACTATATTTCTGCCTTGACACCAGTCCACCAGATTTGGCGGATAATTTCCAGTGTATATTTTTTAAACTGTCACCTGGAATATACTGTCTTATATCACCATCTTCCATGCTGTCTGGCGATGTATAAATATTTTGTGAATTGTCATTTTCATAAATATTATCATATACGGTTTGTGTTATATATACTGGGACTTCATACAGTACAGGTATAACCATTACTGTATGCCCATACTTGTCATGTTTAAAAACAGGAAGTTTTAATATTCCAAGATAATCCTCTGCCCATGCTTTCTTTATGCAAAACTCTATGCTTCCAGGTGTCTTTGCATGGTAATAACATTTTGTTACTATAGAGCTGCTGCTGTCTGCACTTCCATAAAACCTTGTAACTTCCTTTTTGCCTGTATAATAATTAAAGCTTTTTATAAAAATACCAATTCTTCCTGTTGGAATTATACCTCTATTATTTAGTACAATTTCCACAGGGATTTCTTTTCCAGCCTGTACAACACTTTCTGGGGTATTTATAGAAATATCTGTCCAGTATATACTAACAATATTTAATACAACAAGAAACAGCAGTATAAATATACCTCCATAAAAAGCATTTAAAAGTGCATTATTCCTGTATATTAATGCTAAGTACATGCTTACTGCCAGTAATATGATATAAAATATGAACTGCTTCATTAATTTATCTCCAATTTAGGTAATACTCCTTACAGACCGGGGCTTTTTAACTTTTGTTTTTATCTGTCCAAGTATTTCCTCTGCACTGGACTTTGATATACGTGCCTTGGAAGAAAGCACTATACGGTGTGCCGCAACAGCATTAAATATGTCCTCTGTATCATCAGGTATTACATAGTTCCTTCCCTTAAGAAACGCTGCTGCCTTTGACATACTGGCAAGCGCAATAGTGCCCCTTGGGCTTAATCCAAGCTCTATCATAGGGTGTACCCTTGTTTCCCTGGCAAGCAGGCATATATATTTATATACCTCATCTTTAATGTACACTTCATTTACAATTTTGCGTATATTTAAAAGCTCTTCACCATCAATAACTTCTTCAACAAGGTTAATTATATCATTGCTTTTTCCTTTTGCTATTGCAATTTCATCTTCAAGTGAAGGATACCCAACTGAAAGGCATACCATAAACCTGTCAAGCTGCGATTCTGGCAAAAGCTGCGTACCTGTACTTCCAGCAGGGTTTTGTGTTGCTATTACTATAAAAGGCGCAGGGACTTTCCTTGTTATGCCATCCACAGTTACACATCCTTCTTCCATAACCTGCAATAATGCAGACTGTGTTTTGGGGGATGTCCTGTTTATTTCATCAGCAAGAAAAAGATTGCACATAACTGTACCCGTCTGGTAATAAAATTTCCCATCTTCCTTATTATACATTGTAAATCCAAGTATATCAGAAGGCATTACATCTGTTGTAAACTGTGTACGTTTATTTTCAAGTGCCATTGCCTTTGCAAATGCTATAGCAAGCGTTGTCTTGCCAACTCCTGGAATATCATCAAGCAGTATATGTCCCCCGGCAAGTATGGCAGTCATAATAAGATGTATACGGCTATCCTTCCCAATTATTGCTTTTTTAACTTCCCGTATTACCCCTAATGCTTCATTATAATATTTTTCATTTTCCATTCCGCCCTCCAATGGCATAAGGATGTACTATACTAAAAGCCTGTATTGTAAACTATTTCTGTAACAGACACCATACCCCGTATCAATAAAACCCACAATAACACCATTCCCATACAAGCTAAGGGCAGGCTGCCTCTGTACCCTGGCAACGCCTGTTGTTTCAAGCACCTGGGAAGATGACATAAGCCCATAACAATGCGGCACTATATACGCACCGCCATTTACATCGCTTTGTACTTCCTTTCCAGAATAATAAGCAACTGCATATCTGTTAGTTACAAAATGGAAGCAGTCATTACCAAACTGCCTTTCTAAAAAACCTGGAAATCCTGAGTATTCTACAATATAATCCTGGTAATCTTCAGAATATACCCTGTCTATACATCCAGTATCCATAAATTCCCCATTTCTGCATATTAAAATGCCAAATTATTTAGCTTATTTATAATATATGCAAAAATAAATGCTAAGTTACACGGAAACATCCCCTTCTATTGCTGCAAATTCTGGTATATCCCTCTGGGTAAGGATTTTCGCTTCACCACTTCCACGCATTTCTATCCTAGGCGCACCACAGTTGTTAATATAATCCTCTGTTATTGTAACTCTTCCTATCAAATCATCCTTTGGTATTTCAAACATTATATCAAGCATAAATTCTTCTATAACTGCCCTTAATGCACGTGCACCTGTCTTTTTTTCTATAGACTTTTTAGCAACTGCCCTTACTGCCTCATCATCAAATACAAGGTCTACCTCATCAAGCGCAAGGAGTTTTTTATACTGTTTTAAAATAGCATTCTTAGGCTTTGTAAGAATTTGTACCAGCATGTCCTCCGTCATTGCCTGTAATGCAAATACTATTGGAAGCCTTCCAAGAAATTCAGGTATCATTCCAAATTCACGTAAATCTTCTGTTGCCACTTTTTGCAAAAGATTCTCATCCTTATCATATTTATCTTTAAGCTCTGCATTAAACCCTATAGAAGACTGTTTATTAAGCCTGTTTTTAATAATTTTTTCAAGGCCTGGAAATGCCCCGCCACATATAAAAAGAATATTTCTTGTATTAATAGTAGTAAGCGGAACCATCGCATTTTTACTTCCTGCACCAACAGGGACTTCCACATCACTTCCCTCAAGCAGTTTAAGCATACCCTGCTGTACAGATTCACCACTTACGTCCCTGCTGTTTGTATTGCGTTTTTTGGCTATTTTATCTATTTCATCTATAAAAATAATACCATGTTCCGCCTTTTCAACATCATTGTCTGCCGCTGCAAGCAGTTTTGACAAAACGCTTTCTACATCATCACCTATATAACCAGCCTCCGTAAGTGAAGTTGCATCAGTTATTGCAAGTGGTACTTGCAGTATTCTTGCAAGTGTTTTTACAAGGTATGTTTTACCACACCCTGTAGGACCTGTCATAAGCATATTTGACTTTTCTATTTCCACATCATCTAGTTCTAAATTATCTGTAAGCACACGCTTATAGTGGTTATAAACTGCAACAGACATTACCTTCTTGGCATGTTCCTGGCCTACTACATATTCATCAAGTTTACCCTTTATAATATGTGGAGCTGGAAGGTGTTTTATATCAAATACTTCTTCCTGCATTTTTTTCTTTTCAGTTCCAGGCTTTTTCTTTTTAAGCTTCTGGCGCTTTGGCACATTTTCCTGCATATTACCGACACCGCCACTGAACATGTCCATATATGGCATACCCTGGAAACCACTTAGATTTATATTCCCCATAGAATTAAATGTCTTTTGCATACAATCACTGCATATGCAAATATTATTAGGAATATGAATCATCTTACCTGCTTTGCTTTCTGGCCTTCTGCATATAAAACAGACATCTTCATAATCTTTATCATCATTGTTATTATTGTTAATGTCCTCTGACATAATAATCCTCCATTCCTGCTATATAAAACCCATAATATACATATATAATAAGATTACTCCAATAATGCTGTCCACGTCAACTCTATAATGGAAAATTTTTATAATATTTTTGAAAAAAATTTAAAAAAGTTATTGACAAATCTTGCAACATCATATAGAATATTACTTGCGTCACAGGTAAGACTTAAGTAATTAAAGTAGTACGGGGTGTGGCTCAGTTTGGCTAGAGTACCTGATTTGGGATCAGGGGGTCGCAGGTTCGAATCCTGTCACCCCGATTAGTGGCGTAAATTTAATAATGAAAGTGTAAGTTGGTGCTTTCATATATGTGCGGGTGTAGTTCAATGGTAGAACACCAGCCTTCCAAGCTGGATACGTGGGTTCGATTCCCATCACCCGCTTTTATATATGTGCCAGTAGCTCAGTTGGATAGAGCAACGGCCTTCTAAGCCGTGTGTCGGGGGTTCGAATCCCTTCTGGCACGTTGCCAGCACCAAGGTTGTCTGCTGGTTTATTTATTTATGGTGGGTATGGCGCAGTTGGTTAGCGCGCCAGATTGTGGCTCTGGAGGCCGAGGGTTCGAATCCCTCTATCCACCCTTATAATCCTTGTTTCAGCAACAGGGATTTTTTTCTACTACATTGGGCCATCGCCAAGCGGTAAGGCACAGGACTTTGACTCCTGCACCCGTGGGTTCAAATCCCGCTGGCCCAGTTTTAAAAACACTTGGAAATACTGGTTTCCAGGTGTTTTTTATTTTATACATAGCCTTGAAAAATACATTTGACAGACATTTAAAATTAACTTCAAAAAAATACAACAATATTATAATGACAGAACCACCAAAATACACAAAACCAGAAAAAATAAATACACATAAAATTTTTAGGCGACAGAATTAATATAAGTAAAATGCCTGGCCATAGCAGTCCAGATGTTACTGGTAAGGTTTATACCCACTTATTTGACGAAACAAATAAGGAAGATCTTGGCAAAATAGCAGAAGCTTTTAAATAATAAAAATATATATGTACTCCCTAAGGAACCGTATAAATATTGTATATACTATAAATGAGCAAATTTGTATTATGAAATGCATTTTCAGGATAGTTGTAAAAATAATTTTAATTGCTTTTTATATAATAATTATAAAACAGCCTTAACCAAAATTTATTAAATTTTAAAGCGGTAGCCTACGCCCCATATTGTTTCAATATACTGAGGTTTGGCAGTTGATTCTTCAATTTTTTCACGTATTTTCTTAATATGTACAGTAACTGTTGCGATATCTCCAACAGACTCAAGCTCCCATATTTCTTTAAATAATTCTTCTTTAGAATATACATGGTTCGGGTTCTGCGCAAGGAATGTGAGCAAATCAAATTCTTTAGTAGTAAAACTTTTTTCCTCTCCATTTATATATACACGGCGTGCTGTTTTATCAATTTTAAGCCCTCGTATCTCAATAACTTCATTTTCCTTTGTGCCAGCAGATGTAAGCCGTTTATAGCGTGCAAGATGTGCCTTGACCCTTGCAACAAGCTCGCTTGGGCTGAAAGGTTTAGTAATATAATCATCAGCGCCTATACCAAGCCCCCTTATTTTATCAATATCGTCTTTTTTAGCAGAAACAATAATTACAGGGGTGTTCTTTTTTTCCCTTATAAGGCTGCATATTTCAAAACCATCCATGCCAGGGAGCATAAGGTCAAGTATAATAAGGTCAAAATCTTCATCTATTGCATGTGCAGCGCCAGAACTTCCATCAGACTCTATTGTTACTTCAAAACCGCTTAACTCAAGGTAATCTTTTTCAAGTTCAGCAATGGAAGACTCATCTTCGATAATAAGTATTTTATTCATAGTGTACCTCCGTTAAATAATTATATGTTTATAAGTTTCTTTTTTAGTGTAAAATAAATAGAAGTGCCTTTGCCAATTGTGCTTTCTGCCCATATCCTGCCATTGTGGTCAGATATGATTTTCTGTACAATTGCAAGCCCAAGCCCACTTCCGCCTTTAGAGGAGTTGCGTGAAGCATCAGCCCGGTAAAAGCGGTCAAATATAAATGGCAGGCTGCGCCTGTCAATGCCTGGGCCGTTATCAGATATTTCTACTTGTATAAATTCCTCACGTGTTTTTGGTGGTATAACATCTGTTCCGTCTTCATTAATCTGCCTGTATAAAGGAGGTGAAACAGGAGGCTGTATAACATCACTTATTGTTATTCTTATAATGCCTTCTGGTTTATCCATGTATTTAACTGAATTTCCAGTTATATTATTAATAACGCGTTTAAGCTGTTCAGGGTCAGCAGTAATAAGAGTATCTGCATCTGTATTGTTTTCATAACTAATTTTAATATTATGCGCTTCCAGGTCAAATGCAATTTCATCAATGCAGTCCTCAAAATATTCTCCAATATTTAAAACAGTAAAATTATATGGAAGTGCATTCTGTTCTATTTTGGAAAAAAGTGATAATTCATCTACAAGGTATGTCATATCAACAGCTTTCGCTATAATTATTTTAAGGTATTTTTCCTGTTTGCCAGGAGTTGCTGCTACACCATCCGCCAGCCCTTCTGCATATCCTTTAATTGCCGTAAGCGGTGTCTTTAAATCATGTGATATGCTGCTCATCATATCACGTGTATTCTTCTCATATTGTATCCTTTCTTCAAGTATTGACTTAAGGCGTATGCGCATTTCCTCAAAATCATAGCAAAGTTCCCCGATTTCATCGGAGGAAGTTACGCGTACAGGATTGTCAAGGTTTCCAGCCCCTATCTGCATCGTAGCAATATGGAGTATATCAAGCGGTTTTACAATACTATGGTAAAGCCAGAGTATAAGTATTGTACCAGTTATAACAATAATTGCGAGGAAACATATCATAATGTCATGGAAAGAATTCTTCCAGTAAGGCATAAGTTTTGACAAGTCAGTTACCAGGTAAAACTGTCCTTCTGTACTATCATTAAAATAAAAATCTTTGCCACGTATTAACAGGGAATTTTTAGTATCAAGCGATATATAATTATTATCTACATTTGCTTCTGTAAAATATGGAAGGACATTCATCCTGTTATAACATTCCTCATCACCAATATAACATTCCTTGTCTTTATATCTTATAATTATAAAAGTATCTCTGCTTGCAAGGGTACGTGTAATAGTGTTTATTGTGGCAGGGTCAAGAAGTTTATCAGGATATCTAGTTGCAACATCTGCAATAGCATTAAAATCTTTGGAGGTGATATTGTATAATACCTGTACTGGATTTAATATAAACCCATAACCTTCATAGTCAGCAGGGTCAGCGCTGTAATATGCTATAAGTGTATCTGCCTGCATCTGCACTGTTTTGTGGAAACTGGCAGCACCTGCGCACAATGGGAAAACTGTCATAATAAGAAAGGCAACAATAAGCCTGCTGCGTATTTTCAATATAATCTCCTTTCTATATATTAATAAGCATTTTTGTTTACTTTATTGCCGAAAAATGTCAGAAAAAGTATTTTAAAATCCAGGAACATTGACCAGTTTTCAACATAATATAAATCACATTCAATCCGTTTTGTTATAGAAGTATCACCCCGGTAGCCATTAACCTGCGCCCATCCAGTCATTCCTGGACGTACCTGGTGTTTTACCATATACCTTGGTATTTCTTCCTTAAATTTATCTACAAAGTATGGGCGTTCAGGCCTTGGTCCTACAAGGCTCATATCCCCTTTTAATACATTAAAAAGCTGTGGCAGTTCATCAATATTTGTCTTGCGCATAAATTTGCCAAATTTAGTAACACGTGGGTCATTTTCTGTAGTCCATGCCTTTTTCTCTTTGCTTTCTTCCTGCACTTTCATAGAGCGGAATTTATATATCGAAAATTCCCTGTTGTGAAGGCCTATTCTTTTCTGTTTGAAAATTAGCGGGCCTGGGGAAGTAATTTTAATAATAACCGCACTGATGAGCATTGGTATACAGAAAATTATAACTGCAACAAGTGAACCAAATATATCAACACATCTTTTTAACACTTTGTTAAAAGATGAACTTAAAGGAACATGCCTTACATGTATAACAGGTATGCCGTCAAGGTCTTCTGTATAAGGTTTTGTAGGTATAATATTGTTATAATCAGGTATAAACTTAGTGTGAACACCTGATTTTTCACATATTGCAACAATTTTTTCAAGCTTGCTGTATTCATCAATTCCAAGGGTTATAGCAATTTCATCATATTCATTAGATGCTAACAGCTCTGGAAGTTTGTTTATTTTGCCAATAATCTGTACATGCCTGTATGTTTCACATTCAGGCTGGTTGTCATCAAGCATCCCATGAATTGAGTAACCCCAGTCAGGATGTGACCTGAGCCTGTCAATATACCCCTTGGCAGTACGGCTGTACCCTACAATAAGTATGTGCTTAAGGTTTTTGCCAGCCCTTCTCATCTTACGCAGCATCTTTATAACAAAAAGCCTGAACATATAGTCAATACTGATATTTAATACAACAAAAATTCCAAGGAAAAGACGTGCATAGTTATTTTCCCTTAAAAGGAAATATAGTATTGCAACAGTATAAAGCATACCAAGTATACTTGATTTAATAAGGCTGAATAATTCAGAACGCCTGCCAGAAGTACGTTTTGGGTCATACATTCCACAGATATAGTATATAATAATATAACATGGAATAAGCATTATAAGCATGTTGCGGTATTCTTCAAGTGATTTATAATATCCAAATGGAGGACTTATAATATTATATTTAATAAGAGGGCTCCATGTATCATCAAACCTGAGCTGGTAAGCAAGCAGAAATGAAAAGGCTATAATAATTGCATCAATTATAATATGCATAATATTAAGCAGTTTTTGGTTCTCGCGTATCAAATCTTCACCTTCTTTTTTAAAAAGTTTTAGTAAAATACTGGCTTTGGCTATAATAAACAGGGCATGTCCCTGTGCCGTCTATTTATTATAGCCATAAAACTCCTATTTCGCAATAAATAATGATAAATTAATTTCTTTTTCACAACTTTTACACAAAACGGTGGTAAACTTAATAAATCATTGTTGACGCATTGCAAAAAAAGTAGGATAATAGCAAATATATAAATTGCTAATTATAGAAAGATATGAGGGATAAACTATGGAGGAAAATAATAACAACAGTAATTCTTATACAGGCGAATATGGCAATCCTGTTGAGGGCACAAATCCACCAGATTCTTCTGTTTACAGATATTCTTACAAAGAGGGCGATAATCAGGATAATGTAGCACAGCCTCCACAATACGGGGAGCAGGCAGAGGGGCAGGACAACATATATACGCAGCAGAATAAAAAGGGCATGGGAACCGGAAAGAAGCTGGTTATAACAGCAGCATGTGCTGTATTGTTTGGTGTTATTGCAGGCACATGTTTTGAAACTGTACGTTATCTGTCAGATAGTGTAATTGGCATAACCTCACAGAGCCCAAAGAAGATTGGAACTACAAGCCAGGATGGCAAAGGGCCTGAAAAGACTACTACAAGTAAAGCTGGCAGCGGCAATGTTGTTTCTGTTAAAGGTGCAGTTACAGATGTATCAGGAATTGTTGAACAGACAATGCCTGCAATGGTTGCTATTACCAGCACATCAGAAGGCACAGATTATTATGACCTGTTTGGGCAGTATTACCAGCAACGTAACAGAACAAGCTGTGGTTCTGGTTTTATTGTAGGGCAAAGTGACAAAGAACTTCTTATAGCAACTAATAACCATGTTATAGATGGTGCAAAGACAATTTCTGTACAGTTTATTGATAACGAGGTTTATGAAGCATCTGTCAAGGGTACTGCGGCAAGTAACGATATTGCAGTTATAGCAGTTAAGGTTAAATCTGTTAAAGATTCTACAATGGATAAAATTAAGATAGCAGATTTAGGCAGTTCTGAAAGTTTAAAGCTTGGGGAGATTGCTATTGCAATAGGAAATTCACTTGGTTATGGGCAGTCTGTGACAGTTGGCTATATAAGTGCAAAAGACAGGGAAATTATAGAAGAGTCTGAGAAAACTGGTGTAACTAATAAGATTAAAGCAATACAGACTGACGCAGCAATAAATCCTGGCAACAGCGGAGGGGCGCTTCTTAACCTCCAGGGGCAGGTTATTGGCATTAATTCAGCTAAAATTGCGGATTCATCAGTTGAAGGTGTAGGCTATGCAATACCTATCTCTGTAGCAACGCCTATTATTGATGAACTTATGAACAAAGAAGAATTATCAGATGATGAAAAGGGCTATCTCGGGGTAAGGATAAAGACTGTTACAGATGAAGCAAGTTATTATAATATACCAAATGGTGTTTATATTGAGGAGGTTGCAGAAGATGGGGCAGCACAAAAAGCTGGATTAAAGACAGGTGATATAATTACAAGCATTAATAATATGGAAGTAACAACATCTGAGAGCCTGCAGGAGAAAGTAAACAGCTACCGCAAAGGTACTGAAATTGAGATTACATTCCAGCGCAGCAATAATGGTTCATATGAAGAGAAAAAAGTAAAGGCTAAACTCCAGGGTATAGAAACTGTTGATAATCTTCCTAATAGTGGAAGCACTTATACTGGCGGGCAGGATGAAGATGGACAGGATAATAACCAGGGGGATAATGGTTTTGGCGGTTTCTTCTCAAATCCGTTTTCAAACCCATTCTCAAATTAACTGGTATGCCATATAAAAATATTGTTATTAAGGGTTTTATTAATGTTATAATATTTATAACATTAAGTTTCTGGGAATTTCTGTATTTAGAACTGTTTTTAAAAAAGGCAGTAACAGATTTTCCCAATGATATAATTATTAAAAATGTGGTTCTTATGATGCTTGTAAACCTTATGCTTGCCAGTGTTTTACAAAGCGTGAGGGCTGCATTTTTAATTTCATGTTTTTTGGTGCTGGCTGCCGGAATAGCTAATTTTTTTGTAATATCATTCAGGGGTTATGGCATTGTTTACATGGATTTTTATGCTATAAAAACCGCAGCAACAGTGGCTGGCGGATATTCATACAAAGTAACACCATATTTCCTTGCAGGCTGTTTTACAGGGGCAGCAGGCATTTTAACCAGCATACACCTGCCACGCAGGCACAAAGGGAATTATTTTGGAAAGAAACCATTAATTGTATCAATAACAGGTATAGCCATATGCCTGGCATTTACTGCATGGATAAATTTTGATGCAACATTTTTCAGGGGAGTAAGCTCTATTACATGGGACCACAATATTGGAATAAGTGATTATGGCTACCTGCTTTATTTTACTGCTAATGCAGGAAAAGCCAGGGTAGAAGAGCCACCAGGATATTCAGCAGAAAAGGCAGATAAAATATTATCAGTTTATGAATCAGAAAAAGATTACAGTGGGAACTCTAAAACTGGACAGAAAAACCCTAATATTATAATGATTATGAACGAATCATTTTCTGATTTGCGGGTGCTTGGTGATTACCAGACTGATATAGATGTAATGCCATTTTATGACAGCCTTAAGGAAAATACTATTAAAGGTTATGTACAGTCATCTGTATATGGGGGATATACTTCAAATTCAGAGTTTGAATTTCTGACAGGGTGCAGTAAGGTTTTTCTTCCAGGCAATCCTTACCTGCAATATATGGATGGATACCTCCCTTCTGTTATAAGCAATATAAAGTCCCAGAAGGGTTATGATGAAGCAGTTGCAATACATCCCTACAATGCTTCTGGATATAACAGGAACAGGGTATACCCATTGTTATATTTTGACAAGTTTTTATCTATGGATGATTTTGAAAACCCAATACTTGTAAGGGATTATATTAGTGATTTATCCAGTTACCAGAAAATAGAAGAATTATATGAGAATAAAAAAGAAGGTTCTTCGCTTTGTGTATTTAATGTAACAATGCAGAACCATAACCCATATAATAATACAAGTTATAAATTTAAAGACAATGTACATGTTACATCATTTCCTGCGGGAATGCAGGCAGAACAGTATCTTTCACTTATAAAAATGTCTGATGATGCACTAGAACAGTTAATTACATATTTCCAGAATGTAGATGAACCTGTTATTATACTTTTATTTGGTGACCACCAGCCGCATCTTCCAGATTTATTTTATAAGGATTTAATGGGCAAAATGCCATTACAGTTCACGCAAGAAGATACAATGCTAAAACATAAAGTGCCATTTCTTATATGGGCAAATTATGATATTCAAGAAATGTTTATAGATAAAGCATCAATTAATTACCTTTCTTCTATATTTTTGGATGCAGCAGGTTTAAAATCTAGCAATTTTAACCGATACCTGCTGGATTTATATAAAAAACTTCCAGCCATAAGTGCTGTGGGAAGTTATGACAGTACAGGTACACTGCATGAAAAAAGTGAGAGAAATAATAAATATTCACAATTAATGAAAGAGTATGAAATTGTGCAATATAATTATCTTTTTGATGACGAAAACAGGCTTGACAGGCATTTTAGGGCAGACCCCTGATTACAGGGGCTGCTTTTTTATAATGCATATCTATGCATGTGTATGTTCATATGCTTCACGTACTGCTTTTGCAAGCTGGTCAGGACATGATGTGCCTTTCATCCCACACATTATGCCTCTTACTTTTTTCTCAATCTGTTCAACTGTAAGCCCGTCAACAAGTGAACGGACAGCCTGGAGGTTTCCGTTGCAGCCTCCTGTAAAAGTTACATTCGTTATAACATTATCATTAATATCAAATTCAATTTGTGATGAACAAGTTCCTTTTGTTTTATATGTATACCTCATAAAAATCCTCCATAGATTAATTTATTATACCACTTATGTGTGTAATGGTATATGTTAAATTTGTGAAAATACTTCACCCAGTGGGCATTGTAACAGAAGGTCTGCCCGGCTGTCAAGTGGTGTATCTGACTTGTTAATAAGGACAAGCCTTTTTCCTGTATAATACTGCACAAAGTTGGCGGCAGGGAAAACTGCAAGCGAAGTCCCTCCTACTATTAATATATCTGCGGCACTTATAGCTGCTATAGAAGCATTAATTATATTATGGTCAAGCATTTCTTCATATAATACAACATCAGGCTTTATAGTACCACCACAGTTGCAAAGGGGTATGTCCGTGGAACACGTAATTGCGTCTATATTATAAAATTTATGGCACTTCATACAATAATTCCTTAAAACTGAACCATGCAGTTCATAAACAGTTTTACTTCCAGCTTTCTGGTGCAGCCCATCAATATTTTGTGTAATAACAGCCTTAAGTTTTCCTTTCTGTTCAAGTTCTGCCAGTTTTAAATGTGTAATATTGGGTTCCGCATCTGTACAAATCATTTTATCACGGTAAAATTTATAAAATTCCCCTGGTTTCTGGCGGAAAAAAGAGTGGCTTAGTATTGTTTCTGGCGGATAGTCATATTTCTGGCTGTATAGCCCGTCAGTGCTACGGAAATCAGGTATCCCGCTTTCAGTTGAAACACCAGCGCCACCAAAAAATACAATATTATTGCTTTCTTCAATCCAGTTTTTTAAAGTCTTTATATTTTCTCTGGCATTATGCATAAAATCCCTCCTTTATTATTTGCAGCACATTTTAACTTACTGTCGTATTTCGATGCCAGCAAGCCCTGCCATTTCAATAATAGATTTTTTGGAAACCTTTTTGCCGTGGTATTCTATTAAATCTTCTTTTTCACCTGTGAAAATATCTACAGGCTCATATTTTTCAAGTATTATTTTATCATCTTTTGTTGATATTTCAATGGAATCCCTTTCTGCAAGGTGCAGGGTACGGCGGAGCTCTATAGGCAGGGTTATCCTGCCGAGTTCGTCAAGTTTTCTTACTATTCCTGTTTCTTTCATATTTAAGTGGCCTCCTTTTATGCTGAATATAGCACAGATTAAGTGAAATGGCAAATATAATTTGGCTTTCCGTGCACTCAGAATATTTTATAGTGGGGCATATGGCTTCCAATTAAAATATATT
This sequence comes from uncultured Lachnospiraceae bacterium, assembly GCA_910580005.1. Classification (GTDB taxonomy): domain Bacteria; phylum Bacillota; class Clostridia; order Lachnospirales; family Lachnospiraceae; genus Butyribacter. The sequence goes on along the minus strand of CAJTXH010000002.1, from coordinate 39,812 downwards.
CCATATAATCATGCAGTATAATCATAGGACATGACAATAAAAACCACATATTAGAGTACAGCAGGCATATCTGTCCTTTGAAATTATATTGTTCTGCTGAGTAATCCCATACATTAAGGTGCATATATTTATTAACAACCTCACCAAATAAAAATTCTACACCTGTAATCATAATGCCGCATAAGAGCATCTGCCCGACTATAGAAGCTGATTCACCAAGAATATTTTGTATAACCCCGACTAAAATAAAGCACAACCCTCCTGCAAAAAGCATAGAAATATGTGAGTACCCCCTATATAGTATTTCTATTCCACAGTATAAAAAACCACCAGTTAAAAACATTATAAGATATGCCTGTATAAGATTCATTTTGTTAAAATCTCCTTTTTTTATAAATATTTTCTTGTAGTTATAATCAATATTATGTGGTCTTTTAATTAAACTTATTCTTACAGTTGTCTGGAAATTACTATGAAACGGATGCAGGGTTTCCATGTCCAGCTAAATTATTTCACTCTAAAAAAGCATGCCACAAACATGACTTTTACACCCATTAAGGTTCCAACGTCTTAAAATTTATTCATTTATATATTTGTCCCGATATCATGCAAGAAAATCCTTGGAATATATTATTAAAATGTGATATACTTATTTAGCAGACATGCGATAAACCTATATATTACTATTTTAAACATTTAAGGCTATTTTGTATAGGTTGTAAATACTATTAATAACACAAGGAGAAATTTATGAAATTCAAAAGTATATTTAGCAAATTTATGCTCCCTATGGTATTAATTCTGGGCATATTTGCTACAACAATTTTAGGCATCACTGGAAATCTTTTAGAAAAAACATACAACAACCAGATTATAAAACATAACACTGAAATTAACAGTTTTATATCGCAGTCAGTTGGAAGTTTTATGAACAAAGCTTATGCAGTAACAGAAGAGCTTGCATACTCAAAACCAATACTGTCCATGAATGGCAGGGTACAATTCCCCATAGTAAAAGGCGTTGCACAAAGAAATGATTATTTTGAACTTGTATACATACAAGACACCAACGGTGACCAGACTTCCCGTTCTATAGGTGAGCTTAGTAACAGGTCTAACAGGTGGTGGTTTACGCAAATGATGGAAATACAGAAGCCTTTTATTTCAAAATCATATTATTCAGTTTCCACTAATATGGCATGTGCATCCATTTTTTACCCACTGATACAAAATAACCAGATGAAGGGAATACTTGCAACAGATATAAAACTGGCAACTTTACAATCCCTTGTAGAAGAATATTCTGATAAAAAAGATGACAGGATATCATTTATTATAGATGGAGAAGGAACTATACTTGCACACCCGGAAAGCATTTATTATGAAGAATTATATAATTATAAAAACCTTACAAAAACCATCTCAAAAAAGGACTCTGCTGGCAATACTTTATATGATGATGCAGGAAATATTTTAACTAAGGAAGAACCTATAAAAGTATCAAAAGAATTTTCAGATATTATTTCCCAGGTTATGTCAGGCAAAAGCGGCTCAAAAGAGGTAATTTATAATGAAAAAGAATATTATGCAAGTTATTCACCTGTAGAACTGGATGGCTACTCTGACACATGGTCAGTTATTACCCTTCATAATAAGGAAAAAGCATTGTCATTGTTACAAATGGTTAATAAGTCTGGCATATCAGTTACAATTATTGCAATAATATGTGCTATTTTGCTTTTTGCACTTATAACAAAGACTATTACAAAACCAATAAAATTATGCCTTGCCCGTCTGGAACTTCTTGCAGATGGTGATTTAACTACAGTAATTCCAAAAGTGCAAGGCAATGATGAAAGTGCTGGACTCTTAATTAATATTAATAAAACAATTGGGACGCTGAAAGACATACTCCAGGAAATAAATGCTTTTGCAAAAAGAATAGCAGATGGAAATTTCAATGGTAAAATTCCAAATGAATTTAAAGGCGAATTTAATAATCTTGCTTCATCACTAGTATTAATAAACGAAAGCATGATAACAGCAATAAACCATATTAATACTGCTGCATCTGCAATTATTTCTGGCGCAAAGAATTTTGATGTATCAGCACAGACACTTGCAGATGGCACTTCAGACCAGGCAAGTGCTACAGAAGAATTATTTGCCTCATTAACAGGTATTACAGAAGAGATAAAACAGACCTCATATAATACAAAGCAGGCGGGTGAAATGATGTCATTAATAGTAAAAGAAGTGGATGAGGGCAATAAAAACCTCCAGAAACTTACAGATACCATGACTACAATAGAAGAAAACTCTAATGAAATAAGCAGTATTACAAATCTTATGCAAGGCATTGCAGCAAAAACGAATCTGCTTTCCATGAATGCCTCTGTTGAAGCGGCAAAGGCTGGTGAATCTGGAAAGGGGTTTGCAGTAGTTGCGTCTGAAATACGCAGCCTCGCTTCACAGTGTAATGATGCTGCTTTAAAAACAGCAGAACTTATAAGTAAAACATGCAGTAATGTCCAGGACGGCATAACAGACCTTAAAATTGCAGTTAATTCATTAAAGAATATAGAAGAGAAAAACCAGGCTACTGATAAACTTGTAAATAGTATTTCAATTGCAACAGAAGACCAGTCAGAAGCAATAGTACAGATACATGAAGCACTGGAACAGATTTCTATTGTAACACAGGACAATTCTGCAACAGCACATGAAAATGCCACCACAAGCAAAGAAATTATGTACCATGCAAACCAGTTAAAACAACTTCTTGAAAAATACAATTATTAATACAGACAGTAACAAAACAGGCTTTCCATAATAATATATATGGAAAACCTGTTTTATAATTTTTGCCATTTCATTGTAACAAGTAGTGTTTTAAGCTCTTTATAATATATACTATAACATAAATTTTACAGAAATGTCATTTCCTTGTGCCCTGATATCCGCTTTAACTCCTGTAACAAGAGGCATCATTGGTGGAAGATGCCCTATATCTAAATCCATTATTATTGGCACATTATATTCCCCTAAAATGCCCGTTACTGCCTTATACTGGTCCAGCCCAAAAAATTCCATGCCAAAACAGTATGGACGTCCTATAAGAAATCCTCTCACATATTTAAACCACCCTGCATGTGCAAGCTGCCATAGTGCCCTTCTTATTCCCATTACATTAAGGTCACATGCTTCCAGGAACCATATTATTCCATCTTCTTTATATCTCTCATTAAATTCTGTTACTTTGTCATATTTAGTGCCAGTTAATGTAGAAAGGCAGTCAAGGCAGCCTCCTATAAGCCTTCCGCTAAATTCTGCCATGCCCCCGTTACAATTATAATACTTTGTTTCCCTTTTTTCAGTAACATTATATGGCTCAAGCGGGTTTTCCTCTGTTTTAAGTGACTCCTTTTCCCACAAACTATACCCCTGCACTTCTGATATTTTGCCTGTAAGCAGTCCAAAAGCATCATGTATGGATTTATGCCATGTCCTCATTCCAAAAGCAGGCGCACATGGGGCATATATTGCAGCAGTATCGCAAAGGACAGGCAGCAGGAATGTCATATTAGTATTATCTGAAAATCCCATGTACCAGATTGGTTCTGCTTCCGCTATTTTATCAAAGCTGGTATAATCAAGAACCTCACACATAAGCTCCCCGCCTCCGCATGAAATAACTGCATCTGCCCTTTTCCCTGCCATGAAACTATCCAGCTCCTGTCCGCACTTTAAAGGTGTATTGCTTATACCAGTGCCACATCCCTCATAACAGTTTTCCCCAATTTCAAGCCTGTAACCAAGTGATTTAAACTTCTCCTGTGCGCTTATAAAACCACTTTTATATGGCTCTATATTACACCCAAAGGAAGGAGCTGCAAAACCTATCGTCCCACCATCCTTTAGAAATTCCGGTATCCTCATTATTATACACCGCCTTTCAAACCTTCTCCTCCTGCCACCTTTTAAACATTGCAATCTCTTCTATATACCCTTCATCATCATTAGGAGTTTCTAGTATAAACGGCCTGCCTTCAAATGCAGGATGCAGTGCCACACGTTTCATTGCCTCAAGCCCGATTTGCCCATGTCCCACTTTCTCATGCCTGTCTTTGTGTGAACCACATTCATTTTTGCTGTCATTAAAATGTATTGCATACAAGTTTCCAAGCCCTATAACCCTGTCAAATTCATCTATAACACCATCCAGGTTATTAACTATATCATAACCTCCGTCCCATATATGGCATGTGTCAAGACATACACCAAGCTTGTCCTTCTGTTTTACCCTGTCCATTATCTCCCTTATCTCCTCAAACCTGCCGCCAACCTCACTTCCTTTGCCTGCCATTGTTTCCAAAAGAACACGCGTTGACTGTTCTGGGGAGAGTATATCATTTAACGCATCTGCAATTATTTCAATGCCCTTTTCTATTCCCTGCCCTGTATGTGAACCAGGATGGAAATTATAATAATTCCCTGGTATATTTTCCATCCTTTTCATATCATCTGCCAGCATTTCCTTAGAAAAATTCCTGGTTTTTTCTTTTTCTGAGCACAGATTTAATGTATAAGGGGCATGTGCAACAAGCTTTCCAAAACCATTTTTATCTGCAATCCTTAAAAACTCCTGCACATCTTCTTTATCAATCTCTTTGGCACTTCCGCCCCTTGGATTTCTGGTAAAAAATGCAAATGTGTTGCCACCAAGTTTAAGTGCCATTCCACCCATTGCAGCATATCCGTTTGCAACAGGTAAATGATTTCCTATATAATACATATATGATTTTTTCCTTTCCCATGTCTGCCAAAAAGGAGGGCAAACATATATTTGCCCTCCTTTTACATTATCAGTCAAAAACTCCAAGCTCATCCAGTAGTTCAAGCCCTTCTAACTCGTCTGTTTCATCAATTTCAGAATAAACAAGCTCATCATCTGCTGCCGCAACCTCATTATCCTGTTCATCCTCTATATCTATATCATCTGGCGGCAAATTTTTTTCCTTATCCTTGCTCTTACTGCTTTCCTCTTCTTCCTCAAGACTTGCCATCTGTGCCCTGCGGTGCTCTTCAATATATTTCTCTGCTGCCTCATCACAATCAAGTTTAACAGAACGGTAACGCTTCATGCCTGTTCCTGCTGGTATAAGCTTACCAAGTATAACATTCTCTTTAAGACCTACAAGCGGGTCTATCTTGCCTTTAATTGCAGCATCTGTAAGGACTTTTGTTGTTTCCTGGAATGACGCTGCGGAAAGGAATGAGTTAGTTGCAAGGGATGCTTTTGTAATACCAAGCATTACCTGCTTGCCTTCTGGTGGCTCTTTGCCTTCTGCCGTAAGCTTTTCTACTTCATCTTCAAAATCAAGTGCATCTATCATTACACCTGGCAGGAATGATGAATCACCATTATTCTCAATACGTATTTTCTTAAGCATCTGGCGCACTATTACTTCAATATGCTTATCGTTAATTTCAACACCCTGTAAACGGTATACACGCTGTACTTCACGTATCATATAGTCCTGTACTGCACGTACACCCTTAATTGCAAGGATATCATGAGGATTTACACTACCTTCTGTAAGTTCGTCACCTGCTTCAATAACCTGGGCATCCTTAACTTTAATACGTGAGCCATAAGGTATAAGATATGCTTTCTGCTCGTTACTTTCAGGATTAGTAACAATTACTTCACGTTTCTTTTTAGTGTCACGTATTGCAACAACACCACCAAACTCTGCAATAATAGCAAGACCCTTTGGCTTACGTGCCTCAAAAAGTTCTTCTACACGCGGAAGACCCTGTGTAATATCATCACCCGCAACACCACCGCTGTGGAAAGTACGCATTGTAAGCTGTGTACCAGGCTCACCTATTGACTGTGCTGCAATAATCCCGACAGCCTCACCTACCTGTACAGGGTCACCTGAAGCCAGGTTTGCACCATAACATTTTGCACATACGCCAATATGTGATTTACACGTCAGTATTGTACGTATCTTAATCCTTGCAGTGTCAATATTATCTGCTACTTCTTTTTTAGCAACAATACGTGCTGCACGTGCTGGTGTAATCATATGATTTGCCTTTACAATAAGTCCACCTGCATCATCATATATATTCTCACATGAAAAACGTCCTGTAATACGCTCTTCAAGTGATTCAATCATTTCCCTGCCATCTACTACACCTGATATCTCCATTCCAGGTATAAAGTCCCTGTCAGCACAACAGTCTACTTCACGTATAATAAGTTCCTGTGATACATCAACAAGACGCCTTGTAAGGTATCCTGAATCGGCCGTACGCAGGGCTGTATCTGACATACCCTTCCTCGCACCATGTGCAGAGATAAAGTATTCCAGTACGTCAAGCCCCTCCCTGAAGTTTGACTTAATAGGGAGCTCTATAGTACGCCCTGATGTATCTGCCATAAGGCCACGCATACCTGCAAGCTGTTTAATCTGCTTATCAGAACCACGTGCACCAGAGTCAGCCATCATAAAGATGTTGTTATATTTATCAAGGCCCTTTAGCAGTGCATCTGTTATATTATCATCCGCAACTTTCCATGTATTAATAACAGCCTTATAACGCTCTTCTTCTGTAAGAAGCCCACGGCGGAATTTTCGTGATATATTTTCAACAGTTTTTTCTGCATCTGAAAGAATTGTCTTTTTAGCCTCTGGCACTGTCATATCTGAAATAGATACCGTCATTGCCGCACGTGTGGAATACTTATAGCCAAGTGACTTAATATTATCCATAGTTTCAGCTGTGCCAGTAGCGCCATATACATTTATACACTTTTCAAGTATCTGTTTAAGCTGCTTTTTGCCAACATGGAAGTCAACTTCAAGTTTTAAGAAATTAGCAGGGTCATTACGGTCTACAAAACCCATATCCTGTGGAAGTATCTCATTAAATAAAAACCTTCCAAGGGTAGACTCTATAATCCTCTCTTCTTCCACACCTTCTGCATTTATGCCAGTCCTTCTTACCTTAATCTTTGCATGAAGCGTTATTGCACCGTTTTCGTATGCAATAATAGCTTCATTAACATTTTTAAATGATTTTCCCTCACCCTTTGCGCCTGGACGTTCCTGTGTAAGGTAGTAGATACCAAGTACCATATCCTGTGAAGGAACAGCAACCACGCCGCCATCTGACGGTTTTAACAGATTGTTTGGTGAAAGCAGCAGGAAACGGCATTCTGCCTGTGCCTCAACTGATAGTGGCAGATGGACAGCCATCTGGTCGCCGTCAAAGTCAGCATTAAATGCTGTACATACAAGTGGATGCAGTTTAATTGCCTTTCCTTCTACAAGTGTAGGCTCAAATGCCTGTATGCCAAGCCTGTGGAGTGTAGGGGCACGGTTCAGCATAACCGGATGCTCACGTATTACTTCTTCTAATACATCCCATACTTCTGGCTGGAGTTTCTCAACCATCTTCTTTGCCTGCTTGATATTGTGTGCTGTCCCATCAGACACAAGTTCCTTCATAACAAATGGCTTAAAAAGCTCTATAGCCATTTCTTTAGGCAGCCCGCACTGGTATATTTTAAGCTCAGGGCCTACAACGATAACTGAACGCCCTGAGTAGTCTACACGCTTTCCTAAAAGGTTCTGGCGGAAACGTCCCTGCTTTCCTTTAAGCATATCCGAAAGTGATTTAAGCGGCCTGTTGCCAGGACCTGTTACCGGTCTTCCACGTCTTCCATTGTCAATAAGTGCATCTACTGCTTCCTGCAGCATCCTTTTTTCATTGCGCACAATAATATCAGGCGCACCTAACTCAAGCAGCCTTTTTAACCTGTTATTCCTGTTTATTATACGGCGGTATAAATCATTCATATCAGATGTTGCAAAACGTCCGCCGTCAAGCTGTACCATAGGTCTTAAATCTGGCGGTATAACAGGGATAACTGTCAATATCATCCATTCAGGCTTATTTTTTGACTCACGGAAAGCTTCTATTACTTCCAGGCGCTTAATTATCCTTGCCCTTTTCTGTCCTGAAGAACCTTTAAGTTCTGCTTTAAGCTCTGCTGACTCTTCTTCAAGGTCAATGCTCATTAAAAGTTCCATTACTGATTCTGCACCCATACCGGCACGGAATGCATCACCAAACTTGCTCCTTGCCTCCTGGTACTCCGCTTCTGTAAGCACCTGTTTCTGCTGCAGCCCTGTGCCATCCTGTGTTTCAAGCACAATATAAGATGCAAAATACAGCACTTTTTCAAGGTTTCTTGGTGATACATCAAGTATAAGCCCCATACGGCTTGGAATACCTTTAAAATACCATATATGTGATACAGGGGCAGCAAGCTCTATATGCCCCATACGTTCACGCCTTACACTTGATTTTGTAACCTCAACGCCACAGCGGTCACATACTACGCCTTTATAACGTATTTTCTTATATTTGCCACAATGGCATTCCCAGTCCTTGCTTGGCCCAAAAATTTTTTCACAGAAAAGACCATCTTTTTCAGGCTTTAAAGTCCTGTAATTGATAGTTTCAGGCTTCTTAACTTCGCCACGTGACCACTCCCTTATTTTCTCTGGGGAAGCAAGCCCAATCTTTATAGAATCATAAGTTATATGCTTATCTTCCTTTACATTAGTTTCTGTCATAGCAATCCTCCATTTTCCTGGCAAAGCCAATCTGGTTTAACTAATCAAAATCTGGAACTGGAATTAAATCATCATCTTCCTCAAATGCATCAAATGAAGCATCTTCAAGCTCTTCTGCAGTACCTTCTGAAAATCCCGCAGATTCAAATGATTCACCATCCCCAAAGGCAAAATTGTCGTCACCCTCAATTAATGGCTTGATTTCCGCATCGCCATCTTCTTCTATTTCTTCGCCAAGCTTAACTTCCTTACCTTCCTCATCAAGGACAGTAACATCAAGTGCAAGTGCCTGTAATTCCTTTAAAAGCACTTTGAATGACTCTGGTATTCCTGGTTCAGATATATTATCACCTTTAATAATTGCCTCATATGTCTTAACACGCCCGATAACATCATCTGACTTAACTGTAAGGATTTCCTGGAGTGTATATGCAGCGCCATAAGCTTCAAGCGCCCACACTTCCATTTCCCCGAAACGCTGCCCTCCAAACTGTGCCTTGCCGCCAAGAGGCTGCTGTGTTACAAGTGAGTAAGGACCTGTAGAACGTGCATGTATCTTATCATCAACAAGGTGGTGGAGTTTAAGGTAGTGCATAAAGCCTACAGTAACAGCACCATCAAAGTATTCACCTGTACGCCCGTCACGCAGTTCTACCTTCCCATCACGGTTAATAGGCACTCCTTCCCACTCCTTGCGGTAATCCTTATTCTCTATGAGGTAAGCCATTACGTCTGGTCCAAGTATGCCTGAATATTTATCTTCAAAAGGAATAATATCCTTTAATCTCTTTATTTCTTCTTCGTTCTGCTCTTCTTCAGCCTTTTCAAGTGCCTGCTTAAGTTCATCCTGGTTTAAAGGTGTATTTACATAATCATTGGCAACTTCAAGTGTATCCATAATATCATTTTCGTTAGCGCCATCAAATACAGGGGTAGCTACATTAAAACCAAGCACTTTTGCAGCAAGGCTTAAATGTATTTCAAGCACCTGTCCGATATTCATACGTGAAGGCACGCCAAGAGGGTTAAGCACGATATCAAGCGGACGGCCATTTGGCAGGAATGGCATATCTTCAACAGGAAGTACCCTTGAAACTACACCCTTATTACCATGGCGTCCAGCCATCTTGTCACCAACCTGGATTTTACGCTTCTGTGCTATATAAATACGTACTGTTTCATTAACCCCAGGTGGAAGTTCATCACCATTTTCCCTTGTAAATACTTTAGCATCAACAATTATGCCAAATTCACCATGTGGCACTTTTAACGAAGTATCCCTTACTTCACGTGCTTTTTCACCAAAAATGGCACGCAGAAGCCTTTCTTCCGCTGTAAGCTCTGTTTCCCCTTTTGGTGTTACCTTGCCAACAAGGATATCACCAGCACGTACTTCGGCACCAATACGTATAATACCCCTTTCATCAAGGTCCTTAAGAGCATCATCACCAACACCAGGTACATCACGTGTTATTTCTTCTGCACCAAGTTTTGTATCCCTTGCTTCTGCCTCATATTCAGTAATATGGACAGATGTATATACATCCTCCTGAACAAGCCTTTCGCTAAGAAGTACAGCGTCCTCGTAATTATACCCTTCCCATGTCATAAAACCTATAAGAGGGTTCTTTCCAAGCGCAATCTCGCCCCCACATGTTGACGGACCGTCTGCAATAACCTGTCCTGCCCTGACTTTATCGCCTTTGTCTACTATTGGCTTCTGGTTCATACTTGTTCCCTGGTTACTTCTCTGGAACTTGTCAAGCTTATACCTGCGGCGTCCGCCAGATGGTGTCTTTACTACAATCTCATTAGAGGCTGAACGCTCAACAATACCATCACCATCTGCAATCACACAGTTTCCAGAGTCAACTGCCGCCTTCATCTCCATGCCTGTGCCAACTGCCGGCGCTTCTGTTACAAGCAGCGGAACTGCCTGCCGCTGCATGTTAGACCCCATAAGCGCACGGTTAGCATCATCATTTTCAAGGAATGGTATCATAGCTGTAGCAACTGAAAATACCATTTTAGGAGATACATCCATTAAGTCTATTTTAGACTTTTGGAACTCGGATGTTTCTTCACGGAAACGTCCAGATACGTTATTCCTTACAAAATGCCCTTCTGCATCAAGTTCTTCATTTGCCTGTGCAACTACATACTTATCTTCTTCATCCGCTGAAAGATATACAACTTCATTAGTTACAACAGGATTTGCCGGGTCAGTTTTATCAAGCTTGCGGTATGGAGCTTCTATAAAGCCATATTCATTAATACGTGCATATGACGCAAGCGAGTTAATAAGCCCGATGTTAGGACCTTCAGGTGTTTCTACAGGACACATGCGCCCATAATGTGTATAGTGCACGTCCCTTACCTCAAAACCTGCCCTGTCCCTTGAAAGACCTCCAGGCCCAAGTGCAGACAGACGTCTCTTATGTGTAAGCTCACTAAGAGGGTTATTCTGGTCCATAAACTGTGACAACTGGGAACTTCCAAAAAATTCCTTTACAGCAGCCGTTACAGGCTTAATATTAATAAGCGACTGTGCTGTAATTGTAGTGATATCCTGTGTGGACATCCTTTCACGCACAACCCTTTCCATCCTTGAAAGCCCTATGCGGTACTGGTTCTGCAAAAGTTCGCCTACAGCACGTATACGGCGGTTGCCAAGGTGGTCTATATCATCATCATTGCCAATGTTATACTCTATATGCATATTATAATTAATTGAGGCAAATATATCCTCTTTAGTTATATGCTTTGGCACAAGTTCTGAAATATTAAACTGTATAAGTTCTTTTATTTCTTCTAAATCTTCGTTTTCATCAAGAATTTGCTTTAACAAAGGGTAATAAACTGCCTCTGTTATGTCCATGCTTTCCAGTTCTGCATCTGGCAGGTACGCTTTTAAATCAACCATAAGGTTGGAAAGGACTTTTACAACCCTTTCTTCTGAATCTATCATTACATAAGGCACAGCAGCATTCTGCATCTCTGTTGCAATGTCCTCTGTAACCACTGTCCCCTGCTCATAAACTTCACCAGTAAGCGGGTTTACAACATCCTCTGCAAGCTTACAGCCTGCAATGCGGTTCTTTAAATGAAGTTTCTTATTGAACTTATACCTTCCGGTTTTGGCAAGGTCATATCTTTTAGGGTCAAAGAACATGCCATTAAGAAGGTTTTCTGCACTGTCAACTGACAAAGGCTCACCTGGACGCAGTTTCTTATATAACTCAAGAAGGCCGTCCTGGTAATTTTCTGTTGTATCTTTATCTATACTTGCCAAAATCTTTGGTTCTTCACCAAATACTTCCTTAATCTGCTCATTAGTGCCAAGTCCGAGCGACCTTAAAAATACAGTAATAGGCACTTTCCTGTTCCTGTCTACGCGGACATAAAACACATCGTTGGAGTCGGTTTCATATTCAAGCCATGCACCACGGTTAGGTATTACTGTAGCGGAATACAGTTCCTTGCCAATCTTATCATGGCTTACCGCAAAATAAATGCCCGGTGAACGTACTAACTGGCTGACAATAACACGTTCAGCCCCATTAATTACAAATGTGCCTGTTTCAGTCATCAAAGGCAAATCTCCCATAAATATCTCATGCTCTTTGATTTCTTCTGTTTCTTTATTATGCAGCCTGACTTTAACTTTCAAAGGCGCAGCATATGTTGCATCCCTTTCCTTGCACTGGTCGATATCATACTTAATCTCATCCCTGCAAAGCTCAAAATCCACAAACTCGAGACTAAGATGGCCACCAAAGTCAGAGATAGGGGAAATATCCCTGAAAACCTCCTTTAATCCCTCATCCAGAAACCACTGGTAAGAATTAGTCTGCACCTCAATGAGATTGGGCATATCAAGAACTTCACTCTGATGGGCATAGCTCATCCTTAAACCATTACCTACTTTTACCGGACGTATTCTGTTCTTCTCCATACGATGTTCCACTCCTTAATTTTTAGAGGATTTTGTGGCATAAAGCTGCCATGCAGCCATATATTGCCTGTGCCCACGCAAAGCCACGCAAAAAACATGCCAGGGGCTGCACAGATATAAGATAAGTCCTGCTGCCTGTACATAAGTACCCCAGGAACTATCTTATATCTGGCATATTTACAAAAAGGCTTTTCAAGTAAAATAAATTATGTTATAATAATCCAGATTTATTTTATTGTATAGTCAGCCACAATAGTGCATTTTTCATATTATCATTAAAATATTTTTCTGTCAAGCTTTTAAATAAATCTTTTGGGCAAATGCATTCTGGCCCTGGTACAGAAACCGTCCGTTTTTACACCAACGAAAGGAATTTTAAATATGGGAACTTTAAATATTGAGGAACTTTTAAACCAGATGACCATTGAAGAAAAAGCATCTCTGTGTTCAGGGGCAGATTTCTGGCACACTGAAGCAATTGAAAGGCTTGGGCTTCCTGCTGCCATGTTATCAGATGGCCCACATGGCCTGCGTAAACAAGATAAAACTGCAGACCACCTTGGTACTGGTGAGAGCATAAAGGCTGTATGTTTCCCTACGGCTTCTGCTATGGCATGTTCATTTGACAGGGAACTTATTTACAATGTTGGTTCTGCCCTTGGCGAAGAATGCCAGGCAGAAAATGTAAATGTACTTTTAGGCCCTGGCATCAATATGAAACGCTCCCCTCTCTGCGGACGTAACTTTGAATACTATTCAGAAGACCCTTGTCTTGCAGGTGAACTTGGAGCAGCATTTGTTAATGGTGTACAGAGCCAGGGGGCAGGCACAAGCCTGAAACACTTCGCTGCCAACAGCCAGGAATGGCGCAGGATGAGCATAAGTTCAGAAGTGGACGAAAGGACTTTAAGGGAAATATATCTGGCAGCATTTGAAAAAACTGTTAAAAAAGCACAGCCTTGGACTATTATGTGCAGTTACAATAAAATTAATGGCACTTATTCATGTGAAAATGACTGGCTTCTTAATAAAGTCCTGCGTGATGAATGGGGATTTGAAGGTCTTGTAATGACAGACTGGGGCGCTATGAATAACCGTATAGAAGCGCTTAAGGCAGGGCTTGACCTTGAAATGCCTTCAAGCCATGGTGAAACAGACAAATTAATTACTGCCGCCGTAAAAGATGGTTCACTTCCGGCAGAAGTGCTTGATAAAGCTGTAAAAAGGGTTCTGGAATTAGTTGATAAATCCATAACTAATAAAAGACATGCATCATATAATAAAGAAGAACACCATTCCCTTGTTAAGAAGACAGCCATAAATTCAGCTGTACTTCTTAAAAACAATGGCGTGCTGCCTTTATCAGGCAACGAAAACATTGCCATTATAGGACAGTTCGCAGATATACCAAGAATACAGGGCGGTGGCTCAAGCCATATTAACTGCTTTAAAACAGAAAGTGCCCTTCAAGCATTGGGTAATGCAGTTAATGCAAAATATACTTATTCTCAAGGCTATGCCACAGATAAAGACGAAACCGGTACAGTGCTTTTAGAAGAAGCATTACAAAATGCTGCAGCAGCAGATGTTGCAGTAATATTTGCAGGACTTCCTGAATCATTTGAAAGTGAAGGTTTTGACCGCACGCACCTTAATATGCCAGAATGCCAGAACCACCTTATTGAAGAAATATATAAAGTACAAAAAAATATTGTTATTGTATTACACAATGGCTCACCTGTTGCCATGCCCTGGCTGGACAAGGCAGGGGCAGTCCTTGAAATGTACCTGGCAGGGCAGGCAAGCGGTGCAGCCGCAGTTGATTTATTATTTGGCAGGGCAAACCCTTCTGGAAAGCTTGCTGAAACTTTCCCATTACGCCTTGAAGACAACCCTTCATACCTTAACTTCCCTGGAAGCCGTGACAAGGTGCGTTACAGCGAAGGAGTATTTATTGGCTATAGGTATTATGATAAGAAGCATATGGATGTGCTGTTCCCATTTGGGTATGGGTTAAGCTATACAACTTTCAGGTACAGCAATCTCCGTATAGAAACTGGCGGTGTTGTTGCAAATAACTGTCCTGGCACTATACCCAAAATACAAGACACAGACCAGGTAAAAGTGTATGTTGACATTACAAATACAGGCAACAGGGCAGGTGCTGAAATTGTACAGTTATATGTAAAAAATTTCATTGGACTTGAGAACAGGCCTGAAAAAGAACTAAAAAACTTTGCTAAAGTATTTTTAGAGCCAGGAGAAACAAAAACTGCCTGTATGGAACTGGATTTCCGCTCTTTTGCATATTTTAATGAAACATTAAAAGACTGGTTTGCTGAAAGTGGAACATACGGAATACTTATTGGCGCATCCTCACGTGACATAAAGCTTTCTAGAGAAGTTAAAATCACAGCATCTAAAAAAATCCCATTCCACGCATGTGACACTACTACCTGTAAAGATGTAGAACTTTTTGCAGACAGCACAAAACCACTTGATGAAATGCTTCTTATGATTAAAAATGGAAATGAAGCTGATAATGAAAAGGCACTTTGCATAATGAAAACAGCATTTGAAGAAACACCAATACACTCAATATTATCATTTAGCAGCAATGCATTAAAGTATGAGGATATTAAGGAAACGCTTAAAAAATTAAATGGCACAGTAAGTTAAAACTAATTATACTAATGCCATATTTATGCCACATTTTTATTTAGATTTTTCTATTGACATTTCATCTAAATAATCTTAAAATTAACTTGCAACGTCAAAATAAGTTAATTCATCCGAAAATCCCCAGGGCTGCCCTCCTTGGGGATTTTCCATTTTTACAGGTATCTTCCCCTTTCTTTTTTCATAAATAAAAGCCCAAATGCACCAGGGCCACAATTGCTGCTGATAGCAGCTGACGCCTGCTGCTCTATTATTTTATCAAACTTCTGGTACTTATTGATTTCATTTAGCACTTTCTGTTTCATTTTATAGCTAAAACCTGCATATGTAAAAAATAACACCCTTTTATCAATATTTCTTCTGCCCTTTAACTGTTTACGTATATATTTTAAATATGCATGTTCCTGTGTACCAGGATATACAGTACTGCACACAATCTGGCTTCTCTTCATTACCAGTACAGGGTGGAGCATAAATAAATCACATATATCCTTAACCTTTTTATTCATCCTTCCTGCTTTATATAAATTCCCTGTATCCGCAACTATAAAGCTGGTAGAAATGCTGCCTTTAATATGGTTTATTTTATCAATTATTTCCTGGAAAGACCTGCCTTCTTGTACCATTGATGCAGCATACATTGTAAGCATGCCCATTCCGCTTGAAAGATGTGATGAATTAATTACATGTACATTATCAAAACCATTTGCAGCCTGTACAGCATTATTGTAGCCATTGCCTGCATTTTTCGCCATGCTTATATGTATAACCTGCTGTGCCCCGCCAAGCGCATCTGCAAAAAATGTTTCATACTCTTCCACAGAGGGTGGCATTGAATATACCATTTTATTTTCCTTGTTAATGTATTCTATAAGATTACTTGCAGAAATTTCACATACATCATTAAACCGCCCTTCTTCTGTCTGTACATAATAATAAATACATAAAATCCCAAGACGCACCATAAAATCTTCTGGTATATCGCTTACACTTTCTGTTGTTATGCATACGGCCTTTTTATTGTGGACATAAACCATCTGCAGGTCTGGACCACCGTCTTCCCCGTCCTTAGCCGTAGATGAAATTTCTACAATTTCCCTTGGCAGGAACTTTAAAAGCATTGCCTCAAACAGTGCACCATTTACTGGTTTAACCAGATATCCTTCAAAACCATTTGCATTATAAAATGCTTCTGCATCTGTAAATGCATTAGCAGTCATTGCAATAACTGGCGTTTCCTTACACAGCCCGTTTTCCTGGAGACGCAGTTTCTTAAGGGTTTCAATACCATCAAGTTTCGGCATCATATGGTCCATAAAAATAGCATGGTAATATTTCTTTCTTGTCATATCAAGGCATTCCTGCCCGTCTGATGCCGTTTCCACCTGTACCTTTGTAGCACGCAGAAGTTTTACTGCAACCATAAGGTTCATTTCATTGTCATCTACAACCAGCACCCTTGCCTCTGGCGCTTCAAAACTCTGTTTATATTCCTTCCTGTCATGGACACTGCCCTTCATAATATCTTTAATAGGCCCCATAGGTGATTTATTAACTATTTCCTGTCCAAGTACAAGTGTAAATGTAGTGCCACGCTGGTACACGCTGTCCACCTGTATTTCACCACCCATAAGCTCCGCAAGCTGGTGTGAAATCGCAAGCCCGAGACCTGTGCCTTCAATAGCTCCATTTTTCTTTTCATCTACACGTTTAAAAGACATAAATAAATATTTTATATCCTCTTTGCGTATTCCAATTCCTGTATCTGAAACTGATATTACCAGGTTTACATGCCCTGTATCAATCTGCTGGCATTTTGCCTGTAATGTAACAGAACCTTTATGCGTATACTTTATAGCATTAGTAAGCATATTTGTGAGTATCTGCTTTATCCTTATATCATCACCATATAACATGGATGGTATATCAGGTGCAATATCAAGTTTAAATTCAAGTTTCTTGTCATATGCACGCACCCAGTTAATATTTACAAGTTCACTAAGCAGCGCACCCGTTTCATACTGCCTGTCCACAATTTCCATTTTCCCAGACTCAATTTTTGATAAATCAAGGATATCATTAATAAGTGATAAAAGCATTTTACTTGCACGCTGTATATTAACACAGTTTTCTGCAACCTCATCATTAATATTATCACGCAGGTTCATTTCATTAAGCCCTATAATAGTATTAATAGGCGTCCTTATTTCATGGCTCATATTGGCAAGGAAGCGGCTTTTAGTCCTGTTTGCTTCCTCAAGTTCAATCTGCTGCCGGCGGCTTGCTTCCTGTTCCCTGTTATAAATCCACCTCTGGAACTTTACAAGAGTGCCAAGAGCCAGTGAAACAAGCATAAAACATGCAAATGTATGTATATATATATCTTTGATGGCATTAATCCCTTCAATATATACTTTATTGTAATAATTAAATATGTAACATGCGGTAAAGCTTGCAATAGATAACAACAAAATAATAATAAAAGCAGCTCCCTTTAACATAAGGAAAACATATAAAAGCCCAAGTATAAACAAACCACTCAGCCCACCATCAACGCCGCTGCTTGTTAAAAACAGCATTGGAAATATAAAAAGATTAACCAGGAGTGAACTTGCCACTGCACAAAAATTAATATTCCCTGTCTTCCTGGCAACTGCCCCAAACATTGCAAATACGACAGGAAACAGGCATATAGCTATAATGCTGGAAACTTTTGCATGTGTAATAAATGCAATAAAAGTCCCAATTATACTGGCAAATGTCCCCAGCCCTGTTATAAGATAAAACAGCCGTCTGTCCAGTTCATAATTGCTGTTATAGAGATAACCTTTCAATTTCCTGACTACCCTTTTAAGCATCCTCCCACTCCTTTCTTAGTTTTTCTAAAGCGTCAGCAGCGCCACAGAAATCAAATGACTGCACAAGCTCCATAACCTCTTCCAGCCTGTCCTTAAGGTTCTGCCCGTTATATGAATACAGGGAAAGTTCATTAATAACTGGCATTACCGCATCCTCCTCAAATGTATCAAGTGCTTCCGCAAGCCCTGCAAGCCTTTCCATTAATAAATCCTTGTCTATCACGCCCAGCCTGTCCCCTTTGCTGTCATTTTCTTCTGGAATAAACTCCTTATTAGAAGCTATTTCACTAAGCACCATGCCATAGGCATCCATAAGCTGGTTATGGTTTGCAAGCAGGTATTCTGTATTATTTTCCTTGCCTGCCTTTTCCTGTTCTTTTGCCATTTCTGATAATTCCCTTGCACCAATGCCAAGCGATGTACTTTTCAGCGCATGAACCATAATTGTATAATCATTCCACTCACCAGCTTCAAAAAGTTCCTGCATCTGCCGCCTTTTCTCTAAACCTGACTTATAATAAAGCCTTATAACATCAATATAATCTTCATAAACCCCTCCTGAATAATTAATGCCTGTCTGTATATCTATAAGCCCCTGCTGCCTGGCATTTCCATTATTGCTGCTTACAGCAGCATCTCCACTTTTTCCTGCACTGTTTCTATGTATTGCCTCCTCTGTTTCTTCAGCAGTTTTAATAATAATCCTTTCTTCTGGTATAAATTTCTTAAGCACACGCTCCAGTGTTGACACTTCTACAGGTTTTGCCACAAAATCCTGAAAGCCTTCCGAGAGAAACATTTCACGTGCCCCGCCTATTGCATTGGCAGTAAGCGCAACAACTGGCACTTTCTGGAAAAATTTCCCATTCTTACTACGTATATGGTGTAGTGTCTCAACACCATCCATGCCAGGCATCATATGGTCCATAAAAACAATGTCAAAATACATCCTGTCAAGCATTACAAGCGCCTCACTCCCGCTTCCTGCTGTATAAAATTTCACTTTATAAGGGCGCAGCAGCCCTTCCATAACTTTAAGGTTCATAATATTGTCATCAACAACAAGCACACTTGCATCTGGTGCGGTAAATTTATGTGCCAGATAATGGCTGCCATCAATCCTCTGCACCATCTTGCCGCCATTTAAAGCTGTTACAACAGACAGTACATAGAAAGGCTTATAAATACGCAGGAATGCACCGCTAATCCCAATGTCTTCTTCTCTGTTAATAAAAATAATAACATTTATCTCACTGGCAGATTCTTCAAAAAATGTCTGGTCTTCCCTGTATTCATCAGCTGTAATAAATAAATGTGTAAAATGCCTTCTTCCAATGCGCCTTTTTAACTCTGGAAGGTTCTGGCATATTGTAAAGTCAAGTTCAAGCTGCTTTGCAATATTTTTAATGCAGTCCATATAGCTGTCCCTTATCTCTGCCATACCATATTTCTCCTGGTTAATATAACACGCTGCCTTTATATCCGAACCATCCTTTAACTCAATTACAGGCTTTTCATCATCAATCTTCTGGGGTATTACAAACTGGAATTCACTCCCTGCCCCTTCTATGCTCTTTACATTTAAAAAGCCCTTCATCATGCCCGTTATTTTATGTGTTATTGCAATTCCAAGCCCTATTCCTGTCTGCTGTCTGTTTTTCTTTGTATCCACCTGGCTGAAATTAGTAAAAATCTTCTCCATATCTTCCTGGGACATCCCAATTCCTGTATCTTTAACGTTTACACATAGGTTAACGCCATAATCTTCCCTTCTCCCAGATACAGAAATAGTAACACACCCTTTTTCTGTAAACTTAATTGCATTATCCACAAGGCTCGAAAAAATACGCCTGATTTTTTCACTGTCGCCAATAAGGCCGCATGGAAGGTTTACATCATAATTTACAACAATCTCAAGTTTCTTTTCTTCATTTTGTGCAATCGCAGCATTAAGCACATCATTCAGTATGGATGTAAAATTATAACTCTCCTCCACAATTGCAAGTTTGCCTGTTTCAAGTTCCGAAAAATCTAGTACATCACTAACTATTGTCTGCAGATTTCTGCCTGCAACTTGTATATCAAACAAATTTTCCCTTATGCCCGGCGGCAGCTCCTCACGCAGTGAAAGCTCACTCATGCCACATATAGTATTAAGTGGCGTCCTTATCTCATGTGATACATTTGCCATAAACTCATCTTTGCTATGTTCAGCCTGGCGCAATGTTTCTATGGTTTCCAGCAGCATTTTGTTCATTGCAGAGTCTTTCTTTATAAGAAACCACACAAGATAAACCATTATAAACACTGGCACAAGCTGCTGCAGGCTGCCTGCCAGTGCCTCCTTGCCTGTAATGGCAAATG
Organism: uncultured Lachnospiraceae bacterium; assembly: GCA_910580005.1. Lineage (GTDB taxonomy): Bacteria > Bacillota > Clostridia > Lachnospirales > Lachnospiraceae > Butyribacter. Next base: position 19,299 of record CAJTXH010000002.1, on the reverse strand, counting down.
AGTGCACAACAAAAGCATGGTACGCTGCAAGTACCAGCGCCAGCGCAGATACCATGCCAATAAGCCCTGGTATATTAAACAGCCCTGTAAGTACAAGCAGTGCCCCTAAAGACGGAAGCAGTGAAAAAAGAGACGAAGCAGCAATGCCATATCCAAAAAATGAAACAAGTGCCATACTTGTGTATATATACGCCCTTGCTTTCCTGTCCTTTATTCCAATAAAATAAACGACCCAGCATGTAACTACTTCCGGGAATGTCCATATTATAAAGCTGGAATTGCCATAAACTGATACAAGTGTTATAAACATCAATATGACAAATACCATATATATCGTTAATACTTTTCTTTCTATCGCACGTTCATCATATTTATTAAAATCTTCCTGCAATCCTATTCCCCCTGTTCTTCCCCGGTTTCCCTCTTTAAATCCCCTTCAAGACTTAGAAATACATCTGTAATACCAGGGTCAAACTGAGTGCCCCTGCCCTCTTCTATTATTCCAAGAACCTTTGAAACAGGCCGTACTGGCTTCTTATAACAGCGTTCTGCATAAAGCGCATCAAACACATCAGCAAATGCCATTATCCTTGCACACAGTGGTATATCTGTACCAGCAAGTCTTTCCGGATATCCTGTACCATCCCATCTCTCATGATGGTAACGTGCTATATCCGCTGCTATTTTTATGTATTTATCATCTTCAAGCCCACCCATAATTTCATGTATAATATCACTTCCATAAACTGTATGTTTCTTCATCTCATTAAATTCTTCTTCTGTAAGCTTTCCAGGTTTCTGAAGAATAAGGTCCGAAATCCTTATCTTGCCAATATCGTGGAGTGGTGCTGCTTTACACATATTCTTAACATAACTGTCTGACAGTATATCTGTATAAAGCCCGTCCTCCTGCATCTTTGCAGCAATCATCCCAACATATTTCTTAGTGTTCTTAACATGCATTCCTGTACTGTCATCACGCAGTTCAATCAGGTTTGCCATACCTATAATAACCTGTTCCTGCATACTGCTTATTTTCTGCGAATTGCGCTCTATTTCTTCTGCCTGCTCTGCAACCATTACTTCCAGCCTTTTATGGTAATCCTCAAGCTCTAATATTCTGTTTATACGGCTTAGCGCAACATCGGCTACAAAAGGTTTTCTTACAAAATCATGCGCACCAGCCCTGAAACAACGGGTTTCTGTATCACTATCATCATCTGCTGTCAGGAAAATAACGGGTATCTGCCTGTAAACCTCATCGCCCTGGAGGCGTTCCATAACCTCAAATCCATCCATTTCCGGCATATTTATGTCCAGAAGCACAAGGTCAGGTATATTCTTCTCCAGATACTTAAATGCTGCCATTCCAGAAGTAGCAGCCGCAATCCTGTATTTTTTGCCAAATATTTTCTGCGCCAGCATAAGATTATTTTTATCATCATCAACAACTAAAATTACATGTTCCATACAAATCCTCCATACCGCACGCAGCGGTTCCAATAAATAACGACTAATTATAATATATCATATAAAAAACTGTTTTTAAATATAGTCCTTGAAAAAACACTAGAAAAAACCTTTATTTTTCTACTTGACACATCTAAAAATATATGCTATCTTTACTTTATCAGACATAGTACGACAGACGTAGCAATGACAAACATAGCAACGACAGACGTTATTATGACAGCCGTAGGAAAGGAGGGCCATATTAATGAATAGTATAAGCAGTGATGTAATACGTGGCTATAATGACACTATAATACTATTCCTTCTTCTCCAGCACCCGTCTTATGGATATGAAATATCCAAACAGATAAAAACCTTAACAGAAGAGAAATATATTATTAAGGAAACAACTTTATATTCAGCATTTACCCGTATGGAAAAAAATGGATATATTGAATCCTTTTCTTCTGATAAGGAGGGCAGCGGAAAACGGAGGACTTACTACCGTATTACAGAAGCAGGACGCCAGTATTATAATGACAAATGTTCTGAATGGAACCTAACTAAAGAAGTAATTGAAAATTTTATTTTAAAGGAGGACAATTATGGAAGCAATCAGGAATTATCTTGAAACAATGTTTGCCAACCTTCCAAACACACCAGAAGTTTTACGTGCTAAAAATGAATTGTGGCAAATGATGGAAGATAAATATAACGAGCTGGTGGCGGATGGCAAAAGTGACAACGAAGCTGTAGGGACTGTAATTGCAGAATTTGGCAATCTTGATGAAATATCAGAAGACCTTGGCATACGCAATGTAGTAACTGGAACACAAGATATTAACAGACGCCAGGTCACAATTGAGGAAGTGAAAAGATACCTTCACGAAAGCTCAAATTATGCATATAAAATTTCCTTAGGTATATTTTTTTGCATAATCAGCCCTGTAGGTGCAATTTTAAGTGAAGCAGTAAACTACTCCGATTTAATAGGAGTGCTTTTCCTTATGGCATTTGTTGCAACAGCAGTAATTTTATTTGTACATTCTTCTATAACAATACACCGCTGGGACTTTTTAAAACAGGAACTATGCACTATTGATTTCGCAACCACTAACTATGTACATGACCAGAAAGAACATTACACTTCAACATATGCACTGCTTATGACTGTTGGAATTGTGCTTTGTGTAATAAGCTTTGTGCCTGCTGCTATAATCGATGAATTAGACATATCTTTCTTTGGCTTTGATACAGACGATATGGCAGGTGTATTATTGTTTTTATTCGTTGCCATTGGCGTATTTATGATTGTATTATCATATAACATAAACAATTCGTACACAAACATTTTAAAGTTAAACAATGCATCTACTGTAAGCGGTAACTATGTTCCTTCACAGCACCCTGAAACTAAATATATATCACCAGCAGCAGCAACAATCATGTCCATATACTGGCAGACTGTCACATGCCTGTACCTTATATGGAGTTTTTTAACATTCAACTGGCATTATACATGGATTATATGGCCAATAGCAGGAATAATCAGTGGTGTTTTAAACAGTGCATTTAAAAAACGTTGAAAGTATTAAGGGAGGATTACTATGAAAAAGACTATATATCTTACAGTTTTATCATTAGTTACTGTTTTTTGTATAATTATAGGTTCTATTTACCATATATCAGGATGGATTGGATTTGGTTTAGACAATGTTTTCAATTTTATCACTGGCGATGCTGATAGCAGCCTTAGCCGACGCAACCGGGTAACATATTCAGAAAATATAAATGAATTTAACAAAATTAAAATTGATACAGATTCAATGAATATTAATATTAAGAAAGGGGACATCTTCCACCTTGAATACAATTGCCTTGAAAACAGAGAGCCACAATTTGAAGTATCTGGCAATACATTGGACATTAAACAGCCGTCAGCCAGAGGATGGTTAAGAAACCATTTTAATTATAAATGTGACATGACAATTACAATCCCCTCTGGAACCGTCCTGGACAGTGCAGATATTACAACAGATGTTGGCAGTCTTAATATTAACAATACAGAATGCAAAGATTTTAATGCAGAGACTGATGTAGGAAATATAGGAATAAAATCTTGTACATTTGAATATTCAGAAATAAACAGCGATGTTGGAAATATTGAAATCAGTTCATCAGAACTCGGAAAAACTAATATTGAAACTGATACTGGTGATATTGATATTACAAAATGCGGATTTAAAGACATTGACATTTACAATGATGTTGGAAATGTTGAACTATACAATAACAAAATTAATATCACCAATTATACAGTTGACCTGTCAACCGACCTCGGTTCTATAAAGGTTAATGGCGAAAAACATAAAAGGTCTTTCTACCAGGCAGCCTCAGGTTCATCAGACACTTATAATATAAGCATAGAAACAGATATAGGGAATATAAAATTTGATTAAAATAACTAGAAAGGAAAATGCTATGAAAAAATTTGATACAGAGTACAAACTGCTTAATGAAATGTACCAGGATGGGTACTTCCCTGATTTTTTAATAGATAAAGTAAAGTCGCTTATACAGGATATTATTAGTTTTCTTGAAACTGGTGAAAGAAATTTGGAGAAAATACAAAATAAATTTGATAAAATGACAGAAGCTATAAATAAACTGCAAGAAGAATTTGAAGAAAATGATAGTGAACTTGAAACTGGTGCAAGGGAAAGCATTTGTGAAACAATAGAATATATCATTAAATGGTTTGATATTGATATAACTGTAGAAGACGCCACCAGCAGACGTGAATGGTAATTATTCCCATCTATATTTGCCATTTGGCAGGCAGAGAAGCGGATTGCAGATATTATTTGACTTTATCTAAAGTATAATTATATAATTGTGATATAATATATATTATATCACAATTATATAAGATTGGAGAACACTATGGAATTATTAAGCCAGCTTGAAAGCATACTTCATGCATTGACTGAATTTATAATACTTATACTTGAATTTATGGGAGTAGCAATTATTGCTGCTGCAAGTGTAAGAGGGTTTTACAACTATATAAACCACTCCCCTGAAACAAAACGTGTACTTGCAAAAGGCCTTGCTGTTGCCCTGGAGTTTAAGATGGGCAGTGAGATACTGCGTACAGTTGTTGTAAGGCAGTGGGAAGAAATAGCGACTGTTGCAGGAATTATATTACTGCGTGCTGCCCTTGCTTTTTTAATACACTGGGAAATAAAAGAAGAAGATATTTAAACCGGGACTGTTTACCTGTTTTCTTCCCCTACAATTTTATAATATGTCCTCGATGTAAGCAGGAATACTATTATATAAATTATTGCAAATACAATTACTGTTGCTAATACACATATCATATAAAGTTTATAATTTGACATATTTAGCATTGCCAGCAGCCGTCTCGTCATAGGGAACGCTGCTGCAACATGGATTGTGGCTACCGCAATAGGGAGCAGGAACACAATTCTTATCTGTGAACGTATGCTTGATTTTACGTCTTTTTTACTCATGCCCACTTTTTCCATTATAATAAACCTCTCCCTGTCTTCATATCCTTCCGATATCTGCTTATAAAATATTATAAGGACTGTAATCATAAGGAACATTGTCCCAAGGAATATTCCAAGAAAGAACAAACCACCATAAAGAATATAAAATGATGACTTATTTTCTTCTCTTGACTCAACGTAGACATTTACAAAACCCGTTTTATCATTGTTGCCCAGAAGTTTACTTAATGCTTTGGCACACTGTTTTTTCTGGTCTGCTGTGCCATCAATATCTATATGCAGCCCATAGTTATAGATATCATCAATATTTTCTTCCCTTAGCTTATCTGCCACCTTTTCAAGCCCGGCATAACCATCAGTAACCGCAAAGTAGCATTTAGCGGCATTACTTTCCAATTTTGAAAACTTATTATCTGCAATGCTCTCTTTTACTTTATACTCAAGTCCAAGGAACTTTATTTCTTTTTCATTATACTTGGAAGTTCCAAATAATTTAAGCTCACCATCCTGGATATCCCCGGCATCTATATCTGATATTTTTTTAAAATCATCCTTTGTAAGCAGATTTATAAATGTAATATCTGAAAAATTATACTTTATTCCTTCCTCTCCTTCTGTATCAAGCTCATTGCCATTCATTATTCCGCCAATATATATGTGTGTATATTCATATTCTTTTAAAATTTTTCTTCCTTGTTTCTTTATTTCATCTTCCGCCATTTTAACAATATTTGTACTATCTGCCGGCTGGCCAGACTTGCCATTAATATTTAATTCTGCTTTAAAACGTGTATTTAATATATCTTCTTCACCGATATACATGCTTACAGTTGTTGAAAACATTACAAGCACCATTGTTGAAAGAATACATATATTTGCAAGACCGGCGGCATTTTGTTTCATCCTGTAAATCATGCCTGATACTGCAGTAAAATGTTTCTTTTTATAATAATAATTTTTATTATTCCTAAGCATTTTAAGGAGTGCTATGCTTCCAGCTGTAAAAAGACAATATGTTCCAATTATTACAAGCAACACAGCAATAAAGAAAAGTGAAATTGCTGCTATAGGGTTTTCGGTTGTAACCGCAATATAGTAACCTGCTCCAATGCACAGAAAGCCTGTAATTGCCATAAATACTTTTGTCTTTGGCTCTTTTTCACCTACATTGCTTCCCCTTAGAAGTTCTATAGGATTTGACATTTTCACCTGCATAATATTATAAATCATTACAATAAAATACAATATTATAAAAAGGATTAATGAATTACATACTGCCTTGCCTGAAATAATAAATTTTATACTTGTTTCAAAACCTAATAATTTATATAAAAACATCATTAAAAATTTATCAAATACAATTCCTGTGGCAAGCCCGCATACAATTATAGTTATGGCAATTGCCATTGTTTCAACAAAAAGTTCCTTTGCAATATGACGTTTTTCCATGCCTAGAATATTGTAAATACCAATATCCTTTTTTCTTCTTTTCATTATAAAACTATTAGTATAGAATATAAAAATAAAACTAAATATACCTATAACTTTTGAACCAACGGACATAATTATTTCTACATCCCTGCCGCCTGACATATTGGAAAGCCCCTCATTATAATATATTGCCTGTATATTATAAAATAATGTAACTACAAGAACACCAGAAAGTATATATGGCAGATAAAATTTTTTACCATTTTTTATATTTGCTGCCATAAGTTTAATGTAAAGCTTATTCATTTATATCACCACCTGTTGCAAGTATTGTTAATGTATCAGAAATCTTTGAGTACATTTCTTCATTTGTCATATTTCCTTTATAAATCTGGTGGAACACTTCACCATCCTTAATAAAAAGAACCCTGCCTGCATTGCTTGCTGCTTTTGTGCTATGTGTAACCATTAAAACAGTCTGTCCATCATCATTTATTTCCTTAAAAAGCTTTAACAGGCTTTCTGATGCTTTAGAATCAAGTGCACCTGTTGGTTCATCAGCAAGTATAAGTTTAGGCGAAGTTATAAGTGCCCTTGCAACTGCGGCACGCTGTTTCTGCCCACCTGATACTTCATATGGGAATTTAGCAAGTATACCAGAAATTCCAAGCTTTGCTGCCACAGGCTTAAGTTTCTGTTCCATAATTCCTGGTGATATTCCTTGTAATACAAGCGGCAGGAATATATTATCTTTAAGTGAAAAATTGTCAAGAAGGTTAAAATCCTGGAATACAAACCCAAGGTTATCCCTGCGGAAAGCAGAAATCTCTTTCTCCTTGATACTTGTTATATTCTTTCCTTCAAGTAAAACCTCACCACTTGTAGGCCTGTCAAGTGCTGCAAGAATATTAAGAAGGGTGGTCTTGCCAGAGCCTGACTCTCCCATAATTGCAACATATTCACCTGCTTCAACAGCAAAATTAATATTGCTGAGCGCCTGCACCTGGTTACTGCCAAATCTTGTTACATATATTTTTTTAAGATTATTTACTTCTAAAATAGCCATTTTTAATACCTCCTGTTTAACTGTTCCATAAATGCCATCTGCTATCCGTTATTAGAATATCAAAATGGAATCAAACCTGCCATAGATTTAACTTACATTTTCACAGTTTATCTTACGTTTTTGTAAGATTCAGAAGGTTTGAGTATCTTTGCAGAAGTCGTTAAAGCCTTGCAAACACTGGATTTCTAAGATGTTTCAGAAATGATTTAGATACTTATCTTCTCATAAAATCTTATATTTTTTCATTCATTTTGTGTAAAAGTTGTGTAAATTTGTAACATTTTTTGTGTACGGATTTGTGTATGGTGAACTGGGAGTCATATCGCAGGTTAAGTTCTGATCAGTTAAGCGACGAATGATTTTTGAGAGTGCTATACCGAAAACGCAGATGTAGCGGGCTACATCGAGGCTTCCGGTGGAGTGCTATCGAAAAATCAGACAAGCTTAAATGCCAGAAATTCAGCCTGCAATATGCCCAGATGCCCGGCTGTCCCTGCTCCGCTTCTCATCAAACTTCTCAATTTCATCCCGCATGCGTTTATCATCCACATGGTTGTACACCTTCATGGTAATTGCAAGGTTGCTGTGTCCCATAATCTCCTGCAATGTCCTCTGGTCCATCCCTGCCTCTGCCATTCTGGTACAGGCAGTATGCCGCAGGATATGTGCGGTTATATTAGGCAGTAATTCCGGTTCCCTGCCCTCCAGTATGCCAGCCGCAACCTCAATGCTGTTGTAATCATACACAATCTTATGGAGGATGATGTCGAGCTGTACCACACTCCACAACTGGAATTTCTTCGTTAGGAATACAAAACCGCTGTGCCCATCTACGGTATGGTTGTCTATCAGCCCATGTTTCAGCATATACTCTTTCTGTTTTTTTAGGGCATGTACTGCCTTTTCTGTCAGCGGAATTTTACGGATTCCTTTGATTGTCTTTGGCGGGCAGATTTGGAATCTACGCTTTCCCTCCTCATCCAACTCGTAAAGCAGTTGATGGTCTATCTTTACGAATTTATTCTTAAAATCCACATTTTTTCACGTCAAACCGATGGTTTCCCCACACCTCGCACCAGTCTCAAAGAAAAATTCAAACATCCAGTAATAAGGACTATATTCTTTGCTTTCCCTGATGAATTTCAAAAACTCCGCCTGCTGTGCCTGTGTAAGCGCATCTCCTTTATTATTGTAAATGCCAAGTTCCTTTGTACAGCCATGGGCATAATTCCTGCGAATATAGTCTTCAGACAATGCATGGTTAAACATGGCGGATAAAACTTTGTGCATTAAGGTTATGCTTCCATTTCCCACACCATCCTCCAGCATCTCTTGATAACAGTCCAGAATATGTGTCTTTCTGACTGCCTGAATCTGCATATTGGCAAATTTCCGCCTGCGCATGTTCTTATTCCATATCTTGGTGTAGTTTTCCTCTGTACGGACAGTAATCTTCCCACGTTTTCGTTTCATTTTCACATAGAAATCAAACAGTTCGTTGACGGTCATATTCCCATGCGACGTGGAAATCAGGTCATGCCTGTCCTGCTCAATCAGTGCCTCCTTCTCACGCAGGGATAAATCTTTCTGTTTCCCTTTCGGGTATGGGTCTGTTTCCACCAGCCGCCAGCTGTATTCTACACGGTTTTCGCCGCATAAGTCCGTATAGCGGAACATATAACGCCCGTCACTGCGCTGGCCTTCCCCTTTTCTTAAAACCCTGCCTCTGCTGTCTTTTCTTTTTGCTGCCATAGTATCTGCTCCTTTCATAAAAAAAGAGCCCTAATACGATATAATGATTATACCGCACTAAAACTCTTTGCGCCATGCCTATATTACATTTAATTTGTCAACAAATTCCTCAAACTGTTTTTTCTTTATCTGCGGTCTGTTCCCATTCCACAGAATAAAGTCAGCATCCTCATTTTCATTGATGAGCCTGCGTAGCTTTGCCTGCCCAATGCGGAAATATTTTGAGGCTTCTTCTACACTCAATGTGTATTTCTGCCATAGTGGAATTTCTGTAATTTCTCTGCCTGCCATAAGACTGCACCTCCTTATGACTATAGGATAATATGAAAAAGGGAATTAAGCCATTGACTGGCATGGTAGAAATTGGGGTAGTTTTACCATGTGGTGGTATTATAACACCAATAGCTTGCTTTGAATATTATTTAGTACCTGTTACTTATATTTATTTGAAATTTTATAAAAATATACACCTATTTTTGCTTCAATTACATCATTTATTATGACTTGCTGATTTTCTGTTGCCAAAATGACTTTATGCTATATCACCGTTTTCTAAATACTCCTTTATCAAGATATCTTGTTTATAACTTTCATATGAATTTTTCCTCTCTTTCAGATATGCCCTATGCTCAATAAAATCTGCCCCTTTGAAAGATATAATTAAATCGCTTAAAAAATCAATCTTTTTTTCAATAAGGGGCACTTCACTACCACTCCAAGATGAAGAACCCGCAAACAAAGGTATAGACTTAAATACCTCAATATCTTTTGTATGATTCATCAATTCCAACAAAAACTCTATTCTGTCTGATGCAAAAAATGTTGCAATAACACTAAAAATCATTTTGAGGTTATTGATATTTTCAATATTTTTTTCGATATAGTCTTTTATCCATTCTTTTTTTCGCTCCTTTATAAATTCTGAAGTTGCTTTGCTATTAGTGAAAATCGCTGCCCCCTCATCTTCTACCATAAACCCGAAGTAGCCGCCCAACATATTCTCATATGCAATTTGAATTAGTTCCTGATAATTATCCATCTCCCAAATATTTTCAAATACTTTATGCTCATATGATGTTCTGTGTATATTCCCATGAAGTTTTTGTGTAATATCTCTCCAAAAAGAATTCTTTCTTTTAACAATTTCTATTAAAAGCTTTCCATTATAATCAAAATGCTCTCCCAAAGCAAGAAGATATAAACTTCCTAACAACTCCCATTCATCTAAAAACAAGTCCAATATTATTTGAATTGTTGACTCCTGATGAGCAAAATCAAAGAATTTTGCAATATGATAACTATTTTTAGGTGGATATTCCATTATAATTTCTGATACTTTTCTTACAATTTTTTCATCATATTCCCTATATCTCTCCAAGCATAATATAGAAGGAAAATCAGGCGTTCCTAAAGAAGCCTCTCGTTTCATAAAAGTTAGAAATTCCTTTGTCAATTCTTTATTGAGCATTTCTTTCGGTGCAGTTTCCCAAATAGCACTTTCCCAATTATGCTTATATGAAAATTCTTTTTCCTCAATGATTTTTTTCGTTTGTTCAATTCCAAAATCCATTAATAGCTTGTTTATAATCCTGTAGGCATTATATCCATAAGGAGCTTGATATCGAAGATAAATGTTTACAACATCTAAATATACTTCTGGTTCGGACTCTAAGATTAGAAAAATTATATCTATGCCCGATTTCAATGCCCAATCTTCTTTATCTTTATTTTCCTCACATATCTTACACATTTTAAATAAATGTGCATAATCATCTAACCTATAGTCTTTAATCAGTTCTTCAATTTTCCTTTTTCTCTCCGCTTCATCCTCCTCCCATGTTTTTCCCTTTATATGCTCTTTAACCAATGTGTTGTATACCATAAAATCCTTATTTTCTGTGTATCTATCAAACAAGCCACAATTTTCTATTTCTACCCATTCACAATGTTTTTCTATCTCTCTCAATATTTTGCACTGCTCAAATGTCAAGTTCTTCCATTTATCAAAAAACATTTCCTTAATGCATTTCAAATCATACAGTTGAATTTCCTTGGCTTCTTCCTGTTTTAAGCCTCGAATATAACAATATGAAATAATATGATTGAGAATACTTGTATATTTGTTATTTGAATACAACTTAGACAATGCTCGCCATATATGATTGCGCAGCTTTTTACTCCCATCAGTATACACTATCTGTAAGTTATACATTGTAAAAGATCTACTGTTCTCAACAGACTCCGCCTTGTGAAAACTGCATTTTAATAATTCTTTAAATACATGCAGCAACAATATGGTAACATTGACATCCTTACCCGCATTTGCATATCTCCACAGACAATCTACCATCTTTAATTCTTTATCATAGTCCAATTTATACGAATTTAAATCAAATGACATTCTGTCAGAAAAAGCAAAATAAAAATCCATGATTAAATCAGGTCTTTTTTTATAATAAAGCAACAATAATTCCATAGCATCCTCAAAATATTCAGAATACTTAAAGCTACTTAAAATAGAAATTTGTTCACATTCAATATGATTATAATTTTTCTTACTATCAATATCAAACTGCGATATATCCATGTCCTTACATTTTATACTATCTATCTTTTGTTTTAAAATAGCTAAGGATTTTTCTTCATTCAAAGCATGAAAGCATTTTAGATATTCTGCTTGCTGACTCTCATCTGCCTTATTCCAACTAATATTAACCTGTTCCTCTATATAATTTTTCATTTCTTCCGAATAAAACAATTTAATTAGTGTATTTAACGCATATACTAATTTATTTTTAAATTTAGGAAAGCCTGTCTGTAACAATTGAAAAATAGAAATTGTCTTTTTTTCAATTAAAACATATTCTAATATATAGTTTCCAAGACTCTGGTTGCTAACTTTCGCAACTTCATCTTGATATAAATCAATCAATTCTCTGTCGTTCAAATCGTGGCATAAGATTATAAAACATTCAGAATTTATATTTACTAACTCTAATATTTTTTGTGCTATCAAACTTTCTTTATATCTAATTGGTCCTAAAAGTGATATAACAAATAACGCATTTATAGCATCCTCGGTCAATTCTGTAGTTTCTATTATTCTTCCATAATATTGAGCAAATATATCTGTAGCATTTCTTATAGCAAAATATCCGCTATCAATTGATATCTTTCCTGCCAAAATTGCTAATCTTATATTTCCCTTTGCAATCTGCGCAATTCTTTCTAAATAATCCTCATTGCCTATTCCAAGATTTTCTTTTAAAATCTCTTTAATCTCTTCATCTTTTAAAACTTTAATGATTATTTCTTGCGGAATCATATACTGACGAACAATGCTTTCCACTCTATGTTTTGCGTAATCTCGCACTGTCATTACCAACTTAACAGTATTACCATTTGATATAGAAGCCACGTAATCAAGTATGTACTCTAAACTGGTTGTTTGATTGGCATCATCAATAAATAAAATACATTTTTCATCGTTGGATATGTGATACTGTATATCATTATAAAGTAATTCCCCATTATTTTTCACGCACAAAACATTCCAACCCTCAAATTCAAATTGCTTACATACCTCTAAAACAAGTCTAGTTTTCCCTACTCCTGACGCTCCTGTTATTAAGGTGATTGGGTAAGAACTGAATGCCGAATATAACTGTTCTTTTTCTTGCTCTCTACAATGCAAATCCATTCCAAGAGGTGCATTCATTCCATTTTTATCATACACTTTAATAAATTCCTCTCTTGAAAATATTTGATGCGTATCAACTGAAATATTTAAAAATTCTGCCGCTAAAAACGGATAATTTACAAGTAAATCATGTGAAATAGTGCTTAACCCTATTGTTTCAATATCAATTCCTGATATCATACCTTTTAACTCTTCTTGTTGTTCTACATGAATGTTGGTAGAAGAATAAGCACAAATTATCTTTTTTATTTTATTTTCATCTATTTCCAATTTATCTTTATTAAAACAAGATAAAATATCTTTTTTCATTTTTTCAAATGCTTGCGTTTCTACTGTTCCATACATAATAAGAATATAGTTACCATCTTCTTCAAGCACAAATGAATCTGGCGTTCCCTTAGTGGACTTATTTGTTCCATCTTGCACTCCTAAAGTTTGTATATTTTTAAATTTATACTTTTTATATAAATACGCATCAAATAATTTTTGAAAACTTCCACCTTCTAATTCTTTAATTGCGTTCTGTATAACATTAATCTTGCTCATAAAGCTTTCTCCATTACATTTTCATATTTCAATTCATATACTCTTTCCAAAAATTTACCTAATCTGCCCATAAAATCACTCCTAATTTTTATCTCTTTATATGCTCCCTCATAATATCAAAAAGCCCCTCGCTTATCCTCACGTTGGTTTCTTTCAATTTGTCAATGCACTCCTCAATATCTCCAGCGGTAAGCATTCCCTCATCAAAAGCTTTCAACAGCAGACCAATCGTTCCTGTAATCGGCAACCCCATCTTCTTTGCCACACCCCTGCCCTTATGTTCATCCATAACCAGCAAATCTGCTTTCCTGCTATTTGCCATAACAATCGCTTCACTCTCCCCTGCATCCAAACCGGACACCTCCTGCAGAATCGTTACAGCAACTTCATTGTCAACCTTTTCTACTTCCAGAAAATCACTATCTATTACCTGAAAAGCCTCTGTTACAAACTTTTCATTACCTGTCAATTCCATATATACAGCATTAGGAATAAGCACCTTCCCATATAACTGTTTCAGAATATCCAAATGCCCCATCTTCATCAAGGTAATAATCGGTGTGGTATCAGATACAATCAGCATACTGCCACACTCCCAACTTTATTAAGAGTTGCCAAATCCTCTGCAAGTTCCTCTTCTGTCATATCAAAATATGCAATCCCCAGTGAACCATATAATTCAATCAGTTCCATTTTGGGTATGCCAAGCATTTCTGCTGCCTTTCCATGCGATATGGTGTCATTCTTTATATATGGATATAACAGCATGGCATTTCTAAGCAAAACCGCTCTTTCCCCCTCCACATTTGCATATGGTACTACTGCTTCCGGCACATTGATTTCTATCTGTTTCATTATCATAATCATCATCTCCTTAACAAAATAATATATTATAAATTAAATCTCATAGGTACATACGGTGTCTGACATTCTTCAAATCCCAATTTCTTATATAATGGATGTCCTTCCTCTGTTGCACTCAATTCAATAAAATCCAGCCCTTTTTCTTTTGAAAATAGAATAATTTCCTGCATTAGTCTGGTAGATATTCCCTGACGCCTGTATCTCCCAAGTGTATAGACGCTCAACACATTTCCAACCTTTCCATTTATAAAATGGGGATTCGATGGTTTTTCAATAATAAGCAGCAAGGCTGTAGCAACCATGATACCTTCATCTTTTGCGACAAAAGCAAATATATCCCTGTCTAAATGCCCTTCAAAATACAAGGGAATTTTCTCTTTCATAGAAACTTCATCTTCTATGCTGACACCCATATCTGCCTTGATATATGCAAGCCGCATTTCCATTAATGCATCTATGTCTGCCCTGTCAGCCCTCATATATTCCACCAAAACAATCCACCTCTTTCAACTCCGTATAAAACACATCCCTAATAACAAGAAAAATTACTTTGCTTCCCCATGTATCCAGCACCTTTTATTAGGAAAAATCGAATGCCTTTCTTATTACTATGATATCTTTGTTTTTCCTGTTTTGCAAGATTTTATCTGTTTGATTGGTCTTTTGTTTCAATATCCATCCAGATATTCCTGCAACAAATCCACAAACTTTCCAATATGGATGCCATCTACAAAAGAATGGTGTGCCTGAACAGACACAGGCATTACAATCCGCCCAGCCTTCCCATAGTATTTTCCCCAATCAAATAAAGGAGTCGCATTATCCTTTTGTCCGGAATTGGTGTGTGATATGTGTGTATAAGTAACCCAAGGCATCGGAGAACACTGGAATACATCATTTCCCAACGGACCGGTAAAATATTCTTTCTGCTCTTGTGCAATCCTTGCCGCCAGCTCTATATATTCTTCAAACGTTTCCTGCATGGGAACATTGATTACCTTAAACAATTCCGTTTCTTTATTCAGATAAGTAAAGGCTGTGTCAATTTTGTCAAACAACACAACCTTCCCATCTAAAAAACGGTACCGGAATGCCTCTATGTCATTGGCACATCTGCATACAACATAGACAAAAGCAAGCGTAAAAGAATAGCCCTGTTTCTTAATTCTTTTTAGGAAATGCGTAATATCCGCTTCAAAGGTTACGCAAAATGCAGGTTCTACACTGTTTCTGAAAACCATACAGTGCATTGCCCTTTCCCATGTTTTTTCATCTATTATCTTGTACTGATTTGCCATGCAATATTCCTCCTAATCCAAACCAACATACTCCCTTGATACTTATATATAAAATCTTACCATACCACCACACACTTTTCCATACTTTTCTATGACAATTGCACCTTTGTAATATAGATATCACAATGAGGGCAGTCCTACATACCAAGACCGCCCTCATTTCCTACACATATATAATTTCTCTAAGTATTTCTTCCTCTGCCCTTGCCATGATATTATTGACCTTTCCTACCCACAGTATAGGGTCCTCATTTTTCAAATCCTCTGTCACCCCCTCTTTTTCTTTTATCCGTTCCACTGCCATTTCCAGCTCTCTGTAACACTCCTCGTCCACCCCATGCAGATATTCATTCCACGTCCCATCCAGCACCATTCCGAAATATCTATGTCTGTTATTCTTCATCAGATATTCCCCTCGCATCAAACCATATTTGCCAACCGGATAATCCGTATTTTGTTCGACATTTATATCTGGATAATAACATCCATTCTCCGCAAGATGGTACTCTATTCCATGTTCCACAATAACTTCTGGTAATTCTTTTCCCATAGGCTCTTCCTCCTCATATAACATTAAATTTTGTAGTCAGAATCACAAAAGCAGAAATATAGTTTTCTATCCTTCAATACAAAAACTGCCATCATATCCCAGCAGAATGGCCGCCCTGTCCTCGGCTGTCAGTTCCCGGTTCGTCAAAATCACTGCCCATGCCGGCAATCCATCCCTTATAATGGCATTTCTTATTCTGTCACTGCAGTTTCTTTCAATCATCTTCTCCAGCTTCACATAATTACCAGACAATCCACGGCCTGCATACTCCAGTGCTGATATGGTATCTTCGCCCGTTGCCAGATAGATTATTTTATCTGCCGCTACCTGCGTGCCATACATGGCAATCAAATCCGCCATATCTTCAATCTTCATCATGGTTTCCCCCCTCTCGATTTTATTATGGATAAAAACAGTGCTTATCTTTATCTGACTGCATTATACCGCGCTTCTCTACAAAGGTCAGCCGCCTTTTTTAATTCTTTTATCCATGCCGCAGACAGTGATTTTTCCTCATGCCCTAAATGTGTCCTGCCTATAGTGCAGGCACATTGCCAGATACGCATTTTGTCAGACAACGTCCGAAAAATGCCTCTGGTCAGGGGAAATATCCCCTAAAACCCATAATATTTATATAAATATGGTATTGGTGTATGATTCCTACACCATTTTGCCCATTCCTACACTGCTTTCCTACACCAATCTGCATTTTTGGTGTATCATTCCTACACCATGCTTTTTAAGAAATTTTTCGTGGTGTATCATTCCTACGCCATTTTCCGTTCTGTGTGTGCCTTTCCTACGCCATTTTGGCTTTTTGGTGTATCATTCCTACGCCACACTTCTACTTTGCATTTTGAAAATAGAAACAACAATTTTTATTCCATTGACGTAAATTTTTTATTCTGTTAGCATTTAATCAAATGGGTACCTACTTAAAAATAGTAGATAAAATCAAATGGAACAAACACGTTTTGAAACAGGAATGGAACAGTTAAAGAAGATTGACGTAATCGGTATGGGAAAATGTCATAAGATCATTGAAAGACATTGCACCCGGTGTCAGCAGGTTTATTATTGAGTTTGCTTTTGGAGAAATTTATCCAGTGTATTCCATATGTCGTTTTTTCAAGAGTATTAAACGCCATAACGGTCGCAAAAAAAGTTTTTTCAGAAAAAAATCTAAAAACCTATTGACCTTCACGGAACGTCATAGATTAAAGTAATTGTATCAAGAACAAGGAGGCCATGTAAAATGAGGACAGTAAAAGAATTGGCAGAAATTACAGGTATCAGCGTACGCACACTTCACTATTATGATGAAATCGGTCTATTGACACCAACTGGCAGGAGTGAAGCGGGATACCGGCTTTATGACGATAAGGCTTTAGAGACTCTGCGTCAAATACTATTCTTTCGGGAATTTGATATTTCTTTACGGGAAATCAAGTCTGTCATGGAAAATCCGGCTCTTGACAAAAAGCAGATTCTGCAAATGCAGAGAACGATGCTGACAGCAAAAAAGGAACGCCTGGAGCGTTTGATTGCCAGCATTGATGACATTCTGAAAGGAGATAACAATATGGATTTTGATGTATTCAGCAAAACAGAGGTGGAGGAAATATTTGATTCCATGATTCAGCACATGAATGAGAAACAGAAGAATGCACTGGAAGAACAATTTGGCAGCATTGACGGATTCCATAAACATTTTATGGAAAACGCCGCAAAGGAGGAAACACAAAAAAGCTGGGCAAAAATCATTGAATGGCACGGCAGCAAGGAGGATGCCTTAGAAGCAGCGAAGAATCCCATAGGGGAAGAAATGATTCATGCTTTCCGCCTGCGGCAGGAAGCTGTTATGGATAAACTGGTTAAGCGGAAAAATGAGGGATTTACTTTGGATTCCTTTGAAATCAAGGAGATTGTTGCAGAATATGGGTTTGTTCAAAAACAATTATTCCGCATAAAATATGAAAAAGATATCATGTTGCAACTGGCAGATATATACCAGAACAACAAAGAGGTACAGGCAGAATGTGACAGCCAGTATGGAGAAGGAGTTGCGGAATTTTTTGCCAAAGCGATTCGGCATTTCTATGAGGAATAATCAATAAACTGACTCATTCATTTTTTGTGGTTATTTTATCTGACACTTCCTATGACATAACCACACTCTATAGCAACGGCGGGTTGCTTGTTCATTTGAACCGGTAATGTTATGATATTTTCGGAGGTGATGATATGGAAACAAATAAAATCATTTTAGAACTACGCACCAAAAAAGGCTTGTCCCAAGATGAGCTTGCCGAGAAAATGTTTGTTACCCGTCAGGCTGTATCACGCTGGGAAAATGGCGAAACCGTACCCAATACAGAAACTTTAAAGCTATTGTCGAAGTTTTTTGATGTTTCTATTAATACGCTTTTAGGTTCTCCAAGGCAACTGATTTGTCAGTGTTGCGGCATGCCGCTGGATGACTCTTCCATCAGCAAAGAAACCGATGGTACATTCAATGAGGAATACTGTAAATGGTGCTATTCTGATGGGAAATTTGCGTATGCAAGCCTTGAGGAATTGATTTGTTTTCTGGAACAGCATATGTCAGATGAAAACAGAACCCCTGCACAAGTTCGTGCTTATCTGAAAGCCAACCTACCGAAACTAAATCATTGGCAACAGCAAATAGTATAAGTACAATACAAAACTCCTAATTTAACAAAGGATTTGTATGCAAAAATTAAAAACTTTACGAAAGGGAAGGAGCATACCACTTCTCCCTATTCGTAAAGTTTTTGTTATCGTATTAGAACTCTTTTGATTTTGTGTAAAATTCGTGTAAATATCCTGCCCATAACTCTCACAATGCCTATAAATACTGGATTTCGTGAGAAGATTTGTCCTTACAGTTTTGTAAGATTGGGGGAAGTTAAAATATTTTTTAAAAAGTTGATGAAACCCGGCAAATAGGGAGTTTAGAGGGAGTTTAGAGTGGGTTGTGAATACCAAATTCTTTTGTACAGCCGTGTGCATAGTTCCTGCGGATATAGTCCCATAAGCGCGAACTTAAGCAAAAAATGTACAAAATATGGGATTTGAACTAG
>CAJTXH010000001.1 GCA_910580005.1 uncultured Lachnospiraceae bacterium | reverse complement strand
GGGCACTTTAGCTCCGCCGGCATTTAAATCTGGTTCTTTCAGATTTTATGTGCCGCTGAGTGAGCTACCGTAGCGCAAGCGTGCCCTGGAGTGGAATATGTTTTAGACGGACACAGAAACCCTGCGTCCATCTGCCAACAAAGGATAACTGGAAATTATGTTACGTAGCAGGTTATTCAGACAGACAGAAAATACAAGAGTATTATTTATATAACGGCAAGTGAAAAATATAGACTATAGGTAAAAAACAGCAAAGCAGCATTTTATAAATAGTAAAACCAGCCTCACTGTACTTTGTAGTATTCTGGCAGCGAGGCCAGTTTATTATAATATTGCTGTAAATTTTATTTATACTTTTTCTATTGCTGTGATTGCATTATCAAACCAGTTACATTCCAGTTCTTCCACATTGCCTGCATCACTTGCAGCAGCAATGGCAGGTGTCATAGGGATGCGTCCAAGTACTGGTATGCCATATTCACCAGCAACTTCATCAAGGTGGCTTTTACCAAACATCTCAATGTGTTCACCACAGCAAGGACATTCTATATAACTCATGTTTTCAATAATTCCAATAACAGGAACATCCATCATCTGCGCCATTTTAACAGCTTTAGAAACAATCATGGAAACAAGTTCCTGTGGGGAAGTTACAATAACAATTCCGTCTACAGGTATAGATTGGAACACAGTAAGTGCTACATCACCCGTTCCTGGTGGCATATCTACAAACATATAGTCAACATCTTTCCATATGACATCCTGCCAGAACTGCTTTACAGTACCTGCTATAACAGGACCTCTCCATATAACAGGGTCAGTAGTGTTTTCAAGAAGCAGGTTTACTGACATTGTCTGTATGCCTGTCTTGCTGGTAACAGGAAAAATACCACTTTCGTCACCCATTGCACGTTCTGTTATGCCAAAGGCTTTAGGGATTGACGGACCTGTAATATCAGCATCAAGTACAGCAGTATGGAATCCCTTTTTCTGGAAATTAACAGCAAGCATGGAAGATACCATAGATTTCCCGACACCGCCTTTGCCGCTTATAATACCTATAACCTTTTTAATACTGCTGTCTTTGTGAGGCGGCTCTAACAAGCTTTTAGGGTCTCTGCTTTCACAACTGGCACTACAATTTGAACAGTCATGTGTACAAGTTTCATCCATAATAAATAACCCTCCTAATTAAATATTGGTTAAATCTAACATATATAGTATAAACATTTGAAGAGAAAAAATCAAATTTTTGGTTCTATTTAATGTTGTAATATGAATATAGTTTGATAAGGCAGTGCGAGGCATATAAGCCAGTTAATAACAACATCCATAAGACGTGTTGGAATGGAGGGATTTGATGAACCAGTACAGACGGATTGTTTCGTATCTTTACCAGTATTTAAATGGTGAAAAGGGGCAGAATATAGGTTATGCCAGGCTTGAACAGAAAGGAAGGCAGTGCAGGGTAACAGTGCAGATGAGGGCAATAGAAACCAGTTTTATGCCAGAGGTATGGCTTTTTAAACAAGAACTATCTGCAATAGAGTATATAAGCATAGGAAGGCTGTCAGCACATTCCGGAAGCCTCCATGTTAAGACAGTTACTAATTCAGAGGATGTGTGTTCAAGTGGACATCCTGCCAGCTATTTTGATGGGGCAGTTATATACATAAGTGATAAGGAATATTATGCAACAAGCTGGACAAATGAAAGCATTTATATTGGAAATAAAAAAAATATGCTTGACAGGGACTTAGATAATACGGACAGGGAAAAAGGCGCATTAGAAACTGTCACGGATATTTCCAGAAGCAGTAATGCCAAAACAGATAACAGTATTATTGCAGATAACAGAAATATAGCAGTAAGTTCAGCAGACAGCAAAAATGTGGATAGTGCCAATAAAAATAATGCCAGCAGGGACTCATCTGTGGAAGTGGCTGGAGATAATGAAAATAGTACAGACAATGCTAAAAAAGATACAGCTTTAGAAAATGTGGCTAAAGAAAATACTATTAAAGACAACAGCCAGGAAAACACCAGCGGTAATAGCAGTGATAATAATAACAGCAATAGCATAAAAGAGGATATAAAGACGGTTTCAAACCAGAAAGAACAGGAGCCAGATATTAAAACACAGGATATTGAAGAGGAAAAAAGCGTTTATGGATGCAGCGCATGTCCTTATAAGAATTACAATAAGAAGGATGAGGACTTTGGCATGCGTATTTTTAGGAATTTTCCTGTTATGTATCCTTTTAAGTCAGGAAATATAGAGGAAAGCGTAAGGATAGAACCAAAAGATATAGGATGTATGCCTATACGTCTCTGGTCTTTTGCTAATAACAGGTTTTTGCTGCATGGGTATTACTGTTATAAGCACCTTATATTTGCAAAACTAAGCAGTGGCTGTTATGCACTTGGTGTTCCTGGTGTATTTAGTGAACAGGAAAGTAAAAGGGCAGCAGCATTTTCTTTTAACAGTTTCCAGCCAATAGGGCCTGGAAAGATAATGTATGGTGTATTTGGTTACTGGATTGCAGAAATAAACGTCTGAACTAATTATGATGGTTCAATTAAATCCAGGGTTTATATAGGAGTATAATATATGGTCTTCCCATGCCCCGTTTATCTGGGCAAATGAGCGCAGATAACCTTCCTCTGTAAAATGAAGCCTGTTAAGCAGGCTGATTGATGGTGTATTCCCAGGCATAACCATTGCTTCTATACGGTGCATTGAGAGTTCTTTGCATATTATAGGTATGATTGTGTATAATGTTTCATACATATAGCCGTTGCCACAGTATTCTTTACCTAGCTTATAGCCCGCCATGCAGCTGCAGAATGCCCCTTTAAGTATATTGCTGAAACAGACTGAGCCAATTACTCTGTCAGGATTAGTATTTAAAGAAATCCAGTATCTTATATTTGTCTGTTTAATAAAAGCATTATATTCACATGCAAGGTTTGCCCGCTGGAATTCATATGTATAAAACAGCCTTGCCCGTCTTGGCTCATGGGGTTCAAGGAAATCCTTGTTTTTAATATAAAAGTTTAAAACAAGCCCTGCTTTTGATGGGTTTAAGATATTTAAAACCAGGCGGTTAGTATTATATGTAGTCAGCATATGCAAGTCTTCCTTTCCAGATGAAAAATTTAATTTTGACTATGCCAGTTAATAATGGTAGACTTATTATAAGCCTAAAATACTATAGGATTTACCACCGTTGTGATAAACCTAATATATTTTAGAATAATATATATGGAGATAAAAGTAAATAATGCAAGAAAATCTATTTGATAAAAAATTTATGAAAGAAGCTTTAAAACAGGCAAAGAAAGCAGCAGCCATTGGGGAAGTCCCTATTGGCTGTGTAATTGTGCACCAGGATAAAATTATAGCCAGAGGTTATAACCGCAGGAATATTGAAAACAGCACACTTGCACATGCAGAGATAACCGCTATAAAAAAGGCATGTAAAAAGCTTGGTGACTGGCGGCTTGAAGGCTGTACAATGTATGTAACGCTTGAGCCATGCCCTATGTGTGCTGGAGCAGTAATACAGGCCCGTATACCACGTGTTGTAATAGGCGCACTGAATCCTAAAGCAGGGTGTGCTGGGAGCATAGTTGATTTGCTGTCCGAAAGAAGGTTTAACCATCAGGCTGAAAAAGTTACAGGTGTGCTGGGGGATGAGTGCAGCATCCTTATGAAAGAGTTTTTCAAAGAATTGCGTAAGAAAAGGCACATAAACGCTTGACATAGCTGTCTACTATGTGTATAATTACAAAATGCAGAAAATTTATTGTCTTAAACTTCTGTGCTAGCCGGGGAGTTAGCGGTGCCCTGTACCTGCAATCCGCTATAGCAGGGGTGATGTCCTGCCCAGGGTATGTTAATTGCAGAGCCGCCCTTGGAAAGCGGCGTTGACGTCCTGGTCTTACGCAACGGAAACCCATGAACCGTGTCAGGAGGGGAACCTAGCAGCACTAAGTGGGAACTTCTGTGTGCCGTAAGGTAGCTGGAACTGAGCAGGCTGCCAAGGTAACGTCTGTGATGGCATATTCAAAACAGGATGCACAGATTAAATTATAAATTATTAAAGTAAACAGAGGCTGGTTTTTACCAGTCTTTTTGTTTTGCTGTAAATATAAAAACATAATTATAGAAAATCTTAAAAAACAATTATAGTGCACTTGTATACAATTTATGATATAATGTACACCTGTATTAAATATTATTTAATATATATTTTAATGCGAATTTTAATTATGGGAGGATAAACGATGAAAGAACTGCTAATTGTAGACAAATTGCATAAAACTTTTAAGCTTTCATCAAAACAGCAGAAAATTGAACACACAAATGAAAAGATAAAGACTGCTGTTGATGGGATTTCTTTTAAGGCATATGAAGGGGAGGTTTTCGGGCTTCTTGGTCCAAATGGTGCAGGCAAAACTACAACGTTAAGGATGCTTGCGACACTTATTAAACCTGATGGTGGTGATGCACTGGTCGATGGTTCAAGTATAGTAAATAAAGCAGATGCAGTAAGGCAGAAGATAGGTTTCCTTACTAGTGAACTGAAACTTGAAGAATATTTTACACCAAATTATTTATATGATTTTTTCTCAGAGTTGCACAATGTACCAGATGATGTAAAAGATAAGAGGAAAAATGAGATATTCAGCCTTTTTGGAATAGGGAAATTTGCAGAAGTTAAAGTGGCAGACCTTTCCACAGGGATGAAACAAAAGGTTTCACTTGCAGTATCTATTGTACATGACCCTGATATAATTATATTTGATGAGCCTACAAATGGGCTTGATGTACTTACAGCAAGGGTTGTTACAGATTTTATACAAACATTAAAGGAGCGTGGAAAGACAATAATTGTATCAACACATATTTTCAGCCTTATTGAAAGAGTGTGTGACAGGGTTGGGATTATTATTAATGGCAAAATGATAATGTGTGATACCCTGGAAAACATTAAGGCAGGACAGAGCCTCGAAGACAGGTTTTTTGATATTTACAAAGATACTGTTGGAGAGGAAGTTTAAGGGTAAGGAGGATAATATATGAAAAATACAATTATTACAATATTAAAGAAAGAATTAAAAAGGTTTTTTAGTGACAAACGTATGGCATTTACTACAATATTAATGCCAGGTATTATGATATTTATTATGTACTCTTTTATGGGTGATGCTATATCAGGAATGGTTTCAGTTGATGATGAATATGTGTATAAAATTGAAAGCACATATATGCCAGAAAGCATAAGGGCATTAATGAATGATGCAGGTATTGCCGGGGGTATAAAGGATGTAGATGCAGAATCTGGTGAAACGGCAAAGGAAAAAATCAGCAAGAATGAAGACGAACTGGATTTATACATAATTTTTCCGAAGAATTTCGAAAATGACATTGCTGTATATGACAGTTCTTCTGGAAATAAAGCTCCTGAAGTACAGGTCTATTATAATTCAGCTTCTACAGAATCACAGACTGTATATAAGATATTTACGGAGATGCTGGATTCATATGAGGCATCTATGGCTAATAAATTTGATATTAACCATGATGAAAATATAAAATATGACCTTGCTAATGAAAAAGATGCAGCAGCATCTATATTTTCATCTATGCTGCCAATGCTGCTTCTTATGTTTGTATTTAGTGCATGTATGGCAGTAGGACCTGAATCAATTTCAGGCGAAAAGGAAAGAGGTACGATAGCAACATTGCTTGTAACTCCAGCCAAGAGAAGCCATATAGCTCTTGGAAAGATAATAGCATTGTCAATTATTGCGCTTTTAAGCGGATTGTCAAGCACAATTGGAACATTGCTCTCATTGCCTAAACTTGCCAATCTTGAAGATACAGGAATTGAAACTAATGTATATGGCGTAACTGAGTATTTAATGCTTGCCCTTGTTATGATGTCAACAGTGCTTCTTATTGTGACATTAATATCAATAATTTCTGCATTTGCAAAGAGCACAAAGGAAGCAGGCACTTATATTACACCACTTATGATAGTAGTTATTCTGGTAGGTATAAGCGGAATGTTTACTAATGGTGTTAAAACAGAATTATTTTATTATTTAATTCCAGTTTATAACAGCGTGCAGTCCATGACGGGTATTTTTTCATTTGATATAGTGCCTTCAGGCATGGCAGCATCTGTTGCAAGCAACATTGTATATACTGGCATAGGCGTATTTGTGCTTACTAGGATGTTTAATAATGAAAAGATAATGTTTAATAAATAAACCAGGAAAAACCTGAAAGTTAAACTTTAAAAGGTTATAATTTAATTGTTTAAGGAGGCATTATAATATGTACAAAAAAGCACTGTCTTATATGCTTGCACTTACATGTATTTATAGTTCATATAATTACCAGAATAATAAAATTTATAATATAAATAATAATTCACATGTAAATAATATTTTAACACAACATGGGGCAATTTCAAATAAACCAATGAAATCTGCCGTAAATGATAATGTTATTACAGATATAAGTATATCTGACCATGGAGAACTTTTCAGTTTAAATGGAAGCGGAAAGCTTATAATTGGTAAAAATGTAAAAAGTATAAGTAGCTATGTTTTTTGTGATAGGAATATAACAAGTATTGAAGTTTCTAAAGACAACAAATATTTTAAGACTGTTGATGGCGTTTTGTACAATAAAAAAATGACAAAACTTATATATTACCCAAGCCTTAAAAAAGGAGATACATTTACCATATCAGACAAAATAAAAAATATAGAAGAATATGCTTTCAACAATAACAAATTCCTTAAAAATATTTCTATTGGAAAGAATATTAAAAATATTTCATGGACTTCTTTTGATGGCTGTAAGGCAAACTTTAATGTTGATAAAAACAGTCAATACCTTGAAAGCAGCAATGGAATTCTTTATACAAAAGGCAAAGAAACTCTTATTAAATACCCGGCATTAAAAGAAGGTGCATATATAATTCCTGACAGTGTTAAAAAAATCCAGTATTATGCTTTAGATAATTGTACAGGATTAACAGAGCTTACCCTTAATGAAAATATGGAAGATAATATTTTTAATATGGTATATTTAAATGGCTGTACCAGCCTTGAAAGATTGCACCTTCCTGCCAACCTTAAGCATATAGAATTTGATTATGCTGACTTTGATAAAGATTATTACGGTGGCTATAATTTAAGAAGCCTTAAAGAAATTACTATTTCAGATGAGAATACAGAATATGCAACATATAATGGCGCCCTTTATTCAAAAAATTATGAGCAGCTTTACTTTATTCCTGCTGGTATGGATAAACTTGTCATACATGAAAATGTACAAAAAATCAATACATTTCTCTGCCAAAATAAATTTACAGAAGTAAAAATACCTGAAACAAATAAAAATTTTGTTTCATATAAAGGTGTTCTTTATGATAAAGATATGTCAGAAATCATTATATTTCCAAGCATCATGACCGAGTATGAACTTCCTGCAAGTGTAGAATCTATCTCAAGAATCATGAATGATTTCAGCAACTACCCTGAGGCAGGCATAATTTACAAATATACACAAATGGCTGGAAATGTAACATCTTTTACCGTTGAAAAAGGCAATAAACTTTTCTCTGCACAGGATGGCGTTTTGTATAATAAAGAGAAAACTTTACTTTATATATATCCTGCACAAAAAGAGGACAAAAAATTTACCATACCCAAAAGTGTAAAATCAATTCCTGCTGAAGCTTTTGTTGATGCCCACAATCTTGAGGAAATTAATTTTTCCAATAACATCAAAAGAGTTTATACTGTATTTGAAGGCTGTACTTCGCTAAAAAAAGTAATTTTTAATGAAGGAACAGAAACAGTATGTGTATATGGAAGCACATGTAAAGATACCCCTTTAGATATAGAAGAAATCTACTTGCCAGGTACATTATCTGTTATTGATACAAACAATTATGGCATCAGCAAAAACGTAATCTTTTACGGATATAAAAACACAGGCGATGAACAGTTTGCAACATGCAGTAATATGCCAATAAACAGTGCCGCAGAGTTTATTAAACAGTGTGGCTATAAATTTAAAAGTCTTGGTACTGCACCTAAAGCAGTTAGCAATACAAAATATTCAAAAGGAAAAAATACAATAAAAATATCATGGAAAACTGGAAGCAAATCTGATGGATACGTCATATATAAAGAATATAACGCTGACCTCATTGCTATCAAAAAAATTAATAACAGCAGTAAACATTCATGTACAATAAAAAACAATAAATTAAAAGGAGTGAAAAAACTTTATATAAGACCATACAAAAAAATAAATAATATAAAAGTATATGGAAGAAGAACAAAACTAACTATTTAAAAACCATGGGTTTTTAAGACGGTTTCTGTGCCAGAGCCAGAATATTCCGTACAGGGGCACGCTTCCGCTGTTTTGGTAAGGTGGCATACGCAGCGGAATGCCAGTGCTCCCATTGCAGGTAATTGTTACAGGTGAATTGGAAAACGAAGCCCATGTATGGATAAGGGCTCTTACAGATAAAATGGAAGAAGCAGTTATGAAAAGGCTTATAGCAGAGTCTGGAAATATCTGTAATGAGCATGAAAAGAAAATGGTGGAGTCCATATCTGAAGTAACTTTAAATGCAAATATTAGATTAATTCAAAAAATGAGAGGAGATGCTGGTATGGGTGAGGTAATGATGAAATTAAGAAAATAATCATGGAGAAATTTAATCTCAGTGAACAGGATGCAGAAAAACATCTATAATTATATATTTGCATAAAAGTGTATGGAAATTATTTTTTAGTATTCCATACACTTTTTAATTTATATTAAGTAAATCATCTTTCAGTCTTTGCCCTACCTGCAGGCAATATAAATATCCATATCATCACCATCAGTTTCAAAACAGGGGATAACATCCTTTTCTGTATGTTCCAGGCCATTCACCCGCATATACTCCATAAGCGTTTTATAGGCGTTGGGAATAGTTACAAAAGGGTTTTCAAAGGGCTTTTCAATGTGTATTGCTGCATACCTGTGGGCTGCCTGCTCATGTATTTCAATGTCATGAGGGACAACACCATCAGGCAGTATCCATGCCGCTTCGTAGCCATGCATATTAAAAACATTTATCTGCTCTTGTGACACATTTGGAAAATCCCAGCCAATCACACGAGGATTATCTACGCCACAGCTACGGGCAATAGAAAGTACTCTGTCAATAGCGTCTGCCTCCGGGGTGCAGCTTATAATGGCATGTTTTATATAGCGGAAAGCGGGCACGGTCTCGGCACGCAAATCTGTATACGCTTCGCCACAAGTGACCATTTCATCCCGGAACAAGTTGTCCAGTGTGCAATTGAAAAGCCTGCAAAGCTCTATAGCTTTGTCCATTTCGGGCTGTGCTGTATCCAGCTCCCATTTTGATACGGTCTGGCGGCTGACATTCATTTTTCCAGCCAAATCCTCTTGTGTCATATTTCCTCTAAGATGCCTTAAAAACTGCAAATTTTTTCCAAAGCTCATAAAATATTCTCCTCTCATTATTCTTGCGGTGCACTGCATTATCAGTATAGTATTTTCACCAGCAAGCTGCCACCAATCTATATGTGCTATTTTTTTTAATTACGCAACTTCAAAGTGCGGAGAATATTCTTTACAATGGAGGGTTTACATTATCTGCATCCGGAAATGTCCAAAGCCATCTTTGCTGCTTTTACCGCATCCTCTTTTTCTTCTGCTGCAATAAGAAATGCATTTGGATGACAGAACCTTAATGTTTTTATGCCTGTAAGCCTTACAAGTTCTTCCTGTGTTTTGCCACACCATTCATCTGGGAAAGGGCATACAAGTGTTTTGTCATCAATACTTAACGGCACACCTTGGGCACTATAACCACCTCTTGAGGACGGATAAACTACAAATTTATAAGAACTTCCTGCAACCTCGCCTTTCCAAGGTGCAAATTGGGGCAGGATAAGTACACTGCCATCACATCCAGCCATTGCTTCATTAACAAGTGTCTTAGCCCTGTAAATTCCTGCTACTGCACTAAAATGGTTTTCAAGTATAAGTTTTGCAAAGTCCACTGCTTTCCAGAAACAGGCATCATAATCTTTTCCAGAATCCCAGCCTGGGTTAAATTCATCTATAATAGTGGCAAGGGCATTGCTTTTACCTGTATTGTCAGATTCATCTAACGGCTGTACAAAATCCTTATCAAACCTTTCTGCTTCTTCTACTCCAATATATGTCATGCCAAATTCACGCCATACAAGTCCAAATGCAGCATACGGGCATCCATTTTCCCGGTACTCCTTGTCTGCCTGGTGATGGTCATACCTTCCCCTGCCAATATCATACACAATGCCATCAAAATCATCTGGCACTTCAAATCCTCTTGTAATCTGTATCTCTGGATTAATTATTTTTAAAAATGCTGTTGCAAATACATCATCTGAATGGAATTTGCTTCCATGTGTAAAACCACGCACAGGTATTTCCATTGTTTTACCATACTCTTTATACATTACTGTATTATCTCCTAAAATAATTTAACAGATTTTACAAACTTTTTTCAAGATTTTTCCTGATTTCTTTAATAAATCCTTCACTGTTTAATACATTAACATTTTTAAGGCTTGTAATAAGTGCAAGGTCTTTTGTCATACTTCCTGACTCTATTGTTCCAAGAGTTGCTGTTTCAAGCTTGTCTGCAAATTCCACAAGCCCTTTAATATTATCAAGTTCACCACGCTTACGCAATGCACCTGTCCATGCAAATATAGTTGCAACTGAATTAGTAGAAGTCTCTTCACCTTTAAGATGCTTGTAATAATGCCTCTGCACTGTACCATGTGCTGCTTCATATTCATATATTCCATCTGGTGATACAAGGACTGATGTCATCATAGCAAGTGAACCACATGCAGAAGAAACCATATCGCTCATTACATCACCATCATAATTTTTACATGCCCATATAAAACCACCTTTAGCTTTCATAACACGTGCTACTGCATCATCAATAAGTGTATAGAAATATTCTAACCCCGCTTCCTCAAATTTATCCTTAAATCCACTATCATAAACTTCCTGGAATATATCTTTAAAATTATGGTCGTATACTTTAGAAATTGTATCTTTAGTAGCAAACCATAAATCCTGCTTTGTATCAAGAGCATAAGTAAAACATGCTTTTGCAAAGCTTGTTATTGACTTGTCAGTATTATGGATGCCCTGGATTACGCCGCTTCCTTTAAATTCATGTATGGTCTGGCGGATCTCCTGCCCATCTTCACCCGTAAATACAATTTCTGCTTTGCCTGCACCTGGAACTTTAATCTCTGTATTTTTATATACATCACCATATGCATGTCTTGCAAGAGTAATTGGTTTTTCCCAGTTTTTAACACAAGGTTCAATGCCCTTTACCTGTATTGGTGCACGGAAAACAGTGCCATCAAGCACTGCCCTTATTGTGCCATTAGGTGATTTCCACATTTCCTTTAAGTTATACTCATCCATTCTTGCAGCGTTTGGTGTAATAGTTGCACATTTAACTGCAACACCATATTTTTTTGCTGCTTCTGCTGAATCAAATGTAACCTTGTCATCAGTTTCATTACGGTGTTCAAGCCCAAGGTCATAATATTCAGTTTTTAAATCAATGAAAGGAAGAATAAGTTCATCCTTAATCATCTTCCAGAGAATGCGTGTCATTTCGTCCCCGTCCATCTCAACTAAAGGGGTAACCATTTTAATCTTTTCCATGTTAAATTCCTCCGTTTCATCTAATATTTACTATTGTGGCAGTGCCATGCTTCCTATTGTACCACGAAATAAAAATAAAGTAAAATTTTAACATTGACTTATTTTATTACATATGGTATTTTATATACAAATAACATCCCTTTTTATACAACTAATAATAAAAACAGGAGGCAGACATATGGAGAAAAAACCTATAACCAGTCATATTTCTAAAGTACTTATTGCATTATTACTAATATGCAGTATAAGTTCCAGCATATATAAACCTGCATCTGCCAGGATTGCACCAGTAATACTTCTTTCAGATTATATTAAAGAAATGAATGTAGGTGATGAATATTACTTATTTGCATATTCATCTGATGGCAGAATACCCAGGTTCAGCAGTTCAGACAGAAAAATTGCTACTGTTGATACATATGGAAGGATTACAGCTAAAAAGGCAGGAAATTGTACAATTACTGTAAAAGCATTTACATCTGAGGCATCATGCCGCATTAAAGTTTTAAAAACCCAAATCAGGCTTAATAAAAAGTCTGTATCTATAGAAAACCATGAGACATTTAAACTAAATGCAGAAATTTCAAATAAATCTGCACCTGTATTTAAAAGCAATAAAAAAAGTGTTGCAATTGTTGATAATGATGGCAATATTACTGGATGCAAGCCTGGAAGTGCAGTAATTACAGTACAGGCCGGGGGCTCATCTGCAAACTGCCATGTTACTGTAAGGAAGCCTGTAGTCAGGCTGGACAGACTTTATAAACGCCTGTACAGATGCCAAAGTTTTAAACTTAATGCTTCTGTTTCATCAGGCATTGCACCTGTCTGGAAGTCAAATAAAAAGAGTGTTGCAACAGTAGATGAAAATGGCAAAGTAACCGCCATAAAACACGGGACAGCACTAATTACTGCTAAAGCTGATGGTGTAAGCAAGACATGCGAAGTTGTGGTCGAACCACCAGAGATAAGCCTTGAAAACAGTGAGATAACAGTTAAAAAAGGTTCTTCTTATAATATTGGCATGACAATATCATCAGGCAATGCACCTGTCTGGACTTCCAGTAAAGAAAGCGTTGCATCTGTAGACCAGCTTGGCAATGTATATGCCTTGGAAAAAGGCACTTCAACAATAACAGTTAGTGAAGATGGCACAAAAGCCAGATGCAAAGTCAATGTAATATCTGGTTAATCCAGCACAGGATTTATATGTAATGTGGTTTATCTATTCATAAATTTTTCTAATAAAATAATTTTCCAGCAAAAGTATAAAAAGGGATGTTATATTATACCCATTCTGTTGTCTTATCTATAGAAAGCCTGCTTTTATGTAATATACATGGCGCACCGCCATCCGCTGGATAACCTGCTGGCATAATAAGTACAGGTTCACATGAATCTGGAATATTAAATTCTTTTACAAGCTTTTTCTTATCAAACATCCCAACAATAGTAGTACCAACACCAAGTTCTGTTGCCTGCAGTGACATATGTGCCGCAACTATGCCTATATCTATAAGCCCAAAATACGCTCCGCTTTTTTCATCCATAGGTGAACTGCCTGTATCTTTTTCAAGCGATATAATAAAAACTGCTGGTGCATTAAAATGACAGCTTGTACATTCCCTTAATTTTTCTATACCCTCTTTGCTTGTTACTATTTTAATCCTGTGCCTCTGGAGATTACACGCCGATGGTGATACCCTTGCAGCTTCCGCAATTTTTTCTAATTTTTCTTTCTCTATTGGATGTTCTGCATCCATGCTCCTAAGAGAATATCTTTCTTTTGCTAAATCTATAAAATCCATCTTAACCTCCATCTTATATTATTATTTTTTCTGGTATATCCCTTGTATTTTTATTTTATCTTTTTTGCCACTCTCATTATGCGGCATTTCACTTAATACAATTATTTTACATGGCATTTCATAATGTGCAAGCCTTTTCCTAAGACTAGTGAAAATCTTATCATTGCTGGCAAGCTTTTTTAATATATAAATTCCTGCTTTATGTTTCTCGTTATTATAATTATTTGCAATTACATTATTTCTAAAATTATATTCCATATCAATAAATGCTGCAAGTATCTGTTTGCCATTTTCCTCCACAAATATTACTGCTGCCTCATGCACTTCTTCCAGGCTTTCAAGTCCATTTTCAATATTAATTAATGAAACTTTACGACCATGTATTAAAACTATATCATCACTTCTGCCATCAAAATAGAAACGGCCATCTTTGTCCATATACCCCTTATCTGATACTGTGTATGGACAGCTTATGCCTTCTGCATGGTACTGGCTGTCCACATAAATATTTCCATTGTTTATAAATACTTTTACACCTGGAAATGGTTTTCCTATAAGTTTTTTATCTTCTGTCATATCTCTGTCTTTTACATATGTAATATAATTAAGTTCACTTGCACCATAATATAAAGTAATATCTGCCATAGGAAATATTTCTTTTAACTTTCTGCAGCCACTAAGCCCAAGACTCTGTGAACCCGATATTACAGATTTTATATTATAATTTATTTCCTTTGTGACAGATGGAAGAAGCATAAGTTTGGATGGAATAAGATATATCGCATTAACATTTTTATTTTTTATTATATCTGCCCATCTTTTTGGGTTAAACTTATTCTCCGCCACAATTGTGCCACCTACGTAAAACTGCGCCATATATAAGTTAAGGTTTCCAGTAAATGCAAGGCTTCCATGCACAAAAAGCACACTTTCCCCATTTATCCCAAATATTCTATTCTGGACTGGAAAAAAAACTGCCCAGCTTTTATAAGTCCTGTATAAAACTTTAGGTATTCCTGTTGTACCAGAAGTCATTGCTGCCATACATGCATTTTCTGGCACATAATTAATTTCTGGCAGTTTCATAGCATCAGATGGCACTATTATTGGAACTATCCCAGAAGCATTACATGCAAGAAATGCTGTAAGCTGCTTTAAAATACTATTTTCCTTTATAAGAAGGACACCTTTGCCTTGCAAGTTTTTAATATACATATTACATTTATGCTTTTTTAATATACTCTCTGCCATGGCAAAAACAAGCCTTGAAAGTTCCCCGTATGTGTAAGACGTGCCATCTTCTATAATTGCAATTTTGCCAGGTTCTGCCCTTTTAACTAATTCAAAATAATCCATCTGGTAATTCTCCCATTAATTTACCTCTGAAACATTAAACCTTTTTAATAAGGACTGCTGTCCCTATACCTCCTGCTGCCGCTATGCTGCATACTGCATACCCGCCACTATCCCCTGGACTACTGTATTCAAGAGCTTTAAGCGCATGAAGCATTATAATTCCACCAGATGCACCATATGGATGCCCATAAGCCAGTGCTCCACCAAATATATTATACCTGTCTATGGCATCAGGATATTTTCTTGCAAATAATTCATCTATTACAGCAAACGCCTCATTACATTCATAAACAGATATATCATGGTAATCCATATTGTTTTTGGCAAGAAGCTTTTCTATCGCTTTTATTGCTGAACGTGGGCTTTCATCCGGGTTAATGCCAGCCTCTGCAGCACTTATAAACTCTGCCAGAGGTTTTAGTTTATGCTTTTTTATATAACTTTCAGAACATACTATTACAAAAGCTGCCCCGTCATTAGTAAGACATGCATTAGCAGCTGTAAGCACTCTCCCTTCCTTTAATACACATGGCAGCCTGTCTAAGAGCCGCTGGCTCATTCTGTCACGTATTCCCTCATCTTTATTACTGCCATATCTAGTGCTTACAATAATATCCCTTAATATCCCCTTTTCCCTTGCCTCCTTTGCAAGTGCATGGCTTCTTAAAACCCATTTGTCAAGCATCCCCCTTGTAATTCCTTCTGATAATGCTGTCCTTTCTGCCCCTTCAAGCATTGCTGCCTGTCTATGCTCCCCTGGTGAAAATTTTGCAACCCTGTAAAATGAATTTTCGTCCCCATAAACACCATATCCAGGATGGTTTTTATTATATTGCCGTAACGGGGCTGTTGAACAGCTTTCAAAACCTCCTGCAATAATACAGCCCGCCTGCCCGCTCTGTACTTTTGCAGCGGCTACAGCGATGCTTTCAAGCCCTGAGGCACATTGCAAATCTAATGTAAATGCAGGTATTTCTTCTGGAAATCCTGCTTCAAGTGCCATAAGCCTTGTAATATTGCCTCCTGCACCTGTTGCATTCCCTGCAATAACCATATCAGCCTTGGTGCATTTATAATTTTGCATAATATATCTTAATACATCCGCTCCAAGAATTTCTGCTGGTACATTGCGGTACATACTGTTCTCTATACCTATATAATTTCTTGCTCCTCCTGCTATATATGCCTTCTCCATAAATCCCCCTCCATATTACAATTATAATATATCTACTTCCCATTTATAATATGGATTTTCTCTTATATCCTTCTGCCCTCCAGGCTGGACAGCTATTATTTTTCTTCTGCCATGCAGTTTATATACTTCTGCTGGTTCACCCGCAAATACAGGTTTTCTAAAAGATATTACAAATTTTATACTGCTGCCAGTAACATATTTATATAATTCCTTTCCAATTATATCTTCAAACATCATAAAACCAGGTACTACGGGTTCTGATGTATGGTGGATTGGATTATTGTCACCTATATATTCTGTATATTTTCTTATATCTTCTGTTGTATATTTTAGTGTACATAAATAAACAAATCCTGGGTAAACATCTCCTGGTGCTATATTTGCCATATATGTACCACCCATATTTTTACTAACTGTACCATCTGTTTTTACAATATACATAGTAATGGTGTATTCCAAATTTTTATATATTTTACATGAAGAAATAACCGAATAATTTTTACGCTTTTTAATCAACTTGTTTTCTGCCTGTACTATCCTGTCTGCACTATTTCTATTAATTATTCCTATGGCCTTTTCTATCTTAAATTCCGCCTTTGCTATCATCCATCCGCTAAAGCCGTCTATTCCGCTAAAGCTAGAAACCAGCTCCCTGTAAATATGTAATATATCTGTACTGCCAGGCTTTAATTCCATTGCCACATTTCCTCCGTTTATCTATATTATAAAGTATAATTCTCTGTTCTAAGTTTGTCAACCAATATATTATTAAGGTTGACAAGTATTAGATGCTTTTGTATAATATGGACAAAAATAAAACCAATTTGGAGAAATGAGGCAGTAAATGGAAAAAATTAAAACAACAAATAATATTTCTACACGAAATATTGTAATTATGTCAATGTTTGCAGCAGTTTTATGTATATCAGCATACATAAGCATACCTCTGCCAAATGGCACACATATTACAGCATTAACCTTAATAATTACAATAATTATCTTTACATTTCCTGTGCGGCAGTCATTTATAATAATACTGGTATGGCTGCTTCTTGGCATAGCTGGTGTTCCTGTTTTTGTTGGAGGTATTGCAGGGCTTGGATATATCACAGGGCCATACGGCGGATACAGCATAGGATTTCTTGTTATTTCAGCGCTTGTACCTGCGCTTTGTACTAACAGGCATAACAGGCTGTATTTAATGGTAATTGCAATATTATCTGCTGTTTTAGATGACCTTATAGGTACATTCTGGATTATGGCTGTTTCAAAAGTACCACTTAAAGCAGCATTTATTACTGGTTTTGCCCCATTTATTGTACTTGACATTGTAAAAGCATTGTTAGCAATACAGCTTGTACCACAGTTACGTAATATTATAAACAGCCTGGAACAATAAAGGCAATCTACAATAAAAAACTGGTGTCATATAAAACCTGCTTTATACAGGTTTTATATGACACCAGTTTTACTTACCCTTCCATTGATATATCAAATATAGCTTCTTCAATAGCTTTGACACATTCATCTGTATTCTTTTTAATTTCATCTCCCCAAAACCTTAAAACAGTCCACCCTTTAAACATTAACTGTTTATTAATATCCTCATCACGTTCCATATTTCTTGTAATTTTTTCAATCCAGTATCCGCCTTTTTCACCTTTTTCAAGCCTTGCTTTTAATTTATCCCAGTCCTTTCCATGAAAAAATTCCCCATCACAAAATATTGCTATTTTATATTTTGTTAGTACGATATCTGGTGAGCCTGGCAGTTTCTTATAATTTTTCCTATAATGATAGCCTTTCTGCCATAATGCTTTGCAAAGCCTGACTTCTATAGACGTATTTTTACCTTTTATACGCTGCATATTCTTCCTGCGTTGTTCTTTTGTAAGTACATCCATATATACCATCCCCAATTTTAAAGTATTTTTCCTTTTAACTGTATTCTTTTGCCCTTGCCTTTTGATGGGTATGTCCATTTAAACAAAGTTCCAAACTGCCCTTTTACATCCTGCCTTTTACATTCCTCTATATAACCTTCTGTTGTATGTATTGAATAAATATTCCCATTTTCATTAAATGTTATTATATATCCAGCCCATTGTATATCTTCTTCACCTTCACCACCAATTCCGCCAATAACCCATCTTGACAAAACATCTGAATATTTTTTAATGCACTCCTCAAATTCTCCTGCTTTTTCAGCCCCCATTGCCCTTGCTCCCCCTGCCTTCTGAAATTCATGCAAAAGTTCCTTTAAATGCATATCATCTGGATTTAATACCTTTACAAACGCATCTGCTGTATATTCATGTACACTTACCCATGAACTGTTACTTCTTTTACAGCTAAATGTATAATTTTTCATTCCTTTTACAGTTTCTACAGATAACCGCACATCCGTTTTTGGAGAGCCGCCTGAAGGCAGTTTAGGAATATCTGAAGTTGCATTTAATGCAATTACATCTCCCTTATCAAGACCTAATATTTCCATAATATCAAGATAAAGTGGATAAAGATATCCTGTTGATATTGTAGTATTATATTTCCATTTTTCAAAGTTCTGTTTATCATTTAATATGCCAGCAAGTTTAGCTTCAAAGCCAAGCCCGAGTTTTGCATGTGCTGTCCCGTCTGGCAACAGCGCCGCTGCTTTCTGCTCTGCCATAGAGTAAACAGTGCCAAGCGGAAAAACCCCATCAAGTGCAGAATAAATTGTCCTGCTGGCAATTTTATCCTGATAATTTAATGCCTTATGCAATTCTTTCTCTTCCATTTTATCTGGAATTACCACATATGCTTTTTTAACATTTGGATTTAAGCGCTTAATATTTTCACTATGCCACTGCTGGCAGTTAATTCTGTCACGTATTGTAGTTGTATGCTGTAAAATCCACTGTTCCTTATCCTTGAATTCTATTAAATACTGGAATTTAAATTGTGAAACGCCAAAATCTGGGTCTGCTATGCTATAGTTTTTCTTTACTATCTTAATATATCCCATATCCTGAAGTGCATTTACCATATTGTCAAGTGCTTCAATACCCTTTGCACCATGCAGGCTTTTGTTTATATTTTCTTCCATACCCACAAACCTCTTACTTAAATATACTGTAATGCCTTTATAATCTCCCTTGCAAGCGCATATGCAAGAAGCGGAGGTATTGCATCCCCAATCTGCTCATACCTGTCTTGCACTTTATCACCATGAAACTGTACATAAGGCCCCTCAAACTGGTACCAGTCTGGAAAGCTTTGCAGCCTTGCAGCTTCCCTTGGCGATATTGCCCTGTTTAAATATGGATGCAGGATTTCATCAAGGCAATGTGATGTTACGGTAAAACTTATCTCTGTTTTAACTAGCCTTCGGTTTCTTGAACTATAAATAGTATTAGGGAACAAATGCCTGTACTTTTTAATTGTACCCTCTTTTGCCAGTCTTTCAAAAGCCGCTTTCATGCTCTCCTTTTCTTTTATAAGTGCAAGCAGTTCCTGCTTTCTTTTAATATGTCCTGGTGCTTTATGGCTGCTTATGCTGTTTTCTTTAAAAAGCCCCTTTTCTACAAGATGCTTTGGTACAGCAGCATTCATTTCATCTGATATATACTGTCCACGCATAATACTTATAAAATGTTCCCTGTTTTTATTTTTATATTTTCTTTTCCT
The DNA here is from genome assembly GCA_910580005.1 of uncultured Lachnospiraceae bacterium. Taxonomy (GTDB): domain Bacteria; phylum Bacillota; class Clostridia; order Lachnospirales; family Lachnospiraceae; genus Butyribacter. The sequence goes on along the minus strand of CAJTXH010000001.1, from coordinate 87,835 downwards.
GTAATGAGTTGTTTCTTCACCCATTTCAACTTTTGGCAAATCCCCTATTGCATCCTGTACTGTAATGTAAGGGTATTTTCTGTCTGGCCCGTACTCCTTTTCTGGATATGTAAACTTTACCCTGTCTGTAAGCCTGGTATTAGTTGCTACAAGAAAGAGTCTCTCCCTAAGCTGTGGTACTCCATAATCACATGCTTTGAGAAGAATTGTTTCCTGTTCCCTTGATACAAGCTCGTATGAAGGTGATACATTTTTATCTTCAAATACATCACATATATAATTAAATATTGCACCTCTTTTACCATTTTTGGCCTTTGAAAACATTCCTTTGACATTTTCAAATAGTATCATTTTAGTATTTACTGTACGGGAAATACGCAAAATATTACTAAATAAATCATCACGCTCATCATTTTCAGTTCTTGTACCAGCAAGGCTGAAACTTTCACATGGCGCCCCGCCAGACACGACATCAACTGTTTCATCCAGTGAATTAATGCCATATCTTGACAACAACAGTTCTTTAACCATTTTACTGCTGACTTTATTAATATCCCCATGAATTAAAAGGGTCTGTGTGCTTTCATGCATAAATGAATACAGGTATTTCTGGCTTTCATTTGTACCTTCTTCAAACTTTCCAAGTTCCAAGACTTCTGCATTATGCGTTATGGAGTATGTCTGTGCTGTAGTATCTGTCCATTCAACTGCTATAAGGGGCAGTATGCCTGCCCATTTAAATCCTGTACATAACCCACCTGGTCCAGAAAATAAATCAATGCTGGTTCTTGTCATATGTTCATCTGCCATACGTTCCCTTAAGCTATCATTCATACTAACATATTCCTCCTTAAAACACCTGTACTTAATACTTAAACAGGGAACCAGACAAATTCCAGCTCCCATTATTTATAAAATATTATTGACATACTCCAGCATATTAAACTTTAATATATAATACTATAAATCCTCTTATTTTGCAACTTATGGAATTAAAATAGATAGTGGCAGATGGGGGTTCCAGTATTCTTCTTTCAGGAAGCTTAATTACATCTGGAAAACGTGCTTGACTTTTAATTCTTACTGTTGTAAGATTAGTTTATCTTTATTTCTTACAGATGTAAGAAATAGAGTGCTTTTTATTATAAAAACATGCAGTTACAGATATATGCAGGTTTGCTTGTAGTAGAATTTTAAGCGGAAGGATGTGTAATGCCATGAAGAAATTTAAAGTTCCAAGGGTTTTTGTAATCCAGATTGTTTGTATAGTTATGTTTTCTGTTTTAATTTACCATATGTTTAAGTTACAGATAGCAGATGGGAAGGATTATAATGAAGAAACTGGCCAGAGTTTTAGTAAGGTAATATACGAAAAGAGTGCGAGGGGAAATATATACGACTGTAATGGAAATGCCCTTGCCCATAATGAACAGGTTTATACAGTTACAATGGCAGATACAGGAAAGTATTCATCTATAAGGCAAAAGAATTTAAGCCTGAATAGTATTATTTACCATGTTGTAAAAAGACTTAAAGCAAATAATGAAAATATAAATAATGAGATTAAAATAAAAATTAGTAAAAATGGAAGTTATAAGTATACTGTAGAGGGAAAACTGCTAGACAGGTTTAAGGCTGATATATTTGGTGAAGCTGACCCTGGCAACATGACAGAAGAACAAAAAAATATTACTGCTGGAGATATGGTTAAATTTTTATCAGGAGATAGTAAGTTTGCGCTTTTTAGTGATGGTGGTGAGAAATATCTGAAAGAGGAATTAGAAGAATATAAGCTTCCAGATAAATTTACAAAAGAAGAGATATTAACTATTACTGGTATAAGGTATATGTTATCTTTAAATACATACCGGAGATACCTGCCTGTTATTATAGCAAATGATGTATCAGAAAAAACAATGGTTTATATAAAAGAAAACATGGCAGAACTGGCAGGAGTTGACATTGGCTATGAATGGAAACGTATTTACAGTGGAGGGGAAGCATTTTCACATATTCTTGGATATACAGGTAAAGATAAAAGTTATTTAAAAAATACAGTTATTGGAAAAACAGGAATAGAACAGTATATGGATAAGCAATTGCAAGGAATCGATGGTGAAATAGAAATACAGATAGATAATCTTGGAAGAAAGACGGGCAAAGAACAGGTTTTAAAAGAAACTAAATCCGGAAAAGATGTTTATCTTTCTATAGATAAGGATTTACAAATTGCAGTATATAATATAATGGAACAAAAACTTGCAGGTATTATATCCAGTAATTTAATTAATGCAAAGAAGTTTGATAAAACAAATATTTCTGATGCTTCAGATATACGTATTACAATATATGATGTTTATATTGCATTAGTTGAAAACAATATAATACAGATAGAGGATTTATATAATCCTGGTGCTGGCAAATTTGAAAAATATATTTCGGAAATCCTGGATAAAAAATATAAAGAGGTATTAAAAGATATAAAAGAAGATTTGTCCAAAGGCAGGACGGGCTTTGAAGATTTATCTGATGAATTACAGGATTATGAGTATTTTATCATTAATAAGAGTGGTATTCTGGATGAAAATTTAATAGAGCAGGAAGATAATATATACATTAAGTGGAAATACGGCAAAAAAACCAGTACAAGGGATTTTTTAAGATATGCAATACGAAAAAAATGGATAAATAATGAGATTATAAAATCCAGCCAGCAATATATTACAACAGATGAGTTATGCCAGGTAATAACAGGCAATATTGAAAAAAGACTAAAAGATAACAGGGAATTTTCTAAAATTTTATTTAAATATTTAATCCTTGAAGACAAGATAACAGGACTTGATATAAGCCAGCTTTTATGTAAACAGGGAATTTTAAATGAGGATAACGATTATAAAAACCTTATGTCAGGGAATATTAGCACATTTTCGTATATTAAAAAGAAAATAGAAAAACTTCAGATTACACCAGCACAGCTTGCATTAGACCCATGTTCCGCATCAGCGGTTATTGTTTATAAGGATAGTGGAAAAGTGGCTGCATGTGTTTCTTATCCAGGTTATGATAATAACCGTCTGGCAAACCAGATGGATACAGATTATTATACCAGGCTTTTAAATGACAAGTCTTTGCCAATGTATAACAGGGCAACAATGCAGCTTACTGCACCTGGTTCAACATTTAAGCCAGTTACTATTATCGCAGGTATACAGGAGGGGGTTATTTCACCAGACACAGATATTCTTTGTGATGGTGTATTTGACAAATTATCACCAAGCCTGAACTGCTGGAACCACTCAGGCCATGGAAATGTTCCAGACGCTGCTACAGCAATACAGTTTTCGTGTAATGATTATTTATGTGAAATATCATACAGGATTGGAACATTAAATAGTAAGGATTATAATGATAAAAAAGCACTTTCAAAACTCCAGGAATATGCAAAACTTTTTCATATGGATAAAAAATCTGGAGTTGAAATTGCAGAGGCAGAACCGCATATAACCGATAATTATGGAATTCCATCTGCAATAGGACAGGGCACACATAATTATTCAACTGTACAGCTTGCAAGGTATATTAATTCAATTGCTTCCAGCGGGAAAGTTTATTCACTTTCTTTAATAAAAGGAGTATCAGGCATGGATAAAAAACTTAAAAGCAAAAAGCCTGTAGCGGAAGATAAAATACAACTTCCATCTTATGTATGGGATACTGTACATTCTGGCATGGAACAGTTCGCAAAAAATAATGCTGTTTTAAAAGGCCTGAAATTAAAAATTGCAGGAAAAACAGGAACTGCACAAGAGGCAGCAGACAGGCCTGACCATTCACTGTTTGCATGCTATGCACCAGCAGGCCAGCCAGAAATATCAATAGTTGTAAGGATTGCCAATGGATATGGCTCTTCAAATGCTACATCTATTGGCAGTGACATTTTAAGATATTATTTTAAACTGGATAATAAGAAAAAGATAATAACAGGAAAAGCATCAAAGGCTATTAATACAAGTACAGATTACTAACCAAAAATCCCCTGCCAGCAATTATGCCATGCTGCTGGCAGGGGATTTTGTTTAGTAAGTTTTTATTTATTGTCCCAGATATTTAAGTTTGAAAGTATGGAAAATGTAAGTTCTGTAGCAGCAGGGCCTGTTGTATTATTTTCGCCTTGTATATTTGTTGCAAAGAAATAAGTGCTTCCAGGTTTTTCAATAAAGCCAGTAAACCATCCTGAAATATTTTTTTTACTACATTCTTCTGTTCCTGTCTTGCCATAAAAAGAACCATTATTGCCAGAGTATAAACAAATGGCATCTTTGACAAGTGCAATGTTTTCTGGTAAAAAATTAAATTCGTTATTATATAATTTCATTAACATTTTAACCTGTTCTACAGGTGAAATTTTTAAGGAAGAGTTCATCCAGTATGACGAAGCATTCCCTGTTACATTCTGGTTGCCATAACCGGTTTTTTGTATAAATTTTTTTATAGAAGCCAGCCCAGCCTTTTTGTCAAGTTCCTGAAAATACCATGTAACTGAATTTTGCATTGCTGGTTTTAAAGTCTGGTCTTTATTCCAGGTATCATATTGGTATGTTTCCCCATTCCATTGTATTTGTGTATGTCCAGGTTTTATAACCTCAGTTTCAAGTGCATTTAAGGCTGAATAAATTTTAAATGTTGATGCAGGAGATATGCGGGTTATTGCATTTTTTATATCATATATTTTCCACATGCCTGCATTAGTGTCATATAATACAAAACTGCCAGTATATCCCTTAAATTCATGGCTTAAATCAATGCATGAAATCTTGCTGCTGTTTTCTTTAAAGTCATAATAGTCCTGGCTTGAAGCCTTGATAGACAGTACAGGGGCAGAGGCTAAAATGGCAACAGAAATTATAACATATATAATAATATTTTGCAGTTTCTTTCCAAGTGTTAACGGGCTGTAATCTGCTATATTAATTATTCTTTTCTTAATCTGTGCCACATTGCCGCTTATGCCAGTAGTAAATGGAAATGGTGTAAAAGAAATTTTTTCTGCAAGATTTATTAATGTATTGCCATAATTAATATAATCATCTTTACTTAACATTTGTAAAACCGATGTATCACATGCAATTTCCCTGTCAGTCCTTATTTCCTTTATTGCAAACCATATAAACGGGTTAAACCAGTATACAACGCTAGTGATATTCATAATAGCATTAAAAAGTAAATCTTTATGTTTATAATGCTGTAATTCATGAAGTATCATAAAACGCATGTCTGGTGCATTATATTCTGATATTAAATGTATAGGCAGATAAATTTGTGGTTTTATAAAACCAGACAATACAGGTGATTTTAAAAATGCTGTGCTAAATACAGGTATTTTCCTTTTAATGCCAGCTTCATTTAAACATGCCTGGTATAACTTATAAACTTCCTGGTTCTGCAATGGCAGGGCGGATTTCTTTAAATTGTAAAGGTTTATTGCCGCTTTAGTAAAAAACCATGCCATAACAAGTATGCCAGATAACCATATACATGACAGTATAATGTTTATTATGGATAAAAAACTACTTTCCTGGGATATGCTAAAATCATTTATCCAGTCAGTGCCGCCAGAGAGAAGATTGCCTTTGGATGCCTGTATACTGGTATTTGTACTATTGTTAAGTGTATTTTTAATATTAGAAAGATTTTCAAATAACTGTAAAAAATCTGGTGTTTTTAATTTGAGAAATGGCGCTGCCATTAGTACAGGAAGTACAAACCATAAACTGTACTGAAGGCGTGGCGGGAATTTTTTTAAAAATGTGTATCTAGCTAATAATATAATACCAATAATAACAGAGATAAAAATATTACATATAAAAAAGTGTATAGCAAAAAATGCCATATTAATTCTCTCCTTTGTTATTTAAAAGTGAGCGGAGTGTATCTATTTCATTTTCTGACAATTTATCACTTTCAATATAAGCAGAAAGCATTTTCGAAATATTGCCATCATAAAAACGGTTTAGGAAAGAACTGCTTTCCTGGCCTATATATTCGTTCTTATCTACAAGAGGTGTATAAACAAAAACACGGCTCTGTTTTTCATATGAAAGAGCACCTTTATTTACAAGACGTTTAATTAAAGTCTGTATTGTCTTAGGACTCCATGAAGTAGTCCTTACTAGGTGTTCTGTTATTTCATTAGTATTTACAGGTGCATATTTCCATACAATTTTCATAACTTCAAACTCAGCCTCGGAAATCTGTGGTAAAGCTGCCATAATAATCCTCCTAAATCTTACATATGTAATATGTTTATTATAACCTTACATATTCAAATTGTCAAGAAAATTACTATAACAAAATATACGGTTTCTGGCTTTGGCACAGAAACCGTAAAAATATTTTATCTATGTAAGGTTTATCTTAAGTTGTATATATCATGTGTTCACTGTATTATATATTTATCTATTGTTATCAAGAATTTCCTGCATGTCCCAGTATGGGATTTTTGTAAAAATATTACGCAGTTCATCTGTGCAGCCTAATGCCATAGCAATTTTTGTAAGTGAAAGTAATGTAATTCTTCCAGAGGATTCAAATCTTTTAATTGAGCCATAACTTACATCACTTAAACCACTTAATTCTTCCTGGGTAATATACTTGCGTTTCCGCACCATACGGACTCTTTCTGCAAGTTTTTTGTCAATCTCTTCTGGTTTTTCCCATATAAGTGCATCCATATTATCCCTTTCCTTTCCAAAAGCAGAGTTTTTGGCATGGATTTTATTTTTCTTTTAAAAATAATAACATTAGAATAATATTTAGTCTATTTATTCTATTCGACAAAAAAATGCAAAATGCCATAAAAAATCCCTTTATACTAAACTGCCAGGATGTTCCTTTTTGTCTGGTATAAAGGGAATAAACTAATATTATAAAAAACAGTATCAGGATATATTATCCTTCTATAGAAATATATTTTGTTTCTTTCTTCTCAGGAATTGCTTCTTTTTTAGGGATAGAAAGTTTAAGAGTACCATTTTCAAATTTGGCTTTTATATCTTCCTGTTTTACTTCTTCGCCTACATAAAAACTTCTGCTGCAAGTCCCGCTGTATCTTTCTCTTCTGATATATTTGCCATTATTATCTTTTTCGTCATTGCTGCTGTTGGTTGTCGCTGTAACAACAAGATAACCATCTTTTAGCTCACCTGTCACATCTTCTTTTCTGAAACCTGGAAGATTGATTGTTACCTCATAACCATTGCCTATATCAGCTATATCTGTCTGCATAAGCCCATTTGAACTGTTTCCTCTTGAGTAACCCATTTTTGGAAAGTCAAAGAAATCATCTAATAAATTCTCCCCAAATATACTTGGCATAAACATATGTCATCTCTCCCTTCATTTCATTTAATTGTTTTATATTTTTGTTTCTGTATTATGTTATAACACAATTATTAGCACTCGTCAAGAGTGAGTGCTAATAATTATTGTGAAAAATTTGTGAACTATATTTTTAAAGTAACTGGATACACCTTTGGTGGCAAATGCTTTAATTATTACTTTATTATAGTATTGCATTATTATAGATAATTTATAAGCTGGTAAATAATTACATATATAAGTACAAGTAAAAAGCAAAGATAAAGAAGAATTCACTAAATAGTAAACCCTTCTCCATTAATAAAATTATTATTTCAATCCACAGGATTATCCTGACAAATTCATTATATCATATTATATATTCGATTTCAATAAGTTAATGAATGGTGTCTATTGTGAATTTAATAAAAATATGATATATTAATTTTAAGAAACAACCGCTTACATAATTGTTTAAATATGACCTTATCATAAAGGAGGAGGATTATTTATGAAGAATAAATTTACTTTTAATGATTTAATGCAATTTGGATTATTTTTAATTGCATTATTGACATTTATATATTATATTAATCACTAGTTAATAAAAATGCCATCCCTAAAACTTTGGAATGTATCAGTACGGTATTTTATGCTTTAATTGTAAGCGGTTATTTCATTTTAAAGTATAATGGATTTTAAAATGAAATTCAAGATTTTTTATATTTCAAGCTACGTCCATTTCATAGAATTTCCAGTTATAATTCTGGGCTTGCCAGAAGACAGCAGATTTCACATGTCCAGGCTGGATTATTCCATGACAGAGGCACTTTAGCCCCGCCGGCGTTTAAATCCCTAGGCCACAAAAAATGCTGTTTTTTGTGGTCTAGGGATTTTATGCGCCGTTGCGTGGGCTAACGTAGCGGAAGCGTGCTCTGGAGTGGAATAATCCAGCCTGGACATAGAAAGCCTGCGTCCGTTTTTTTATAAATAAAGAATAACCCTTTTATATATTAAACGGAGATGAAGTTGTTTTTACAAGAATGCCAGCATTTTAATTTGTTTCCCTATACAGCATTATGGTAAATATATTTCCGCTTCCTGATGTCCTAAGGTTAATATAACCTCCTTGTTTTACTATAATCTCACGTGTAAGGTAAAGCCCTACACCAAGCCCTTCTTTCCCATTGCTGTTCTTTCCCCTGTAAAACCTGGTAAAAACATTGTTGCGTTCTTCATATGGTATAATACTGTTTTCATCCCTTACAGATATCTCTGCAAACATACCAATACAGCGTACAGACATGTATATTGTATTTCCATTGTTTCCATATTTAACAGCATTGTCAAGAATATTAAATATAGCTTCAGCAGTCCAGTTCCTGTCATGTTTTAATTCTATTTTATCTATCTCATTATACTGGATTTCAATGCCTTGCTGTTGTGCTTTGGAGTAAATATCTTTTACAGCTTTAAGTATAGTCCCGTTAAGACTTTGTTTCTGCATTTTTAATTGTATAATGCCACTTTCAAGCCTTGAAACTTTAATTATATTTTCTGAAAGGAAATTAAGGCGTTCTACTGACAGGCATATAATATCTATATATTCTTTCTGCTGTCTGGCAGTAAGCTGTACATCATTAAGAAAACTGCTGTACATTTTCAAATTAGCTATAGGAGTTTTTAACTGGTGTGATATATCAGAAACAAGTTTTTTAATATTTTCATGTTCCTGTTCTTCACGTATGCTTCTGTTTTTAAGGATTTTGTAAAGTTTAATTACTTTGCTCTGTAATTTTGATAAAACGGTATCTTCGTTGTCAGGAAATATTTCTTTTTCATTAATAAAAAGAAGTATGTCCATAAGTTCTGAAAGCTGTGTTACAATTCCAGAAATATATTTATCATCTGCCTTGTTAAGTGCATAAGAAAGAATACATAATAACAACATTCCAGCAGCACTGGTAGCAACGGCTGGCAGGCTGTGGGTTAATATAAAGACTGCTGCTGGGAAAGCCGCCAGGAAAATAATATAAAGGGTAATAATTATATAGATTGTTTTCTTATATTTATTTTTATCCATTTTAATCCCCATATGTGTATCCAATACCAAATACTGTACGTATATACTGTGGATTCTTATCATCTGGTTCTAGTTTCTGGCGCAGGCGGCGTATATGGACATTAAGCGTGTTGCCATCTATAAAGTTTTCGTCACAGTCCCATATTCTTTCTATAATTGTTTCCCTTGTAAGAACCTGCCCCATATTTTTAATAAGCAGTTCAAGCAGCTTATATTCTGTTACAGAAAGCTTAACCAGTGTATTGTTTATATATACCTGCATTTTTCTGAAATCAACTGACATATCCTTATACTGGAATAAATCATTTTCTGTATTCTGCCCTGCCCTTCTTAAAACTGCCATTATACGCTGGTTAAGCAGTTCTGTCGAAAATGGCTTAGCAATATAATCGTCACAGCCTGCTTTAAATCCTTTTATCATGTCCTCATCAGTATCATTTGCACTAAGAAAGATTACTGGAATTTGCCTTTCATTGTGCAGTTTACTGCATAAGTCCAGCCCGTTTCCATCAGGCAGGTTAATATCCAGGACTATAAGGTTGTATGAGCCTGACAGTGCATTCTCCGCATCTGCCAGTGAATATGCGCAGTCAGCCTTATAGCCCTTGCTTTCAAGGAATATTTTAATGCCGCCACATATAATTATATCATCTTCAACTATTAATATTTTTTGCATAATAAATTTATCCTAATCAATTTTTAGACGTTCTGTTATGCTTGCATGGGAAATTGTACGGTAAACGATAACAGGCACTACAGTACATATTGCAATTATAACAGCTGCTATAACAAACATCAATCCATAAGGATAATAAAATGTTGCATAATCTGCTATCTGGCTTGCAAGTTTCGCAATAAGATATATAATTGAGTTGCCAATTGTCAGGACAAGCACTATTGTAATTATGCCATAATACATACCTTCAAATATAAGCATTTTTTTAACTTGTTTTTTTGTCATTCCAACACTTTCCATTACCGAAATTTCATTTAATCTTGTATATACACCAGTAAGCATTACATTAATAAAATTAATAATTCCAATCAATATAAGTATTAAGGAAATGCCTCCACCAATAATATTCATTGTAGACATTGAAGTCTTGAAGTCTGATGCGATTTCTGATTTGATATCAATATCAAGTACAGAAGCATTTGTCTTGGCATATTCTTTAATTTTTGATTTCACATAACTTTCTGCATTTTTATCACAATCTGCAGTAATAGTGTTTATATCAGGGGTACTGGTTAATTCATAAATTGCTGCATCACTTATAATTACTACTTCAGGTGCTGCTGTCTTCTGGTAATAATATCCAACATCTATGCCATAATCTTCTGAAAGCAAAGGACATGAACCTATTTCAAATGTTTTTTCTTTTTTGCTTTTCTTGTCTATAATTGTAATATTCCTGCCAAGGTAAAAATCTGATGTTTCTTTATCCCGTGCAAAACCAAGAAGGCATATTTCACCCTTTTCAAATTTTTCTATGTCTATTTTCTGGCTTGCCTGTTTATTGTACATTTCTATCATTTCTGTACTTGCAGAAACAACTGGTGACTGGTATTTATCTTCATCATCTGTAGTATTTTTATATAAATCTATTAATTCTTTTTTCTCTTCTTCACTGCCAGAGGTATTTTCAATAAATGGCATAAACAATTCCTCATCAAATTCAAATACAGCATCAGCGGAAATGTTTAAATGCACATTTTTAATACCATCAATGCCTTGTATCTGTCTGGTAAGTTTACTAGAGTCATTCATCACATCTTTCTCGTTAAGCATTGCATCCTCTGGATTATTTACATATATCGTAAAATCATTAGGGAGATAATATTCTATATAGTTATCTATTTTCAGGCTGCCTAAAAATGTATTTACTGATAAAAATGCCATAGTACCCATAAAAAGTGATGCAAATACAAGGCATGCCTTTTTTTTGCCACGGAAAACATTTCTGTAAGCCATTTTATATATTTTGCCGCCATCAGTACCTTTTCTGGCTTTGTATTTTTCTGTATTATTTCCATTGTATTTAAGTGCTTCTACAGGAGAAACTTTGCCAGCATACTTGGATGGTTTGCGGCAGCTTACGTATACTGTAAATATTGCAAACAATATAGTGCCTATATAGATAAACGGGCTGAAACTTATATCTGACGGCATTATATTGCTGCGGCCTGCGCCTGCCATTTTTATTGCAAATGGTACTGTAACGAATGAAGTTATAGTTCCAAGTATTATTCCTATTGGAATACCTATAACTGAAAGTTTTCCTGCCTGGATATTGACAATTTTTTTAATCTGGGATGGTGATGTCCCTATTGTTTTTAACATCCCATAAAAGCGGATGTCTTTTGTAATTGAAATATACATAACATTATATATAAGAAGATATCCGCTTGAAACTATTATAAAGCCAACTAATAGTATACCTATAATAGTTACAATAGCTGTATCATCATTTTCTTCCTGTCCGTCAAACACAACACCCCATTCCTGCCCGTTGTTTAATGTAATATATTTCTGGAGGTTTTGTAAAAGTTCCTGTTGCTTGCCTGCTTTGGAAGAAATGCAAAGAGTTCCGTTTTTTTCCTGGGACATTCCAAGTTTCTTTATATAATTTTCTGATACAAATGCCTGGAAGCCTCCTTTGGTATAACAATAGTCAGTAAACCAGCCTGAAAGCCTGAAAGGCAGGGTTTTACCATCATTTTCCAGTTTTATTTCCATATCTTCTTGTGGGTTTTTGATACTAAGTGCATTAAGTGCAGCTTTAGAAAGCATTATTCCATCTTCTTTTTCTGGATATGCCCCTTTTATATCACTTATTGCAGGAGTATAATTATTATCAAATTCATCTTTGCTATACCAGTCCAGAAGCAGTTTTGCACCAGTATTTTTATCTTCCGCTATTCCTGTCTGGATTTTTATTCCACACCCGTCAAGGTATTTCTCTTTTTTTGCTTTTTCTATCTGGCTGTTAACTGGATTATTAAGGAAAATAGTGCTTTTAGTCCCTTGTTCTCTCAATATCATTGTTATTATATTATTAACAAGGCTTGCCCCAATACCAAATACCGTTGTAAACATAAATGTAGTAAGTACAATTGCAAGTATTACGAAAATGTTTCTGGTTTTATTGCTTTTAAGGGTACGGCTGCTTATTTTTTTAACAATTTTATGGTTATTATTTTTTAACATAATGCCTCCTGTTCTGCCTTTTGTAGTTATTGTACTTTTCCGTCTTCAATGCGTATTATCCTGTCTGCCATAAGTGCAATTTCTTCATTATGTGTAATCATAACAATAGTCTGGTTAAACTCACGGCTTGTAACTTTAAGAAGCGAAATTACATCCATGCTTGTTTTGCTGTCCAGGTTTCCTGTTGGTTCATCTGCAAGGATAATAACTGGCTTATATGCAAGTGCCCTTGCAATTGCAACTCTTTGCTGCTGTCCTCCTGAAAGCATGTTTGGCATTGCTGTAAGTTTCTGTTCTATTCCAAGTGTTTTAATAACGTTGCCAACATAATTTTTATCTGCATCAGAACCATCAAGCTCTATAGGCAGGACTATATTTTCATAAACATTAAGCACTGGCACAAGATTGTAATTCTGGAAGATAAAGCCTATATTTCTTCTTCGGAATATTGTAAGTTCTTCATCATGCATTTTAAAAATTGGTTTACCAGATATATTAACAGTGCCTGAGTCTGGCCTGTCAAGCCCGCCAAGCATATTTAATAATGTTGACTTGCCACTTCCAGATGTTCCTACTATAGAAACAAACTCACCATCTTCTATATTAATATTAACATGGTCTAGTGCCTTTACCTCATTCTCTCCTGAACCATATGTTTTACATAAATTTCTTGATTCTAAAATACCCATATACACACTCCATTTCCACGCATTCTGCGTAAATAATAAATATTTTTTAATTGTAAATAAATAATATCATACGCATCTTACAATCCTATTACAACTGTAATTAAGATTTGGTGAAAATGGGGTTTTACATTGGCAAAATTTGAGAATTATACTTGTAGAAATGTCATTAAAAGAGTATAATGTATAGTAATAAATATGTATTATTTTATTAATTATTTTAATAAAAATGAAAAATATAAAGGAGGGGGTTGTTATGGATAAAGTTATAACTATAGGGAGACAATATGGGAGTGGTGGAAGGGAAATAGGACAAAAGATTGCAGAATATTATAAAATTCCATTTTATGATAATGAGCTTATAACCAGGGCGGCTAAAGAAAGTGGTTTTGCAGAAGAAACTTTTGCAAGGGCAGAAGATAAAGCAACTAATAGTTTGTTATATTCACTTGCAATGGGAATTAATGTTTATGGCAACCAGGATTTTGGATTTAATGGTTTGTCGCTTGATGACAGGATTTTCCTGGCGCAGTCTGATGTTATCAGAAAGGTTGCAGAAGAAGGTGCTTGTGTAATAGTTGGAAGATGTGCGGATTATGTTTTAAAGGAATATGAAAATGTATGCAATGTGTTTGTCCAGGCAGCAATGAGTTTCAGGATTGACAGGGCAGTGAACCAGTATCATGATGATGAAAAATCAGTTGCAGATATAATTGTTAAAAATGATAAACGCAGGTCAAATTATTATAATTACCATGTTGGAGAAAAGTGGACTAACCTTAATAACTATGACCTGGTTGTAAGAAGTGATTTAATGGGAATAGATAATACTGTGGCTTGTATTTGCGCATATCTTGGTAAATAATAGTATTTAAAATAGCAGGGCAGGGTACAATGTTATGGTGGCAATAACACTTTAGATAATGAGAGGGGGGTACCATCTATGGAGCAAAATCTTAAAACAATTAAGGACATAATTAAAAATGGTAGTAATATTGTTGTACTGGGTGGAATTAATGTAATGTTGGAAACAGGTCTGAATGGAGTAAGGGCTGAACATATTGCATACGATATAGAGCAGAAATATGGATACTCAAATGATGATATTATATCCTCTTTATTTTTTTCAAGGCGTGTAGATATTTTTTATAATTATTATAAAGAAGTAATACTTAATAAAAATGAAATAAAACCAACTTCTGTACATGAAGATGTCGCAAAACTGCAGCGTTATGGAAAACTTGACATGGTTGTAACAAGGATGGTGTACTCCCTGTACCAAAGAGCAGGATGCAGTAAGGTTATAGAACTGCATGGGTCAGTTGAACAGAACCGCTGTCCTGCCTGTGGGAAAGTATTTGGTTCGGGATATATAAGAAATGCTAAAAATATACCTTTATGTGATGTATGTAATGTGCCATTAAGACCAGGTTTTACTCTTTTAGGGGAAATGATAGATAATGGAAAGATTACCCAGGCAAGCTGTGCTGTAGAGAGGGCAAATATATTAATAGTCCTTGGGGCATCAATCAGGTCTCCTCTTTGTAAATATATTATAAAGTATTATAATGGTGACAAGGTAATACTTCTTAATACAGAAGAAGCACCAGGTGATGACAGGGCGGATTACAGGGCATATGGAAATGTTATGGAAATGTTCCATTACATTACAGATTTTTAAATTATTGAAAAAAATAACTAATATATATATTATAAAAAATGTAGTTCCAGCCGTTATACCTGGAACTACATTTTTATAATATGGCATATAAGTAAAATCTCCTGCCTATAATGGCAAATCTGGGCTAAAAAATTTAATTGGCTACAAAGCAAAAATTAACTATATGGTTTTCTTTTTCAGAATCATCTAATAAAATTGGCGTTGCCTTATCATTAGAACAATCATAATAAAAAAGACCTGACCTGCCATCTTTATGTATACCTTTTATATAATAACTTTTTCCATCATCTATTGTAATAAGACTATATATATAAGACATACCGGAAAATGGAGATTTCATTTTTTTACACGTTTGCTTAGAAAAATCCACTTTATAAAACTCTTGTTTCATACTATTTTCTAAATATAAGATTAAAATAGCGCTATCTGAAGATGTCTGGGCAACTGCGCCTATATCACCATAAAAAAGAGAGAGATTAAATATACATTCATTTTTTATATTAAGCTCATTATCAACTAAAGCTATACGATACTTTAAAGGCTTTTTTCCAGACCTTACACCATAACTATATAAATGTTTCTCAAGTACATAAGTATTAATAAATGTTTTATAATTATAATTATAGTTTAATTTAACTGGTCTGGTGGTATAAGGAAAATCTATATAACCATCTTCATTTTTGGATTGTTCATATAAATAAGAAAATTTTTTTGTATTTAAATCAAATATTCCTGTTCCTATAGCATGGACAGGGATAGCTGTTACCAGCAATTTCCCATTCCCTATTGGAACAATATCATTATAAGCACAATTTTCTTGTTCTAATTCACTGGTCTTTCCATTTAATAAATCATATTGGCACAAATGGTCAGAAGATTGTCTGACGCCTCCTTTTTTCTTCTTTGCTGCACCACTATAAAAAATCTTCTGGTCAGACAGGCTTATAACACCTAATGCATATTGGGAATCAAAAGGTATCTGCGCCCTGTTATCCAGTTTTCCAGATTCTAAATCATAAGTATAAAAATTCATCATCCTGCCTGTCTTTACAGATGGGTCGCTGCATGTATATGTTATTGATAAATATCCTTTTTCTTTTAATGTTTCTTCATTTGATTCTGTTATATCTTTCTGCTTTGTTTCTTTTTCTTCCTGTTTTATTTCTTTTTGGTTTTGTTGTATTGTACTCTTTTCTGGTTCTTTAAAAAATATAAGTTTACAAGCTGTCACTGCTATAACTATTACTACAATTAATGTTATGGAATATAGCCATTTTTTCTTCAATTAAATCTCCCTCCCAAAATTAAATATAATTAATAAAAAAACACAAAATAAGGAAACTACTACATTAAAAACCATAACACACTATAGTATCTTTTAATGTAATAGCCTTCCTTTTAATAAAAAATAAATATTCTATAAATTACAATACTATTTTTTATAAGCATGTGAAATTTTTCCATTATCTACACTATCTTCTATAATGTTACCTACGGTAAGTCCACAAATACCTCTTTTTGACCACTTTCCATCTTCAAAGATATCTAAAATAGCATTAGGCAAGTCACCACAATCATTTTTTGTAAATTTTAAAACTGTAGTATTTTTAGGATTTTGATTGGATGCCGTAACTATTACTCCATAAGGGATATCATCAACATACTTTTTAGTTGCACAATCTCCCAATTTCAAAGTATTATCATGATCACCTATAAAAGTATCTTTTTTAGGATAGTCTGGCTTGTCATAATAAGTTATCTGCCCTGTTCCAACAACCTCAGATAATTTAATTTAATATACAATTCTTTCCATAAGAATATTTACCTGAACCTCTAGCATTTACTCCTGTACCTCTTCCCCCAGTGTAAATGAATAAATAACTTTTTCTTTAACTTCTTTCCCGGTTATATTATTAACCGCCCTTGCATAATATCCAAGCTGCTGCCTGTATTTTTCTGCCAGTTCTTTGCTGCTGCCTCTTTTTACAAAATCTGTTTTATAATCAACAAGTACAATTTTTCCATCCTCTTCAAAAAATGCATCAATTATTCCCTGCATTAATATGGTTTCTTCACCCATATTGGCAGGCAGGTCATAAAGTTCTTCTGCTTTAATGCCAATTATAAAGGGCTGTTCCCTTTTTAATGTACCGCTTTCCTGTGCCTTGCACATACGTTTACATATATTACTTTTATAAAATGCTTTAAACTTCCTGGCATCAATTACAGAAGCTTCTTCTTCTGTCATATACCCACTATCCGCCATTTCTGCTATAAACCCTTTAAAATCAAATTTATCATTTAATTTGCCATATGGCAGGTGTTCCATTACAAGATGGTAAAGAGTTCCCTTTTCTGCATTGGATATTTTACCAGTATCTTTCATAAAACGTGCTTTAGGTATAATATCATAATTACGTTCTGTTACAATATTATCTTCATCACCTGCAATTATTTCTGCCTTCTGCTCTGCTATTCTTTTAATTTCTGTGACAGATATTTTAACAGGAAGCTTCTGTCCGCTGTAATATGGATATTTATAATTTAACTGGCTTTCTATTTCTTTATACAGGCTTTCATTATAAACCTTTTCTGTATCCCAGTTTTTCAGAAGGTTATAGTTATTTATGCTTTTTTCAAGTTCCTGTTTCTCCTCTGTAATAATATCCCCTTGTCCTGTTATTTTAATATCAAACAGTTTTTCTGCATCAACCCCCCCATTAAGCAGTACCGGCATAATCCAGTCAAAATATGTCTGTGCACCCATAAGGGAAGTCATGCTATGGTTTCCACCTTTGTTTCTCCACTTGTCCATTTTTTTACTAACATTTGCCGCTGTTCCTGTTAATATTAACTTTTCTTCAGCACGTGTAAGTGCAACATAAAGTATCCTTATTTCCTCAGAAAGTGTATTTTTCTTTATCTGGTTTGCCATAAATTTCTTTATAAGCACAGGCTGTTTTACCCTTAAATCCAAATCAATATAATCTGCACCTATACCAAAACTGGCATCAATTATTGTGGATTTCCTTGCATCCTGCAGATTAAAATGTTTGCCCATCCCTGCTACAAATACAACTGGGAACTGCAAACCTTTGCTTTTATGTATACTCATAATCCTTACAGCATTAGTATTTTCACCATTAACAGAAGCCTCCCCAAAATCAATATTTGATTTATTAAGACGCTCAATATAATGTGTAAAGCCAAATATTCCTCTGTGTCCGTTTTCTGTAAATTCTATAGACTGCTGTAAAAGAATATCAAGGTTCGCAGCTCTTTTTTCACCAGCAGGCATTGCAGACATAATATCATAATATCCTGTTTCCTTATAAATACACTGTAATATTTCATAGACAGAAGAATATTTTGACATTTCCTGATAATGGGAAAGTATATTACAGAACTTTTCCAGCTTTTTTGCAAGCTGTTTTCCCTCTTTATAGCTTAGTGGTATCTTTTCAATATATTTTCTAATATTAAAATTTAACCCGTTATATTCTAAATTCCTTTCTTCTTCTAAACTGCTTTCTTCTGTGTTATATATTTTAATAAAAAGCAGCAGGGCATCCATATAATTTAATGTGCGTGGCAATGCTGCAATACAGGCCAGTTCCTCATCTGTTATATTGCATATAATAGAACGCAACACTGCCACTAATGGTATATCCTGCCTTGGGTTATCAATAATACGCAAAAAATCCAATACAGTACAAACTTCTATTGCTGAAAAATATCCTGTCTTTGTATCAGAAAATGCAGGTATTCCCATGTCTGTAAGTGTTTCTATAAACTCTTCTGACCATCCGCTTACACTTCTTAATAAAATTACAATATCCCTGTATTCTGCACGCCTGTAGCCATCTTTTCCACTTATATAAAGAGGATTTTCCCCCTGTACCATTCCACGTATACAGTCACCTATTGATGCTGCTTCAAGAATACGTTTCTCAATATTTTCTGCCTCTTCGCTTTTCTGTTCTATAACAAGTACATCTGTTTTCTTGGAGATATTTAAGTCTGTATCTTCATAATCCCTACCTGTTACAAGCCTTGCATCATTATCATAATTAATGCCTCCAAGACATTCTTTCATAATATTTTCAAAGATAAAATTAGAAGACTCAAGCACAATTTCCCTGCTTCTGAAATTCTTATGCAAATCTATCCTGCGGTATGGGCTGTCAGAAATAGTATAGCTGTTATACTTCTGCATAAAAAGCTCAGGTCTTGCAAGACGGAACTGGTAAATACTCTGTTTAACATCACCAACCATGAAAAGGTATGGTTTCTTCTCTGGTGCACGGCAAAGGCTTGTCAGTATAAGCTCCTGCACAAAATTGCTGTCCTGGTACTCATCAGTCATTATTTCCTCATAAAATTCCTGTAATTCGCATGCAACCGCACTTGGTTTTACTTCTCCATCTTCTTTACAGGTAAGTATATTTAATGCAAAATGCTCCATATCTGCAAAATCCAGAATGCCTTCTTCCCTCTTCTTTTCAGCAAATAAGTCTGAAAAATCTTTTACAAGCCTTATAAGTTCATTTACTAAAGGGTACATCGCCTTAATGTCAGCAAGCATTTCCTCTGGAGTCTGGTAAAAGAAATTTTTCTTAAGCACCTGTAAACCACTTTTTTGGTAACTTTCCCTAAGTGCCTTTACTTCTTCTTTCTTCTCTGGAATAACATTTGGGTCACGCTTGGCAGAAAGCCTTGCAGGATTAAGCATACAAAATGCATTATAATAACTGGCATAACTGTCTGCTTCCTTTAGCATCATAATCTGGTTAATATCAGACTCTATTGCATCACAGTAATTTCCAGGCCCACTTTCACTATTACATATTTCCAGTGCCCTGTTTGCTACCGCCAAATAGTCATTTAATGAATTGTATATATATTTTTTAAGTTCTTTCATCCATAAAGTTTCTTCAAACTCTTCCATGCTGCTACATGAATACATATCAAGACAACTGCCCAGCCATTCCTCTGGCCACGGATAACTTACGGATATATTGTAAAGCCTTAAAACAAGTTCTTCTATATTGCTGTCAGTCCTTCCAGGTGAAAAGCTTTCTGTAAAATCAAGGAAATCCTGGTTATTTTCCTCTCTGCTTTCCTTATATCTGCTTTCCAGAAGTTCTTCCATAATATCCGTTTTCATTATTGCAAGTTCATTTTCATCTGCAACCCTGAAAGATGGGTCTAAATCAATTACATGAAAATAATTGCGTATAATATTCTGGCAGAAACTGTCTATAGTTGTTATCTGTGCATTATGCAAAAGTGTTGCCTGCCTTTGCAAATGTTCATCATCAGGACATTCTAAAAGCATTCCCTCTATTGCATCACCAACCCTGCTTCTCATCTCCGAAGCTGCCGCCTTTGTAAAAGTTACAACCAAAAGCCTGTCTATATCAACACGCCTGCTTCTGTCTGATATAATCTGTATAATTCTTTCAACAAGCACCGCAGTTTTACCTGAACCAGCCGCTGCAGACACAAGTATATTCCTGCCACGCAAGTTAATAACAAGCTCCTGCTCCTTAGTCCATTTTGCATCTCCCATATTTAATCTGCCTTTCTATTATTATCTTCTGGCTCTTGTATCTTATCCAGTACATCATCATCACTTAATTTATTCAACACACGGAAATTATTACCTGGAATACGGGCATCAAACCTGCATATATCCCTGTAACCGCAGTAGTCACATGCCGTCCGCCCTTCAGTATCATTCTTTCTGTATGGAAGAGCTTCCGTCTTTCCATCCATAATTTCCTGGCTCATATTTACAATTTTTTTCTGCGTATAAGATATAATATTATCAAAATCCTTCGTTGTAATTGCCTGTGATGCTTTCTTTAAATTGCCATCCTTGTCAGTGCCAAATGGTGCAATAACTGATGAAACTTTGACAGGAAGTTCCCCTGTATCTGTTTCAAAATTAGCATCAAGTAAAGGTATTACAGGGTCATCTTCATTTACAATCCCCCTCATTTTAAGGCTCTTTAACATTTCACCTTCAATCTGGCTCTTATCAGGCTTTCCCTCAATTACAGGGTCTGCGATATTATAGTAGAGTACCCCCGCTGGTATTACAATCTTTGTTTCATCTGCCGCCTCCATAGCTGCCTTAAGGTAAATAACAAGCTGCATCTGAAGCCCATAATAAAGGTCTGAAAGTGACATATCCTTCTTTCCTGTTTTATAATCAACAATTTTTATATAAGTGCATTTATCATTTTTATATTCATCAATTCTGTCAATACGCCCAATAAGATGTATTACATCTTTTTTATTATCCTTAATATTGTCATTATCTTCCGTTATATCAAATGTAAATTCACTTTCTATTGTATCAAACTTTCCAAGTTTCATCTGTTCTGTTACAGCCCATACAGTCCTGTTTAAAAGTTTCCTAAGCCTTACAAGCATGTAAGTATCCCTTTCAGTTTCATACATAAGGCTGTTTTTGTATTTACTGGCAGCTTCATCCAGGCACTTATCTGCCTGTATATGCTGCTCTTCTTCTGTAAGCTCCCACCACTGTTTTCCGCTTTTCAAAAGCTTGTCTGTATATAACTGCAAAGCCTCATGCACAATATTTCCTATATCAAAAAATTCTACCTTGTGTTCTGCCCTTTCTTCAAGACGCAGCCCATACTGGGCAAAATATGAAAATGCACATGCTGCATATCTTTCAAGCTGTGAAGTGCTGCAACGAAATACCTCATTATAAAGCGCTTTTGCAGCCTTTTGTGATATTTTGCTTTTTACCTCCCTGTAAAAAGAAGCATTTACAAGCCTTCCAAGTATAGTATTATAATCTTTATTTACAAGATAAAATTTATAAAGCTCTCCCCACTGGCTGCCACTGTAATCTGCTTTTCTAAGACCATTTACCAGATATTTAAGTCCCAGGTCATTTGATAAAATATGTTCTGCATCATTTCTTGTTTCCTCTGTCTTAACACAAAGCCCTGGAAACATCTTTGTAAATCTTTCTATAATATATGATGGGTTCTGTGCCCGCCCGTCATTGCCTGTTTCGCAATATGTTATATAAAGATGTGACGATGGTTTTGTCATATTAATATAAAGGTAAAACTGTTCCTGGTATACAAGTTCTCTTGATGTTGGTGCAATCTCAAATTCTTCACTTGAAAGAAAAGTCCTTTCAGAATCTGACAGAATACCACCACCAGAATTTCCTTTAGGAATATTTATATCATTAGCCCCTATAAAAAATAAATATTTAATTCCTGAAATACGTGTCCTTGACATATCACCTGCAACAATCTGGTCAGTGCCAGGTGGTATAAGCCCTATCCTTGCTTCTGAAAACCCAGTGTCAAGCAGTTCCTTAAATTCAGAAAGTTTCATTTCCTCATCACCAAGAAGTTCTACAAGCCTGTCAAATACAGATAATATAATTCCGTAAATCTGTCCATACTCACCAGCAAGTGCCAGTTCCCCTTGTTCCGCAAATAAATCTGCTTTTTCCATTATAATTCCATAAAAACCCTGTTCTTCAAAAAAATTACAGAATATCTCTGCAAAATGCCTTACAGTATGTTTCTTTGGAACTGTTTCTTTATAAAGCGGCAATAATATACCTGCTATTTTTTCACGCACAGAATTTATAACACCATCCGCATATTCTTTTGATTCAGCAGTACGCCTCTGGTACACGTACCCACTATCCCATTCCTTCCCCCATTTTTTATGTCCCCTTATTCCTGTTGCAAGAATAAAATTATCCATAATATCTGCATATTCCTTAGTAATTCCTGAAAAACTTCCTTTAATATACCTCATTACATCTTTATAAGCAAAGTCCTTAATTAAAACATCAAGTATTGCATCTATAGCATCAACAAATGGATTTGAAAGTACACTTTTCTTCTGGTCAATAAAGCATGGAAAACCTGCCTGTTTCATTTCATTATCAGTTATAATCCCATAGGTCTGCAAATCACCTGCTATTATAGCAATATCCTTATACCTGCATTTCTTTTCCCTGAGCAGATGTTTAATCTCTTGTATAATAAATGAAACTTCATCACCAGGCTGTTTTAACAAATGTATTGAAATCTCACCTGGATTATTGTATTTTGCCATATTATAACGGAACAAATTCTTTTCAAGTGCCGAAAGTGATGGTGCTTCTGCATATCTGCTTTCACCTTCACTCAAACCTGTCCATATATTATCCAGCACTTCAATATTATTTGCATACGCAATATCCCTAAGCTTACATATTGTTTTACGGCTCATATGGAAAAGCCTGTGTTTTGCGCCCTCACTTGTAACAGGCTCATTAAAATCTATTGAAACAGTTACATATACTTTCTCTGCTGATTTCATTAATTCTGCAAGAAGTTTATACTGCAATGGAGTAAATCCTGTAAAACCATCAAGAAATATAACACTTCCCATGATAATTTCTGACATATTAGCAATTTCTGAAAATACAGTTATAACCTCTTCAGAAGTTATATAATTATTATTTATATAATCAAGAAATGCTTTGTAAGCTACAGCCATATCTTCAAGTTTTCTTTTAAGCGCTGGTTTCTTTTCTGCACTTCCAATCATTCTCCCAAGCATTTCATCGTCAATTCCATATTGTACAAGTTCTGATAAAAAAGATTTTATCTCTGTAATATAACCCTTTTTATGTATATTCCTTCCAAAATATCCAAGTTCATCCTGCCTGTCAAGCAGAACTTTTTTTAATATCATAGTCTTTCCCATATCATCAAGTACAGGCTTATTCCCTGCCCCAAGTTCAGTAAAAACCCTGAAAGCAAGTCTTACAAAACTCTGTACATCAATATTCATAATTCCCTTTCCAGGACTTAACTCTACAAGTTCTTTTTGCGTCTGCATTGTAAACTGTTCAGGCACAATTATTATATATTCTTTCTGCGGATTATTAAAAGCCTCACTGACAGCCATATGTTGTATATAATAAGTCTTTCCCCTGCCTGAACCCCCGAGTATAAATTGTAATGACATCCATTTCTCCTTTATAATAATGTAATAACTGTTAATTTATTATAACATAAAAGGTGCGTCTTTTACAGACACACCTTTACAAATCATTTTGCCTTATGTTCATCTAAAACATTATCTACTTCATTTAAAATCATCTTTTCTGTATACTGCCCCTCATCTGACAATACCACTTCATCTAATGATGCACCTGCTGCAAGCTGGTTTGAAATTGACTCAACAGAAGGTTTCATAAGCGGGTACATTGCAGACACTGTATCATCCAGGTTTGTCATTTCTACTGATTTAACCTGTTCTTCATCAAGAACCACTTGCAGGTTAATAACACTGTCACCCACTGTCATCTTTTTATTATAGATGCCAGCCTCATAAACAGCCGTCTTTTCATTATCTGCCCGTTCCTTATTTTCATCCTTCCCATCAGGCCAAAACATGAAAAACAAGATTATAAGCAACAGTATGCCAAGGCCTGCAAATATAGCTGTATATATAATTTCCCTCATCTGTAAAATCACTATCCTGGTTCTTGACATAGTACCCTCCCTTTCCAAGAATGATTTACTGGAATTCATTTATACAATATATTCCCTACCTTGTTTTAATATTCCTCTATTTTATGCCTTTGTAACTGGTTTTGAAGCAACAATACCAAAAATCTGCCCCCTGTACCTGCCTAATGAACGGACAAGCAGAGTGCCCAGTATACAACATGAAATAACTTCACCTATACCTACAGTTGCCATAAGAAATGGAATAGTCAAATCCATATCCTTAAAAATAACTGGTGGTACACCATATGCATATTTAAGCACAAATGGCACAATAATCATATTAGATATTACAGGAGGAAGTGTAAGTGCAAATTTATGGTTTCTTAAAAGATATGTACCAACAGCACCAATTAATGTTGCAAGGCTTCCAAATATTATATCTGGAACAAGACTTCCTATAAGTATATTAGACAGGAAACAGCCTATAAATAAACCTGGAATTGCGGCTGGTGTAAAATAAGGAAGAACCGTTAATGCTTCTGAAATCCTTATCTGGATTGAACCTGACGCAAGATTAAAAGCATTTATAAAATACGTAAGTACAATATAAACTGCTGCAATCATTGCTGACTGTGTGATAAATAGAATTTTTTTGTTCATAATTTTAATCTCCTTTAGTTTTGATATGCGGATGGAAGGTCCCGAACACCCGGATTATTTTTCTGTGTTAAAATAACCAAAACACAACAAAACAGAGTATAGCATAATTCTATGCTGGTTTCAAGAATAATTTCCAGTTATCTTATGCTGAATATTTTTCCTGACAGCAAATTATGCTATTTTATAGTGACAATTACGCAAATAATAATTACCCAGTCTGTTGTTATTATTATTTCAAAGAAAAGGGATAATAAAGTCCTGTTTATGGGCCTTAGCGCATCCAACTATGTAATAGCAGGAAGCATTATGGCAACAATACTGCATATATGTACTGGAAAAGAAATACTATCACTTTTAGGAAGTGCTATTGTACATATTGGCATTCTTTTTATTTTACATTCCAGATTACGGAAAATATGCCTCAAATGCCAAGAAATGGAATATCTAGAAAACTGGTGGGAATTATGTCTTATTCCTGTGTTTTTTTATTGCAGTTTTACATTTTTAGCATATTTCCCAAACAGGCTTTATGATATACCTGCTAATATACCTGGGATAATTGTTTTTATTATAACTATGTTTGTTTCATATGTAGTTATTTTACGATATGTAGAGAGCCAGTCAGAAAAGGCGGATATTTACTGGAAAAATATATTTATGGAAGAATACATCAAGGGACTGGAAAACCAATATTATATGTTAGAGCAGTCAGAACATAATATGAAAATATTACGCCATGATATAAGACATTACTCCAAAATGATTGATGCTATGCTTTCCCAAAATAAATATGATGAAATCAGAAAAATTACTGAACATATTAATAGTGTAGTAGATGAGAATAAAGTAATTAAATATTGTAATAACCTCATTGCTAATACTATTGTATCAAAAATGATGGAAAAAGCCCATTTTCTTGGAATTAAAGTAGATTTGGATATTGTTATCCCAAAAGAAATACCAGTTAATGATTATGAATTTACTTTGGTTATTGCCAATTTATTTGAAAATGCAATAATTTGTGTAAAAGATTTTGACAAGAACAGAAGAAATATATATGTAAAAGTAAACTGTTCATATGAACATTTGTTAATACATATGAAAAATGAATTTGACAAAAATATAGAATTTGATTTAATGACAGGACTTCCTAAAAGCACAAATGGTGAAAACCACGGACTTGGAATGCAAAGTGTATTATCTTTTTCAGAAAAAATTGAAGGAGAAACTGGCTGCTATCTTGAAGATGGATTTTTTAATATAATTCTTTTTGCGAAATTTTAGAGTTTCTTTGTGAAAAAATAGATTAAAATATTACTAAAATACAGCGTATAATAAAGAAGCTGGCTTTACTTCTGGATTTGAAGTAGTTAAGCGCCCACAGCAAATATATATTTGTTGTGGATACCAGACCCTAAACAGGCATAAAACTCTGACCCTTGGTTTTATGCCTGCCTGTATAAAAACTACCAATACACATCCCTTAGTTATGTTTGCATTTTATAATGTTTTATGTTAGAATTTTATATAATACAAACGCATAAAATAAATAGTAACTTCTGGGGAAACGTATATGAAAATAGTAATTTGTGATGACAGCATTGAGGATTTGCTAAAAATAGAAAAAATCTTATTAAAATATAAAAAATTTTATCCAAATATTGACTTTGAAATAGAAAAGTTTTCTAATGCTCCCCAATTATATAATAATATCCAGAAAAATGAACTGGCAGATATATATTTTTTAGATATAATCATGGCTGGAAAAGATGGAATTGACATTGGCAGCCAGATACGCAGAAACAACAGTGATAATATAATTATATATACTACATATTCAAGTGATTATGCACTTGAAGCTTATGATTTACATGCAATAAGGTATATTTTAAAACCATTAAATGAAAACAGGATATTTGAAGCGCTCAATTATGCCCTGTCTTACAAAAACGCTGAAAAAGAAGCATCATATCTTATAAAGACTAAAGATGGTCTTGTTCCAGTCCATTATTCACAGATAGAATATATTGAAAATTCTTCCAGGATGTTAGAAGCACATTTAACAAATGGCAGAATTATCAAAAGTATATTTATAAGAAAATCTTTTGAAGAAGAAATTTCTGAACTTATAGAAGAACCCCAGTTTATACAAGTCCATAAATCTTTTCTTATTAATTTAAAATATATAAAAAAACTGTCTAAAAACTATGTTATAATGGAAAGTGGCAAAAATATACCAGTAAGCCAGAAACGTGCTACTGTTGTTAAAAAAGAATACTTATCATTTTTTTCAGAATATTACTAAAATATCCAATTGCTTGAAAAGCAGCCATTTCAGAAGAAAACACAACAGAAATGTTTTTATAACAGCTTACATAACATTTCTGCTGCAAATGCAGTGGCACATGATACTAATGCAACCATAAGCAGGCTTTTTCTGTTATATGCAAATAAAAGCCCTGTAGCTGTCCCAGCAATGCCTGGTATAATACCATCTGTAGAATAGATTACAGCCGGGAATGTCATTGCAGCAAGTACAGCATATGGTACATAATAAAGAAATGACTTGATAAATTGGTTTTTGACCTTATTCTGGCACAATGCAAATGGTAAAGCCCTTATAAGATATGTAACACCTGCCATTACTGCAAGGTAAATAAAAAATTTTTCTGCTAGCATTATTCTTCCCCCGTTTCTTCTACAGGATATAATATTGCACCAGCAACAGATGCTAAAACTGCACATATAATTATTACAAACCCTGAAGATACATTACACAGTAATGGGATATATTTAAAACAACAGCTTAAAACTGTGGCAATAATTATTACTACAAGGCATTTATGGTTATCCCTTGCCTGTGGGATAATTATCGCCATAAACATTCCATATATCGCTATTCCTAATGCACTGCTTAAAGCTGCTGGTATAACTTCACCAAGAAGTGCACCTGCTGCCGTACCTGATGCCCATCCAATATATGGCATTGAAATTAACCCTGCCATATAATACTTACTTATAGTCCTGTTTTTGCTTGCCGCCACTGCAAAGATTTCATCTGTAATTCCAAATCCTGCTAAAAGCCTTGATACAAGATTAAAACTTTTATCTGCCTTTTGTGATAATGATATTGACATAAGTGCATAACGCAGGTTTATAACAAACTGCGTCATTGCCATCTCAACCAGTCCTCCTGCTGTTACCATAATCCCAAGCCCTGCAAACTGGCCCGCCGATGTGAGGTTTGTCATTGAAATTAACAATGTCTGCCACCAGGATAAACCAGATGCAACACCCATAATTCCAAATGTAAAACTTACTGAAATATATCCAAGCGCAATTGGGATGCCATCATGGAATCCCTTTTTAATATCTTTTATATTTTTTACACTGTTTACATTACTCATTTAAAAGCTCCCAGTCTTATATCTGTCCATATATTTTGTATTTTATAACTGCAAATGCTTCACGTAAATAACAGTTTGGCACTGTAAATATAACTGTCCTTGCTCCTGTTCCAGATATATTTTCATATCCTTGTTTTAATGCAATCCTTTTTGCCCTGTAAATATGGAAGTTGTTACTTGCAAGCACAATTTTTGCAGATTTGTCTTTAATAATATCCATGCTATACTTAAGGTTTTCTTCTGTATTTTCTGATTTTTCCTCTTTAATAATTATACCTGGGTCTGTACCATTCTGTACAAGGTAATCTTCCATTGCCTGCCCTTCTGTTATATCCTCACCTTTTCCCTGTCCGCCTGTTACAACAATTTTACAGCCAGGGTTATCCCTTATATATTCTAATGCAGCATCAAGGCGGTATTTAAGGTTTCTAGAAACCTTAGTGCCATTTACTCTTGCGCCGAGCACAATGATGTAATCTGCACCTGGCTCTGGTTTTTGGAAACCATTTGCAATAATTATAAATTCTGTTACAGCAAGTATAAAACATCCAGTGAAGGTAACAGTATAAAAAACCGCCATTAAAGGCTTTGGAATTATAATTTGGCGTTTTTGTACAATATGGCGCAGTATTGCTGCACCAGTCAATAAAATTCCAAGTAAAAGCCAGAAATAAGTAAATAAATTATTATTACCTGTCCATAATATATAAACCAGGAAATATAATGTACTTGCAAATCCAAGTAAAGACAATATAACTGAAACCATATAAATTCCCCATGCCACTTTAGAATAATAATTAAAAAATAAACTGTACTACTGCATAGGCTTTGTTATCTTCACCATTAAGTGAAACAAATGCCATATTTTTATCCCTGTATACAACAGGGATAATTTTATTGCCAAGAAGTGCCTGCCTTTTATATTCTACACGCAGTTCCTTTGCCCTTTCTTTTATTCCAAGGGCAAATATTGCCATTCTTACATATTGCCCATTGTTTACATGATGGTTAGTATCAAGATGGTACTCCTTAACAATAAAACTTTCACCTGTAATACCATCCCCTGATAATTTGATTTTTTTAGGTGCATAATCCATTTCAAGCGGTTCATGCCTGCCATATATTTCACCAATGTCAGGTTTTATTATAGCAGGCCCGCCCTTTTTCATATCCATAAGCACCCAGTTTGAATTTGCCTTGGCGATTGTGCTTCCATCCTCTCCTGTTATAAGGAAATTACGGAAGCCAACCATTTTATCATAGCCGTATGACTGTGTACCAACTTCTATCCTTTCACCAAATAAAGGGTAATAACTTACAACTATCTGCCATGAACTTAAAACCCACATTATCTGGTTTTTAGTTAAAAATTCTATGCCAGCCCCCAAGTCTTCTGATTCAAAATTAGTACAGTCCTGGAAATAGTTAATAATTGCATCAAGGCTTAAACAGCCCGTTTCATCTGTTTCACTATATCTTACACGGCTTTTAAATGTATACATAATCCCTCCATTAATTACATCTGGTACTGTGACATATATAAGTTATAATACAGCCCTTTCTTATCCAGAAGTTCCTGATGGCTTCCAGACTCCTGAATCCCGCCTTTATCTATATACATTATACTATCTGCATTTTTAATTGTAGAAAGGCGGTGTGCAATAATAAATGAAGTCCTTCCTTTAAGAAGCTTCTCAAGCCCTTCTTGTAAAACAATTTCTGTTTCTGTATCAATGCTTGAAGTTGCCTCATCAAGTATAAGTATAGCAGGGTCTGCAAGTAATGCCCTTGCAAATGAGATAAGCTGGCGCTGCCCTGCTGACAGCCTGCTGCCACGTTCATTTACCTGTGTATTATAACCATTTTCCATATCCATTATAAAATCATGTGCACATACAGTTTTTGCTGCTTTAATTACTTCTTCATCTGTAGCGTCTTTATTGCCATAACGTATATTATCCATAATAGTACCTGAAAATATAAAACTGTCCTGCATCATTACACCCATCTGCCTGCGTAGTGAATTAAGGCGGACTTTAGATATATCAGTCCCATCCACAAGTACCTTTCCACTGTCTACATTATAAAACCTGCTTAAAAGGTTTACTATTGTAGTCTTGCCAGCACCTGTAGGCCCTACTATGGCAATACACTGTCCCTGTTCCACATGGAAATTGATATTCTTTAAAACAGCTTCCCCTTCTTCGTAACTAAATGTGACATCCTCAAATGTAACATCACCCTTTATGGAAGGCATATCTTTTGCATCAGGTTCATCCTTTACCAGTACAGGCTCATCAATTGTTTCAAATATACGTTCAAGATATGATACTGCTGTAAGTACGCTGTTATAAAAACTGGCTATAGTATTTATAGGTGCCCAGAACCTGCTTATATAAGCTGTAAACGCAAATATAACACCAATTTCAATTCCAGAGTTTTTTCCACCCATAATACTATAAACACCCACTACATATATAAAAGCAGTAGTAATTGTTGATATAAGGTCTACCATAGGCCCCATTGCAAAGTTAAAATATACAGCACGCAGCCATGCCTTGCGGTATAAGTTGCTTAAATCATTAAATATATCAGTATTTCTCTGTTCACGCACAAATGCCTGCGTTACACGTATGCCATTTATGCTTTCTGCAATATATGCGTTAAGGTTAGACTGCTTATTGCTCTGTATCTGCCATGCACGTCTTTGTTTACGTTTAATTATTATAACATAAACCGCAAGCACTGGAAGCCCACATAAACATATTAATGTAAGTTTTGGGCTCAATGCAAACATAAATACCAGTATAAAGACCAGGTTACATAAATCAGTTATTGTATTTAATATTCCATTTGATAAAAGGTCACTTAAATTATTAACATAATTTACAACACGTACCTGTATCTTGCCATGTGGGCGGTCATCATAATAACTAAAAGGAAGTTCCTGTAAATGTTTAAATATATCTTCCCTTAGCTGGTGTATAATATCCTGCCCTATCCTTGTTGTTACACTTATTTTTATTCTTGTGCTTACAACTGAGTATACCACAATAATTACTGCAAGCAAAGACAGAAATATAATTCCGTCTTTATCCTTTGCAGGGATATAAACGTCCATTTCAATTTGTAAAAATTTAGGCAGAAACATTCCAAGTGCAGATGAAGAAAGCATAAGGAAAAGCACTACAGCCATTCTTTTCTTATAAGGTTTAATATATCCTGCAAGACGTTTAAGCTGGTTTATGTCAAATTTATCTTCTAAAATTTCGTCTATATCATAACGGTTTCTTGCCAAAACTGCCACCTCCTGTCCTAAACAGCACCCTGGCTGGCATTTCTTCTCTTTAATTCAGCCGCCATAGGGTACTGGTGGTAATAAACTGTTGAATAATAACCATTTTTTGCTAAAAGTTCTTCATGTGTCCCCTGTTCAACTATCCTTCCATTGTCAAGTACAATAATTTTATCTGCATCTCTTATAGAAGAAATCCTGTATGCAATAATAAATGTTGTACATGCATGGTCTATATTTTCAAGCTGGCGCTGTATATAACTTTCTGTTTCCATATCAACTGCAGAAGTTGTATCATCCAGAATAAGTATTGAAGGCTCTTTAAGCAGTGCCCTTGCAAGTGAAATCCTCTGCTTCTGTCCTCCAGAAAGACCAACGCCCCTCTCTCCAATCATAGTATCATAGCCATCTGGCATATTCTTAATGAAAATATTAGCATCTGCCATTTTGGCAACCTCTTTGACTTTTTCAAAACTACAGTCTGGTTTCCCATATGCAATATTTCCTTCAATAGTATCTGAAAAAAGGAACACATCCTGCATTGCAATTCCTATATTTTCACGGAGCTGGTACATATCCAGGTCTTTTACATTAACCCCGTCTACAAGTATTTCACCACCTGTAACATCAAAGAAACGGCATAAAAGGTTAATAATTGTAGACTTGCCGGCACCTGTAGTACCAGTTATGCCTATAGTCTGCCCTTTCTTGACTTCAAAACTTATATTATGGAGGATATCTTCATCCTCTGCCTTATACGACACATTGTTAAATACAATATCCCCTTCAAGTTTCTTTCTTTTAACAGGATTAAGCGGTTTCTGGACATCAGGCTCTGCACTATATGTAGCATATATTTTTTCTACAGATGTAGTAAATCTCTGTATATCATTAATCCACCATCCAGCCATACGCAGTGGGACAGTAAGCATCCAGAGATAGCCATTTACTGCAACAAGGTCTCCCATTGTCATTTCACCTTCCACAACCATTATTCCGCCAACTATCATAAGGATAATATTAAGTGCATTGGAAAAAAGTTCAAATACAGGCACATATTTTTTCCATATGCCTGCAGCACCAAGCTCAGCATCACGGTATCTGTCATTTTCAACTGCAAATTTTTCCATCTCAAAATCTTCTTTTGCAAATGCTTTTACAACCCTGTTACCGCTTATATTTTCCTGTACAAATGTATTAAGGCTTGAAAATGCATTACGGCAGTTTGTAAATGCAGGTTTTACGCTTTTCGCCTGTGAATAAGTAGTCATTGCCGTAAGTGGAAGCACTATTACCATACAAAGTGCCATTTTAACATTTGTAGCAAATATCATTACAAGTGCAAATATAAAATAAAGCACATTTTCATAAACAGTATAGATAACATATGCAACAAAATGGCGTATGGCGTCCATATCACCTGTCTGGCGGCTCATAAGGTCTCCTGTACGGTTTTTATTATAAAACGCAAAATCCTCCTGTAAAAGTTTGCGGTAAACCGTTTCCCTCATATTAAACAAAACATTTTGTGAGCTTGTTTCAAAAAGCACCTGTGAAAAGAACCTGCATATGCCCTTAACAATTACAAGCACTATAAGAAATGCAACAAGTTTTCCAAGAAGTTCCGTCTGTCCACCATTAATAACATCGTCAACAATAAGTTTAGACACATAAGGCCCTGCTAAAGCTGCCGCTGCAAGTATAGTTACAAGCAAAAGCCCTGCTGCCATACGTATCCAGTATTTCTTTAAAAAAGAACCAAACCATTTCATTGGTGTCATGCGTTTATACCTCCCTTTTTAATAACAGTAAGTAAGATTATATCACCAGTTATATTGCTATAATATAATAAATTTATCAAAAAATTGTATAAATCTCTTATTTTTTAAAGAAACAAAATATGTCAAAATTGTAGCAAAGCATTATATTCCCTGTACTTTTTGAAGAAAATAATTTATACTCGATATTGAATAAAATTATGTACTAGAAAAACCAGATATTTGTCTGAAAGGGTGATAAAATGAAAAATCTTTATGAATATAGTGACAGGCTTAATACACCATTAGTAGCATTTGACTATATAGCATCAAACGATAATTTTCCTGTACTGCCTCACTGGCACTATTTTTTTGAAATTGTACATATACTGGAAGGTGAAGTAGAAACTACATGTGGCAATTATGTCTATATACTGCACCCAGGTGATATAATAATATTCTTTCCACAGCTTGTACATTCAATAAACAAGCTTAAAGGCAACACTAGCAAAACACCAGGTCTTGATAAATCAAAAAGTGCATCTGCTACATCAAAAGAGAACCAGATGCTCCATCCTAAATATGACTTAAAACATAATTCAATAATGCCAGTACCAGAGGAAAAACTAACTATGGAACAATATAATATAAAATACCAGATAATAAAATTTGACATGAACTTCCTAAATATAAACACATGTTATAAAACAAGGTTTCTTAAAATATTCCAGCTTGCGTACAATAAAAACCCTGAGTATATTTATTTTTCTTCAGAAATGCTAAAAGACATCCCTGTATATAATATATTTAATACATGTATAAAAGAGATGGAAAGCAGGAACTATGGCTATGATATAGTAGTATGCTCACATATATCTGCTTTGTTATCATATTTTGCAAGAAACTGGATTGGACGTGGGCTTGACATAGACGAAGCAATAAGAATGTCAGACAACAAAGCCAGTACATTTGCAGGAATTACAGAATATATTGAGAAACACTATAATGAACCTATAAAAATAAGCAGCCTTGCCGGAATGTGTGGAATGAGTTATTCAAATTTTGCCAAATTATTTAAACAGACATACCACCAGTCATGCAAGGAATATATTGAATTTACAAGGATTAATAAAGCAGAAGACCTAGCTCTTATGACAAATTTAGACCTTACAAGTATAAGCAATGAAACAGGGTTTGCAGACTGTAGCCATCTTATACGTACATTTAAAAAATGGAAAGGTGTTACACCAGGACAGTTGCGTAATAAAAATGAAAAGTAAATTAAGTTTGTATAACATTGATTGACTTACATTTTATATTGGAATATAATATGTACACTTGTATGAATAGCATTATAGAAATGGATTGATTTTATGAGTTTATGGAATAATTTCTTTGGACATCTTTCAACTATATTACACCATAAAAAACTTGTACGCAGGCTTTGCTTCCGTGCAGGGCTTTATAAACAAGGTATTATGCATGACTGGTCAAAATACCATCCTGTTGAATTTCTTGCTGGCGTAAAATATTACCAGGGTGGCAAAAGAAGCCCGAACTTTGGCGAAAAAGAAGTTTATGGATATTCATCAGCATGGCTGCACCACAAAGGAAGGAACAGACACCATTTTGAATACTGGATAGATTATTCCTTAAAACCACAGGACGGTTTACAAGGAATGCCAATGCCTCAACGTTATGTTATAGAAATGTTTTGTGACAGGGTTGCAGCAAGTAAAAATTATAATCGAAATTCCTATGATGACTCGTTTCCGCTTGCATACTATGCCAAAAACCAGAACCATTATGTACTGCATCCTGATACCAGGAAACTTATTGAAAAATTACTAAATATGCTTGCTGAAAAGGGAGAAGATGAAACTTTTAAATATATACGGAATGAAATAGACTGGAAACACTCACGCAAATGGTAACTAACAATTAACTGGAGGATTTTTAATGAAGAAATTAAAACAATTTCTATTTAAGTATAAACATGCAATTATAATTCTTTACCTTCCAATATATATGGTATGGTTTGTATTGCTTGAACAGCGCACTGATGTAAAATTTAGTGAAGTCCACTGTATTATAGATGATTTTATACCGTTTTGTGAAATATTTATAATACCATACCTTTTATGGTTTATATATGTGGCAGCAAGCCTGGTTTTCCTTTTCTTCCAGACAAAATATATAGATGATTTCTACAGATGTGCTGCAATACTTGTTATGGGAATGACTACCAGTTTAATAATATATACATTTTTTCCAAATGCACAAAATATGCGTCCAGAATCATTTGAGCGTGAAAATATATTCACTAATATAATATCAATACTATATGCCACTGATACAGATACAAATGTATGTCCAAGCATACATGTATATAATTCTATTGCAATACATGTTGGTATAGCTACAAGCCAGTATTTTAAAAATAAAAAATGGGTTAAAAACAGTTCACTTGTATTATGTATATTAATATGTATTTCAACATTATTTTTAAAACAGCACTCATTTATTGACCTTGTGTGTGCTGTGGCATTATATATATTTTATTATATTATCATATATAAACCATTGCCTGCACACTATCATATGACATACAGGAATTTAAACCAGCGTCATAAACTTGTGAAAAGTCTAAAACACCACAGGGAATTGCAGTAAAGTGTTACAAAAACAATATCCAAACGTTTTTATAAACGTTTGGATATTGCCACTTCTCTTAAAATCAGTTTTCTTTTCTTATGAAGGCTTAATTTCTTTTATATCTTGTAATTTTACAATTATTGCATATGGGAAACCGCCTTCTAATATTGCATTAAGGTATTTCTTTAAAGAACCCCTTAGTTTCTCCTTTCCTATTATGCATAGTTAAAATGTTATACTATAATATTATTATAACATATAATAACTTGAAATTGTATTTTGAGAAATTATCCTGCTGTTTTTTATTTATATCCTATAGTTTTCATCCTGCGTTTTTCTATAATTTTATCTGAGATATTTACAAAAAGAAATCCTAAGCCTATAAAACCTATTATAAAGCAAAATACAATTAATTTATCTGTTATGCTTTCTTTTATATATTCACCTGTTGTAGCTGCATTTTTTGAGTAATAAATGTGTTTATCTGTATAAAATATGTATCTCTTAATTTTCTTTTTAGAAGCAACTGCTTCAAGCCCTACTGATGGAGAATTTGCACCATATGCATCGGATGTTTTCATATAAAAAGATTTCCTGCTATTGTTAATCTCAACAACAAACTGTACATAATTAGTTGTAGTTTCAGTTGTCCTTCCTTTATTATACCTTTTATTAGTTTTCTGTTTTACATTAACAGGTGTTAAAACTTTACTTCCTGCTGCCTCTATTTTAGAATAGTCTATTATTTCTTGTATATTTATTAAAGCAAAAAATACAAAAGCCATTGTAATAAATAATAAAATAAATATTATATTTTTTTTACTTTTTTTCACTATTATCTCCCGCCTTCCTTAGTTATAGACACTGTCCCCCTTATTTTCCCTCTGTTAAAAATCTTATTATATACTATAAAATAATAAGAGGACATGAATATATAACTTCAATCACCCTGTTACTAATACTTACAAGATACTGGTTAATCTTTCCAAGAAGTTCTATATATTCCATTGTACTTTTATCATATATAATTCCATCAGCAAATATATCATTTGTTACAATTACAAGATTACCTGCTGTATCTTTTAACTTGTCTATTCCACTACATATTTTATTTAAAACATAATTCTGGTCTTTTATAGTTTCTTCAAACATTTCATTAGCAGCCAGGTTTGACATACATTCAAGCAATACATTGCTTTTACTATCAATCTGGCAGCAGCCAATATTATTATAACATTCAATAGTTAAAAATCCCTTTCCCTCACGCAGCTTTTTGTGGCGGTTTATACGCATAGCGGCCTCTTCACCATATGGTTTCATTGTAGCAATATAATATAGTTTATTATTTTCTTTAGTATGACATGATAATTCTGCCACCATGTTTTCGGCAAATTCCGACTTGCCACTTCCACTCCCGCCAGTAACTGTAACTATCATATATCTGTAAACCTCTTGTATTGTTCTATATTAATATCATCAAATGTTGTATTTTCCCTGTAAACCTCAATTACCATATCAAGCATTGGAAATAAAAGCACAGCACCTGTCCCTTCACCTAATGCAAGCCCTGCATCAATTACAGGTTTCAGGCAAAGCGTGTCAAGTATAAATTTACAGGCAGGTTCTTTGCCTATATGTGAAGCTATCATATATGCCTGGCAGCCTGGCACAAGCCTTTCTGCTGCAAGTGCTGCTGTTGCTGATATAATTCCATCAATAACTATTGGTATATGGTACAATGCACCACCAATAAATATACCTGTAAGCCCGGCTATATCCAGCCCTCCAATGCAACATAATGCTTTAAATGTTTCTTCTTGGCATGTTTCCTTCTGGTTATCAAGCCCATATTTTTTTATTGCATCTCCTATTACCAGAATTTTCTTTTTAAGCCCCTCATCATTAAGCCCTGCACCTCTGCCTGCCACCTTTGGAACTGGCATATTTAACATTATACTTGCAAGTGCACTGCTTGTAGTAGTGTTGCCAATGCCCATTTCACCTGTGGCAATAATTTTATAGCCTTTCTCTTTTAAATCCCTGGTAATATCTATTCCTGTCTGTATTGCCTGCAAAAGCCCTTCGCTAGTTATTGCTGGTTCTTTTGCAAAATTAGCAGTCCCGTTTAAAACTTTTCTATTTAAAAGCCCATTTACATTAATGTTATCTTTAATACCAATATCCACTGGTATTACATCTGCTCCTGCAACATTTGCCATGCGGCATACACTTGCAATCCCTTTTGCTATATTAGAGGAAACAACTGTTGTTACCTCATGCCCTGACTGGCTTACGCCTTCTTCTATAATTCCATTATCAGCACACATTACAACAACAGCCTTTTTGCCAATTACAATATCTGCATTTTGTGTAATTCCTGCTATCTTTTTAATAATGTCTTCAAATACACCAAGCCCGTCTAAAGGCTTTGCAATGCTATCCCAGTGCACTTGTGCTTTTGTATATGCTTTTAAACAAGGTTCTTGTATTTTTATATTAAATAATTCTTCTTTATCCATATTTATGCCCCATATAAATTATAATGTTGCTATTCATAACTATGCTGTCCATAGTAAGATTATATTCCCATGCATCTTGATATTTTAGCTATATCCACATTATCTCTTATTGTATCTGCAAGTATATCATACTGCTTTTTCTTATATTCTTTATAATTAAAACTTTTAATTACATTGTCACCAGCCCCTTTTCTGGCAGCAATAGCTTTTAATATAGTATATGCTATATCTCCATTGTCAAAAAGCCCATGTATATACGAACCATACACATTATTCTGGCTGGCAGATATATTAACAGGCTGGCATGTTTCATTCTGGCATTTCCCCTCTGTCATGCCAATATGTATTTCATATCCATTATATTCTTTACCAGAAAGTTCTTTAAATAAACCATTAATCTTGCCTAACTTTCCACTAGTTTGTACTGTTTTCTTCTCACTTCCAAATACAGTATTAATATCAATAAGCCCCATTCCACTGGCTGTACCGCCCTCTTCCATATTATATTGGTCACTTATTGAATTTCCAAGCATCTGATATCCCCCACAAATCCCAAAAACTATACATCCTTTTGAATTTGCTTTTTTAACTGCTGCTTCAATCCCATTCTGGCGCATCCACATAAGGTCTTTTATAGTATTTTTTGTACCAGGGATAAATATAATATCAGGCTCTTTTAAGTCCCTGGCATTATCTATATACCTAAGTGAAACCCCTTCAAAATTTCCAAATACATTAAAATCTGTAAAATTAGAAATCCTTGGAAGCCTGATTACTGCTATATCAACAATGCCTGCATAATGGCCTTTAGAAAACCTTTCTGATAGGCTATCTTCATCATCTATATCAATATTTATATAAGGGATAACACCCAGGACAGGCTTACCACATTTATCTTCAAGCATTTTAATCCCTGGTTCAAGTATTGATTTATCCCCTCTGAACTTATTAACCAAAATCCCTTTTATCCTGCTACGTTCCTTCTCTTCAAGAAGTGCAATAGTCCCATAAACCTGCGCAAACACACCACCCCTGTCAATATCGCCAACAAGCAGGACAGGCGAATTTGTCATTTCTGCAAGTCCCATATTCACAATATCATTTTCTTTAAGGTTTATTTCAGCAGGGCTTCCTGCACCTTCTATTATTACAATGTCAAACTTCCTGTCCAGGTAATTAAATGCAGCCATAATATCAGGCACAAGTTCTGTTTTATACTTGAAATAATCTTTTGCTTTCATGTTGCATATGGCTTTTCCATTTACAATAACCTGTGAACCCATTTCACTGACAGGCTTTAATAATACCGGGTTCATATATACTTCTGGAATAATTCCAGCCGCCTCTGCTTGTACAGCCTGTGCACGTCCAATTTCAAAACCGTCTTTTGTAATAAATGAATTAAGTGCCATATTTTGTGATTTAAAAGGAGCAACCTTATATCCATCTCTGGCAAATAAACGGGCAAGCCCTGCTACTACCAGGCTTTTGCCTGCATTTGACATAGTTCCCTGTACCATAATTTTATATGCCATACATACCCCTTTCATATTAAAGCGTATATCCACAATCTTTATATAAATAAAGCATGTCCCTAATACTCCTGGAGACATGCGCAAATTTTAAATTCTTAATTAAAGTCCTCTTCCTTTACACTGGCTCCGCCTGCATCCTCAAACCCTTCATCTTTATGTGATGTCCTTTCTTCGTTATCCTTTTCAACCAGCTTAAACAAGGGTCTTGCAAAACTGCTTATTGTCAAAATAATACATGCCGGACCTAATAACATCCCTATAAACTGTGTAGTAAAATTCCACAGAAAAATTGCACATTCAAGTACAATTATAATAAATAGACCAAAAGTTTTAGGTAAATACCTTAAACCAATAGCATAAGAATTTTTTAAAGTGTTTATAATTGTATTTTCATATCTTGCCAAAAGCGCATATGCATAAATAAGATGCATAAAAGTCAGAAATATTGCAAGTACGCCAATAACTGTAAATAAAACTCCGTTGCCTTCAATATTAGACAACTGGAAATCAAGATAAATTGCATACATAGCAAATAACTGGACAACCCCAATAATACTTCCCTTAACAAGATTATTCTTAAATTCACGGAAAAATGGCCTTGCTATATACCCTTCTTCTTCCTCCACCATCCTAAGTGTTATAGTAAATGCTGCTGTAGTTGCTGCTCCCATTGTAACAACCGGGAGACTGCATAAAATCCATAAAAAGTTAAGCTTTATCATATCCAGAAGCCTGTTCATAAACTTATACAAAGGACTTTCTATACTAAAAAAACCATTATTTCCCATCCAGATGTTCCTCCTATCATTAAAATAAAATATATTAATAAACAAAATTCTTTTTAAGTATATAACATAATAAAATAAAATGCAAACTGGACTGCCCAGTCATGCCAATCCAGTTCACTTAAAGACAGGCTGCCTGCTTTTTCCATACTATTTATTCTACATCTCCATATACTAATTTAGTTAAAAATGCCAGATATCAGAAAAAATTTTTATACATTTTGACCATAATTTGCCATTTTTGCTATATATTATATATTAAGTATAACTTAGCAAAAACCAAAAATCAATATAATAAAGGACGGATTACACAATGAATAAAAAAAGGTATTTTAAACCCACAGCAATATTTATAGGCATTATGTCATTATTATATTGTGTATTATGCAGTACCAGCACAAAAGCTACTGGTTATGCAGAAACACCGCCTGCTGCCACATTTGATGCAGTAGTAACAGAATCCTCTGTTATTTTCGCAACAACAAATGATATAACAATTACATGGGATGCTGTAACAGATGCAGAAGGATATGAATTAGCTATAAGTTACAATGGTATACCATACACAACAGAAACTACAGTAAATTCATTTATAATCCCTTCTTTAAGTGCAGCAACTATATGTTCATACCAGATACGCTGTTATAAAACTATACTTGGTGAAAAAGTATACAGTCCTTTATCACAGGTATTTTATGCTGCCACTACTGTAAATAAAGTTACTGGCATCGCAGTAACAGACAGGGCAGCACAGACAGCAACAAGCGCTTCAATCAGCTTAACATGGGATAGTATGAATAATGCTTCATATAAAGTATACTATAAACCAGTTTCTGAGGGTGTATACACTTTATCAGGAAATACTTCTTTAAACGCATATACAATAGAAGGGCTGGAAGCTTCAAAACGGTATGATATATATATCCAGGCATACTGCCTTAATGAAAGTAACATAGGTGAAGCATCTGATGTATTATCATTATGTACATGCCCTGCTGCCGTTTCTGGTTTTAAAATTATAAAAGAAGAAAGCCACAGAATTGATTTATCATGGAATGAAAACCCTGCAGTCAGTTCATATTACTTATATAGGAGCATTAATGATATGCCATATGAATTATATAGAGTAACAACTGGTACATCAATTTCAGAAATTGGTCTTGAAGCAGGAACTGTTTATTCATATATAATATCATCATACCTTGACACCACTAATCTTTTAAGCCAGTATTCAAAAACATTACGTGCTGTTACAACACCTTATGCCACAACAGGGCTTGCATTAAGTGCCAATACAGCGGAGTCAATCCACCTTTCATGGAACTTAAATGATACAGCTACAGGTTATATTATATACAGAAGGCAGGGAAGCGGGGATTTTGAATATTTAACAAGCACAACAGAAACTTCCTATACTGACACAGGGCTTAGCTCTGGCAAAAACTACCGTTATAAAATAATGACATATGCTGACACAGAAGAACATACAAGCGGATTTAGCAATGTAGTGAAGACATCAACACTTCCTGAACAGGTAAACCTTAAAGGCAAAGCAGGTTATGGAAAACTCCGTTTAACCTGGAAAGCTGTCACAGGTGCTGCTGGTTATTATATATACCAGAAACAGGAAGAAGGTTTTACCCTTATAGATAAAATAGAGGATAAAAAAACTATATCCAAAGTTTACGAAAACCTTACAGCAGAAGAAATTTATAGTTATAAGGTATATGCTTACCGCATGGCATTTGGGCAAGAATTTATTAGCGAAGAATCTGCTATTGATATTACACCACGCATAACAAAAGGCACTACAACATCACCAAGCTATTACAAGACTAAAAAAGAACTTATCAGGTCAGATGCCTGGAATAAAACAGAAATTGTAAAAAAATATGCAAATTACAGTAAATCTTACACAATACCAGGTATATGTTCTACAAATGTAAATGGCTTTGAAAGTACATCCATGTGCCCACAAGGACTTACATTTGCTAAAAATTACCTGCTAATATCTGCATATGATTCACATTATGAAGAGCAGTCTGTAATATATGTGCTTGACAAAGAGTTTAAAGACCTGCTTACAGTAATAGTCCTTCCTAACCAGACACATGCTGGCGGAATAACTTTTGATGGTGAAAATATCTGGATAACTAATGGTAAAAAAGTATGCACAATAGATTTTAAAGAAGTTGACAATGCAGCACAAGAATATGCAATGTTCCACAATGTAAGTTTCTCCGCAGTATATAAATTAGGCAAAAAAGCCTCATTCCTTACATGGCATAAAGACCAGTTATGGGCTGGAAGCTTTGAACTTAATAAAAATGGCACACTCAGAAGTTACAAAGTAGAAAAAAATACAGCAAAAGAAAATGGCAGCATGCCGTTAATACTTACTGAAAAATCAGATGTTGTAATTCCACCTGCTGTACAAGGTATTGCATTTACTGGAAAAAACATGATACTATCAAGAGCCTATGGATATACAAATGAATTAAATATATATAAACCATCTGGTACAGGCACAAAAAATATGAAAACAGGCAAAATAAAGAAAACTGTACAGATGCCTGCACTTAACGAAGAAATTGCGGTGCTTGGCAAATATATATATGTAAACTTTGAATCTGCGATACCTGGCTCCCAGGCACTAAACCATATGGACAGGGTACTTGCAATTAAATTAAAACCTGTACTAAAATAAATCCCCACCAGAATAAAGAACTTCCAAAGACATTACGCCAGGAAGTTCTTTTTCCACTTACAGAAAATGACTACTCTATCTTAAACTGCACCTGTAAAGGCTCACGCAAATGCTTTCCTCCAGCCGATGCCACATTAGTTGTAATATTTAAAATATAAGACTCATTCTGGGCATATGGTTCTAAAGGTTCTATCTCTATTTCATTATCCATAGAGTTGTACCTTATAGAAGTTCTAAGTGGTGCTAAATTTACAGATGTAACATACAAATTTACATTATTAACTGTACTAGGGTCTAAAGGTACATTAAACTTTATTTTCCATAAAAAATTTCCTGTCCTGAATTTTAAATTCTGGA
The DNA here is from genome assembly GCA_910580005.1 of uncultured Lachnospiraceae bacterium. GTDB lineage: Bacteria > Bacillota > Clostridia > Lachnospirales > Lachnospiraceae > Butyribacter. Next base: position 43,626 of record CAJTXH010000001.1, on the reverse strand, counting down.
CAACCTTATTTTCAAGACCTTCTGTCATTGATTCAAATTCCAGGTATTTTGCCATTATATCCCTGCCTTTCTATGTATAAAATAATAATGATGCATTAATTAACACAAGTAGTATCCCTTTTTTAATACTTTTTATTTTATCACAATAATTTTTGTTTGTGTAGTATTATTTTATGATATAATAAATGTATTAGTTTCCAATAAACCACAATGGAGGTACAACATGCCAAAAACCAATTTTAAACCAGGCAACATGCTTTACCCTGTCCCAGCAGTCATGGCAAGCTGTGGTGACATTAATGGTTTTTCCAATATTATTACAATTGCATGGACAGGTACAATCTGCACAAACCCGCCAATGTTATATATATCTGTACGTCCAGAACGTTTTTCATATAACATTATAAAAAATTCAGGTGAATTTGTAATTAACCTTACTAATGAAAAACTGGCATATGCAGCTGATTTCTGTGGTGTCCGCTCTGGCAGGGACACTGACAAATGGAAATTATGCAATTTGACAAAAGAAGCAGCAGATACTGTTAAATGCCCTATGATTAAAGAAGCACCTGTTAATATTGAGTGCCATGTAACAGAGATAAAAGAACTTGGTTCACACCATATGTTTATTGCAGACGTAACCGCAGTCCATGCTGATACAGGATACATTGACCAGAATAACAAATTTCATCTGGACAAGACAGGCCTTATAGCTTATTCACATGGTTCATATTTTGCTCTTGGAAAACAGGCTGGCACATTTGGATTTTCTGTTAAAAAAAGCACAAAAACAGAACATAGGAAAAAGTAACAAAAAATATTTTATTCCATATAATATGAGAAAGGGAATATTATTATGAAAATTAATTATCTTAAAATCGTTAATTTCAGATCCATACGTGGGCTTGAAATCAACAATATGGAAAATTCTCTTATACTTGTTGGTAAAAACAGCACTGGCAAAACTTCTGTAATAGATGCAATACTTATTGCAGCAGGGCTGCGCCAGGTATATTCACATGAATTTTTAGATTATAGCAAGCCAGTTGAAATATCAATGCAGATTTCCCTTACAGATGATGATTTAAATTATTACTATACTAAAGGAATATTAAGCAAAACAAGAAATTATGACAAATGGCTTGAAGAATTTAAAATAAAACTGCCATCATTCCAAGATGGCATAATTTCCTTTAACTGTTATATAAACCCTGGTTTTTCCATACATTATAGAGACGGGTTCCACAAAAACAACCAATATATAAAACAAATTATTCCCAAAATATACCATATAGACCAGAACAGAAATCTTGAGACGCTGCAGAATGATGTATTCAGTTTCTATGATAAACAATCCTTTAAAATGCTTAAGGATAATGAATGTACTTTTGATTCTGCGAGAAAATGCAACCTGTGCTTCCAATGCATAGGGCTTATTAATAAAAAAGCACCTGAGGAACTGACCCTTTTTGAAACTGCACGTCTTTTACAATATAAACTTTTCCATACAAAGCTGGCAGAATTTGCTGCAAAGGTAAACCGCCATTTCCATGAAAACGGCAGCCCTTCACAGGAAATACGCTATGTTATGGATTTTGACATAGACCATCTATTAAAAATTGACACACAGGTTTACAATAAAGAACGTGGCGGGTCTCTTGGCTCTATAAATATGCTTGGTGAAGGATTAAAAAGTATTTATGCACTGTCACTTCTTGAAACATATATAGAAGAAGATGATACGCTTCCATGTATTATTTTAATGGAAGACCCTGAGATTTACCTGCACCCACAGTTACAGAAAGTTGCAAGTGAAATTTTATTCAGGCTTTCTAAAAAAAACCAGGTAATTTTCTCAACACATTCACCAAATATGATTTTTAATTTCTCAACAAAGCAAATTAAAGAAGTTATACTGGACAGTGAATATTACACCATAGTAAAAGAAAATTCAGATATTGATGTAATACTGAATGACTTAGGATATACAGCCAATGACCTTATGAATGTCAGCTTTGTATTTATAGTTGAAGGCAAGCAAGACAGCAACCGCCTTCCATTACTTTTAGAAAAATATTATTCTGAAATATATGACAGTGATGGTAATCTTTCACGCATTACCATAATACCTGTAAATAGCTGCACCAATATTAAAACATATGCCAATTTAAAATACATAAATAAATTGTATCTTAAAGACCAGTTCCTTATGATACGTGACAGCGATGGTAAAAACCCTAAACATTTAAAAAAGCAGCTTTGCAGTTATTACAGCCAGCGTTCTAAAGAAGACCCTGGCAACCTTCCAAAAGTTGAACCAGAAAACGTACTTATTTTAAAATATTATTCTTTTGAAAACTATTTTTTAGAACCATCTGTAATGGCAAAAATTGGAGTAATTAAAAATGAGGAAGACTTCTATAATATATTATATAAAAAATATAAAGATTATCTTTTCAAGCTTAACAGTTTCAAAAGAATGCAAAAAACTCTTAACATACGTATAAAAAGCAAACAGGATATTAAAGATAATATGGAAAATATAAAAATTTACGTGCGTGGCCATAATCTTTTTGATATTTTTTATGGGAAATATCATGGTGAAGATGAGCAGCGGATATTAAAAAAATATATTGATGCTGCGCCACGCAGGACATTCCAGGATATTTTTGATGCAATAGATTCATTTGTTTATTTTGAAAACCGCAAAAAATAGAGTTGACATAATTAATCATTTGTTTATAATAATGTTATGCGTTAAACTATGTAAATTGATAAAGACATATAGAAGATATTATTTGTGGCAGTACAAATTTGTAAAATTATTTATAGAATACTACTTACGTTTGAATATATATTATGAGGTGCAACAATATGGAAAACCAGTATATTATTAAAGGTGGAACACCTTTACACGGAGAGGTAACAATCGGTGGCGCTAAAAATGCTGCTCTTGGCATACTTGCAGCAGCTATTATGACAGATGAAACAGTTTTAATTGATAATCTGCCAGATGTAAGGGATATTAATGTATTATTAGAAGCTATCAGCGGGATAGGGGCAGTTGTTGAACGCATAAACCCACATTTAGTCAAAATTAACGGAAGCACCATTAATGATGTCACAATCGATTATGAAGCAATACGTAAAATACGTGGCTCCTATTATCTGCTTGGCGCTTTGCTTGGCAAGTATAATAGGGCAAATGTAGTCCTTCCAGGAGGATGTGATATAGGAAGCCGCCCTATTGACCAGCATCTTAAAGGATTCAGGGCACTTGGAGCTACTGTAAATATTGAATATGGAATGATAAATGCATCAGCAGACAAACTTATTGGTAAACATATTTATTTTGATGTTGTAACTGTTGGTGCTACAATAAATATTATGCTTGCTGCATGTATGGCAGAAGGACGCACAGTTATTGAAAATGCTGCTAAAGAGCCGCATGTTGTTGATGTGGCAAACTTCCTCAACAGCATGGGTGCTGATATCAAAGGTGCAGGTACTGATAAAATCCGTATCAATGGTGTAACAAAATTACATGCAAGTGAATATCCTATTATACCTGACCAGATTGAAGCAGGTACTTTTATGGTTGCAGCAGCGGCAACCAGAGGTGATGTCCTTATAAAAAACGTTATACCACGCCATTTAGAAGCAATCTCTGTCAAACTTAATGAAATAGGGGCAACCGTTGAAGAATTTGACGACGCTGTAAGGGTAACATGCAACAGCAGATTATGCCATACACAGATTAAAACACTTCCATACCCAGGATTTCCTACAGATATGCAGCCGCAGATTTCAACACTGCTTGCAATGTCTTCTGGAACAAGTATAGTAACTGAAAGCCTTTTTGAAAACAGGTTTAAATATGTTGATGAACTGTCCCGGATGGGGGCATCTATTAAGGTTGAAGGAAATATAGCCATAATTGAAGGTGTTGATGGCCTTACTGGTGCATCAGTGACAGCGCCTGATTTAAGGGCAGGTGCTGCACTTGTTGTTGCAGGCCTTGTAGCCGATGGCTATACTACTATAGATTCTATCCATTATATTGAACGTGGATATGAAAATTTTGAAAGAAAGATGACAGCACTTGGTGCTTCAATGCAGAAAATACCTGTAGATGATGAACATGCAATACAAAAATTTAAATTAAAAGTAAGCTGACAAAATTATGATGCTTTTTTGTGGTATGATGACATAAATTGGATGTTATCATACCTTTTTTACCAGGTATTGTAAAAAATTGTAAATTTTACAATAAATGTATATAAAAATACAATGGAAGAAGGGAGGAACATACAATAAAGTCTCAAATATTTAAAGATTATTACCATATATTACAAGTGCACTATGATGCTTCACCAGAAGTAATAAAGGCTGCTTACCGCAAATTGTGCACATTATACCATCCAGATACAAGCAACAATACTAACGAAGATGACAGAATGTTAGAGATAAACGAAGCTTACCGCATACTTAGCGATAGTACAAGCCGCACAGAATACCATAAAAAATGGCTTTCAAATAACACAAACAGGGCTTCATATGTTTCCTCTATGTCATTTTCTAACCGTGGGATATTAAGCGCATCCCCCAAAGACGTACTAGACCAGTTTTTCCATGCTATGCTTACTAAAAACTGGGATAATGCTTATTCCTGTCTGTCCCTTGAAGACCAGACAAGAGTAACTCTTTCCCAGTTTAAAGAATGGAGAGAAGCCATAAGTTCATGTTATGAAATGCAGGATTACCGCATACAGCTTTATAAAGTATATAACAAATGCCGCATTGAAGACACTGTATACCCTAAAGTTACAGAATTTGCGGTTATTATAAATGATATAGACTTACAGACATCTAAAACAGACAAAAGCACAGCACATAAATATGTAGTATTTGATGGCAATTCATGGAAGGTATGTCTTGGTGTACGTTCAGTAAAACGTGCTACGCTTAATTTCAAACTCCTTGCGCAGAGACGCCAGAATTATGACCCTGTTTCAATTTATGAAAAAGCAGTTTCACGTAATGACCCACTTACAGGACTGCTAAGTAAAAAAGGGTTTTATGACGATACTTTTAAAGAAGTAGAGCGCCATAAAAGATACCATAACCCGTTATCTTTTGTAGCCCTGCAAATAAACTGCGCCAGTCCTGACAGGGAGATACAGTGCCTGTGCCAGTGTGCAAGCATTATACGTTCAAATTCCAGGATTAACGATATTATAGGACGCTTTGGCAATGACCAGATAGTATGCCTTCTGGTTGAAACCACCGGGGAACAGGCTATGCTTGCAGTTAATAAATACATAGCCGTTATAAAGCAAAGACAAACTGAGCAGTTTACTATAAATGCAGCAGTTATGGAATATAGCCAGTCCCATACATTGGAAGATACTGTATTTGCCGTATGCTCTGACGCAAGCAAAAGTAATGACACTATAAAAGTCATTAAATCAAAGTTTTAAATCAAATTAAAATATTTAAAGAAAGGAGGAAACGGTATAAATGAAGAAAATAGGCTTTCTATGCCTGATGCTTTTACTTTGCATTGGTTTTACAGGAAATAAAGCTAAAACAGAAGCTGCTTCCAAAACAAAACTTAAAACCAGTGAAAGCACTATTTTTATTAATGAGAAATATACTATACCATTAACTGGCAAGTTAAAGAAAGCAACTTATATATTTACTTCTAATAAAACCAAAATTGCAAAAGTAAATTCAAAAGGTGTAATTACTGGAATTAACAGTGGTTCTGCATCAATAAAAATAAGATATAAGTATAAGGGTGATTTTTATTCAGTTGGTACATTTAAAATAACAATCCATAAATCCTCATTAAACACAAAATATAAAGCTATGGATATGCTTACTGGGGATACATTAAATCCAAGTGTCTACCTTGATGGAATAAATCCTAATGCTTCATATATCATTACAAGTTCTGTATCTGCTGTAGCAAAGGGTGGGTCTGATGGTGTTATAACAGCTAAAAAAGCAGGCAGGACTGCAATATCAATACATGAAGTATATAACAACCGGAGCAGGAAAGTTGGTTCAATAGCCTTATCTGTATCAGGTGCATCCCTTAAAAGAGATGAAATAAAAATGGCATATAATTCAAATATTAATATAACTGATTTGCTTGATGATATGGATTCTACTTCAAAATATGCACTTACATCAGACAACTTAAGCCTTGTAACTACTTCAAATACGAGAATTTCAGCAGCATCAAGGGGGAAAGGTGTCCAGACCTGCCTGGTTACTGTTGATGAAACATTATCTAATAAGACAAAACATACAATAGGTTCATTTAAAGTAAACCTGACAGATGAAACATTTATTTCATTTATCAATAAAGATATTTTAATAGGTTTTGGTGAAGTAATTACTGTTGGCAACACTGGAATTGTAATCCAGAATAAGGTTGCAGGTGCACAATACAAACTTACACCCAAAGATGCATCTGTACTTAAAACTGAAGAAATAAAGAACAGGTCAACTAACCTCGAAGCAATAGGTTATGGCATTACATCTGTTTCTATTGAAGAAATAAGAGGTGGTAAAACCAGGCTTTTAGAAGATACTGTAGATGTAACAGTCAGCCAGGCATATATTCTGAAAGATTTAGCTGATAATGGATATGAAGTATCAATTGGCAGTAATGACACATTCGGCAGATATCCATTTGAGTGCAGGAACTTAAAAGCAGTCTATGATTATACATCTGCAAGTTCAAATATATGTGGTGTAGGCTCCGCTGGCATGAACAAAGACCAGGATTACCTTGTAATAACACCTAAAAAAGTTGGAACTACAGAAATATCTGTTTATGAAACTATGGTTAATACAAATGCCCAGACCAAAACCACTACAAGGTCAAGGAAAAAAATAGGTTCATTTAATATAACTGTGCGGGAATCTGGTTATAAGCCAAGTTATACACCAGTACCTGGTTCATCAAATACTCCAAAACCAGGCACATCAAGCACACCACCACCTGGTTCATCAAATACTCCAAGACCTCCAAGGCCTTCAAGTAATCCAGGAGGTACAGATATAAGCTTAGAAGATTTCCTTGAAAACCCGGTTGCAAGCAATATTATAAGCAGCATAAGGCTTGATTATAATAACAAGACATATTATGGATATGTAAGTGATATGGGATTAGAATGTTTATTTGGTGATGATGATAACTATAGTGATTATATTGACTATGGTACAAACTTTGATAATATTTCTATCAATGACTTCACCATTACTCTGGCAAATTCTAGTTATGATTTTGTAAGCCTTGAATCATATGGTGGAACAGAATGGACATTAAGCGTACAGCTAAATGATGAAGACAATACAATTGAGGAAATTCCAATTTACCTTAATTCAGCAGAATTTGATACTAATTCAATCCTTTCAGATATTACTGTAAAGGTTGGCGGTGCAACAAGACATATACCATCCAGCCCATATCCAGCAAAGTCATCCTTAAATGATGATGACATTAACCAGTTTGAAGATGGAAATAAAGAATTCCAGGCATATTTCACTCCAAGAGAATATGAAAAAGCTGGTTCGGATGAATACTATGACCTGATTCATAGTGATGACCCTGATTATCCTGACAGGTATCCAGAAGACCCTAAGACTCTTTCAGACCTTACTAATGTAAGCTGTACTTATACAGAGTCTGGCGGCAATGCAGCAGTAAAAAGCATCTCACGTCCTGTAACAGATGATAATTACTACTGGACATTTGAAGTAGAGTTTGAAGATGGCACAACCGAAGAATTCTCTATTTCAATAGAAGTAGATGATGAAGGTTATTAATTTTATGGAGAACCCAGATGGACAATTTAAAAGGACACTTCATTGTTTTTGAAGGAATAGATGGGAGTGGTAAAACTACCCAGATAAACCTTCTAAAAAGGCGTATTGAAGAAAATAACTTTATATGCCATATAACTAAAGAACCAACTGGCAGGCCAGTTGGTTCACTGCTCAGGCAGTGCCTTGCAGGCAGTATCCAGACTGATGAATTAACTCTGGCTGCACTGTTTGCAGCAGACAGGCTTGACCATATATTAAATAATGATGATGGGCTTCTTAAAAAACTACAAGAAGGCATATCTGTTATATCAGACAGATATATCCTTTCTACATATGCTTACCAAAGTGTAAGAGTACCATTTAACTGGGTTATGGATTTAAATTCTATGGCAGCCGGGAAAATTCACCCTGACTGCCATATATTTATAGATACAGACCCTGTTACAGCACTTGGACGCATATCTGAAGGACGCCCTGGCACTGAATTATTTGAAAATGAAAAGCGCCTTACAGAAGTAAGGAACCGGTACTTTGAACTGTTTGAAAAGTTTAAAGATACAGAAAATATAATTATAATTGATGGCACAAAAAGCATTGGTAAAATTTCTGATGATATCTGGAAAAATGTATCAAAATATTTTACCAGGAAAGGGGATGCCTGATTTGGAATTAAAAGTTACACCTATGCAGCTTTTGCAGCAGACTGGACAGAAACCACAAGTAACTGAAAGTGATACTTCTTTCCGCTATACACTTCTTAACACATTAGAAGAAAACGAACTAAAAGCCGGCCTTGCTACTATGATGGAAGACATAACACAACAGGGATACAGACTCGGCAAACGCATGGATGTAAGGGACATGAAACTTTACCGTAAGTTAATTAAAGAATTTATGAATGAAATAGCCGGCCATTCACACAAATTCAGCCGTGAAAATTTCCTTGATAAAAAAGGAAGGCACAGGGTTTATGGTATAGTAAAACAAGTAAATGAAACATTAGACGAGTTAGCAGCAGAACTTTTAAAAGATGAAAAAGACCATATTGCAATATTAAGTAAAATTGATGAAATACGGGGACTTCTTCTTGATATTTTCACCTGATAAATACAAGGTTTAAAACCTGCATGACCAGAGGGGGGATTACTATGGCTAATTTTAAAGATATTATAGGACAACAACAGGTTAAAAACCACTTGCAAAGTGCAATCAAACAGAATAATATATCACATGCTTATATAATATATGGCGAAAAGGGTTCTGGAAAAAGAACTTTATCTGATGCAATTGCACAGACAATCCAGTGTGAAAACCGTAATGACAACATGGACGCATGTGAAATCTGTAAATCATGTATGCAGGCAAAATCACATAACCATCCTGATATAAAATATATAACACATGAAAAAGCAAGCATAAGCGTTGATGATATACGAATACAGCTCAATAATGATATATCTATTAAACCATACAGCAGTAATTATAAAATATATATTATACCTGATTCCAATAAAATGACAGAACAGGCACAGAATGCATTGCTTAAAACTATCGAAGAACCCCCTGCATATGCTGTAATAATACTTATTACTGACAATATTTCAGGGCTTCTTCCTACAATCCAGTCCAGGTGTGTTACATTAAACTTAAAACCACTAAGCAATAATGAAATTGCAGGATACCTTACAACACACCTTAAACTTGAACCTGAACGTGCCCAGATTGCAGCAGGCTTCTGCCAGGGAAATATGGGTAAGGCAATCCGTTTTGCATCATCAGCAGATTTCCAGGAAATGAAAGAAGAAATACTTTCACTGTTAAAATCTATAGATACAATGGAAATAACTGAGATTACCAGTGTAATCAGGAACTTCTCTAAAAATAATATAAATGATTATCTTGACTTAATGCTTTTATGGTACAGGGATGTACTTATGTTTAAAGTTACAAAAGATACAAACCTTCTTTTATATCAGGGAGAATATAAAACAATATCAAAGCAGGCAAGCACACATGGATATGAAGATATTGAGAAAATAATAAAAGCCATTGATAAAGCTAAAACCAGGCTTGATGCCAATGTGAACTTTGAAATTGTTATGGAGTTACTAGTTCTGGCTTTAAAAGACTAAACAATAATGGAGACTGATATGATATTAATAATAGGTGTCAGATTTCGCAAATCTGGCAAAGTATATTACTTTGACCCTGCTGGGCTTCCAATAGATAAAGGAAAACATGTTATAGTTGAAACTGCACGTGGTGTTGAATATGGAACTGTTGTACTAAGCCCACGCAATATTGATAATGAAAAGGTAATACAGCCATTAAAACCTGTAATACGCCTTGCTACTGAAGAGGATGACAATATAAACACAGAAAATATATTAAAAGAAAAGGAAGCCTTTGATATATGTTTAGAAAAAATTAAAAAACATAACCTTAAAATGAAACTAATAGACTCTGAATATACATTTGACAAGAACAAGCTGTTATTTTACTTTACAGCAGATGGAAGAATTGATTTTCGTGACCTTGTAAAAGATCTTGCAGCAATTTTCCGAACACGTATAGAATTACGGCAGATTGGTGTCAGGGATGAAACAAAACTTATGGGTGGTATAGGAATATGCGGCAGGCCATTATGCTGCCACACATATCTTGCAGACTTTGCCCCAGTATCTATTAAAATGGCTAAAGAACAGAACCTGTCACTTAACCCAGCCAAAATTTCGGGTGTATGCGGCAGGCTTATGTGCTGCCTGAAAAATGAAGAAGAAGCTTATGAGTATTTAAACAGTACGCTTCCTCATATAAACGATACAGTAAAAACTATTGACGGATATGAAGGAACTGTACACAGCATAAGTGTATTAAAACAAAAAGCAAAAATACTTATTACAAAAGACAATGAAAAGGAACTGCGTGAATACCATGCAAATGAACTTACATTTGAAAAACGTAATAATAATTCGGATACAAGTACTATCGCAATTCCGCTTCCAGATGAAGAACTTGATGAAAATGCCCTTAAAGAACTTGAAGAAATGGAACAGAATGACTTGGAAGAACTTACAGGGGCACAAGTCCAGGAAGATGAACAGCCCATACATCCTATGCGGCAGCCCAAAAAATATCCTAAAAAACCATATAATAAACAAAACCACGCAAACCATAACAACAGTACAAGCTATAAGAAAAACTACAATACAAACCATAAAGAAAATTATGGAAAAATCAAACCTTATAAAACACCACAAGATACAAACCATTATAACAACAAGAAAAACAACCATTATAGCAATAAAACTTATAACAATAACAATTAAACCTGGAGATAAAATATGTCCGCTGAAACCTCTTATATACATCCTGGCGAACGGTTAGATGATTTACAAATAAACAATTATAAAATAATACAGCATCCTCAAAAGTTTTGTTTTGGGATGGATGCAGTTTTATTATCCGCCTTTGCACAAATCCGCAAAGGCGGTAATGTTTTAGACCTTGGAACAGGAACTGGAATACTACCAATACTTCTTGCTGCCAAAACAGAAGCAGCCCATTTTAATGCACTGGAAATACAGTCAGAAAGTGCAGATATGGCAAAAAGAAGTGTTTTGCTAAACAATCTTTCAGATAAAATAAACATAACATGTGGTGATATCTGCAAAGCATCAGAAATATACGGCAAAGGCATATTTGATGCAGTTACATCCAATCCTCCATATATGAATAACAACCATGGGCTTAAAAACCCTGATATGCCAAAAGCAATTGCAAGGCATGAAATACTTTGCACTCTTGAAGATGTTATACGTGAAAGTTCGCTTGTATTAAAAGAACATGGCAAGTTCTATATGGTACACAGGCCATTCCGCCTTGCAGAAATATTTTCTACATTAAACAAATATAAACTTGAACCTAAAAAAATATGCCTTGTACATCCATTTATAGACAAAGAACCAAATATGGTACTTATAGAGGCAGTAAAAGACGGCAACCCTATGCTCAAAATAGAACCGCCTGTTATTGTTTATGATGCTCCTGGAAAATACACAAAAAGAATTTTGGAAATATATACAAAATAATATAATTTTAAAACGTCTTTTTCCCATTAAGCAGAAAGGTATGGTTAATTATGCCAGGTATACTATATTTATGTGCTACACCTATCGGAAACCTTGAAGATATAACTCTCCGTGTACTCCGCATACTAAGAGAGGCAGATATTATTGCAGCAGAAGATACAAGAAATACTATAAAATTACTAAACCACTTTAATATAAAAACACCTATGACAAGCTACCACGAATATAATAAATATGACAAAGCACAGTATCTTGTAAATAAACTTCTGGATGGTTCAGACATCGCCCTTGTAACAGATGCAGGTACACCTGGAATTTCCGACCCGGGAGAAGAAATAGTCAAAAAGGCATACCAGGCAGGAATACAAGTCACATCACTTCCAGGTGCATGTGCCTGCATAACAGCACTTACTTTATCAGGATTAGCAACAAGGCGTTTTGCATTTGAAGCATTTCTTCCACATGACAAAAAAGAGCGCAAAACAATAATAAATTCTCTTAAAGAAGAAACACGCACAATAATAATTTATGAAGCACCACACCACTTAAAAAATACACTTAGCGAACTTTATAGTGTGCTTTCAGACCGTAAAATTACTATATGCCGTGAACTAACAAAACTTCATGAAACTGTCCAGCTACATACAATTTCATCTGCAATAGAATTCTATAAGCAGAACCAGCCAAAAGGTGAGTATGTTCTGGTTATTGAAGGATGTACACTACAAGAACTTGAAGCCAGACATCAAAATAAATGGCTTGACATTAGCATCCCAGAACACATGGATATCTATTTATCAAAAGACATGGCTAAAAAAGAAGCAATGAAGCAAGTTGCCTCTGACAGGGGGATATCCAGGCGTGAAGTATATAATAGCCTTTTGAAACAATAAAAGCATAATTTCTGTAAAACTGGCAATAATTACTGTTAAATATATCTAATATATTTCAGGAGGATTGCCAGTTATGGAATTTTATAAAAAACATATTCTTAAAAAAAGCCTTGGAATATCTTTATGCATTTTTTGCTGGATAACTGCTGCCATACAATTTATATATAGTTTAAATAATAACAACACCCAGATGGTTAATGCATTTTTTGAAACCGCCAATGTGCAGCAATTAAATATTAACCAGACTACTAAAGAAATTAAACTGCCTTCAGTTACAAGCAGCCAGGCAGAAGCATCAGACAGTATAATAACCTGTCTAAAAAAATATGATAAAAATATCAATCTGGTTTCATCCAGTAATACAGGAAATTATTATGATTACTATTTCTACAGCCCACTGCTTAATAAACATTATGGTATAAACCCACTTTTCCAAGGCTCAAATATCCATATTGCCATTACAGATACACCAGTCCGCATTTATATCGGAATACCATATATAGATTATGATTTTTGATATTATTTTGAAAACATCCTGTCTTTATGGCACATTCTTCTGTTTCTCCTGTATCCCATTTCATTACAAAGCATAACCTGTACCAGAGCAGTAAACCATTTCCTGTCACCATCTGCACAACAGTTTCCATAATTATTTCTAGTACACATTTCTTTTACCAGCTTTTCAACAGTAACCTTATCAGGGCACTCATCAAACATCACGCTTCCATCATATTCCATTTTATCACAGATTTCCTCAATTTCCATTTGTATCTCCTTAATCTCAGAAGGATATAAATATTTATTATTAAGTACCTTTTCCTCTCTACCTGTTTCGGTTAATTCCAGTGGAAATGTCATCATATTACCCTTTAAATATTTTTTATTTTCCATAACAAACCTCTTTTCCAGATAACCATATAGCAAATTTATATTATTATATTCGGGATGCAGGCAAAAGTGCATAAATTATAAATATTCCTCTCCATAACTGTTGTTTTTTTTTTCTAAAAACATTATACTATACATATTATTGATATAAACAAAATGGAGGATTAAAGTGAAACACATATATAAATTTATAGTCCTGCTATTTATATTCAGTTTTTCAATATTTGTATTTAAAGATGAAATACCAGACGCAACAGCAGGAAAAACTATTGCAACAAGCTTACAAGATTCAACATTTCCAATTATTTCACTACAATTAGGCAAATACACCGTCAATACAATACATGGATACAGTAGTGAACTAGACAGCGGAAACATAAGAGAATCAATAACACCATTAGATACTTCAAAATCTTTCCAGGTAAAAATTACAGAAAACGAAACCAAAATAAAAAAATTAAGTTTTGAATTATGGGATATATTAAATAATAAAATAATTGAAACTAATACACTTACCGCTTTTAACTCTGGTAAAAAAGATAAAACTATAAAATTAAAAATTACGGAAGCACTAGACACAAGTACAGAATATGGTATGCAAATAACCCTTACAACTAACCTTAGCAAAAAAATAAATTTTTATACAAGAATTAAATATTATGAAAACGATTTTTTCCTAAAAGAAAAACTTGATTTTGTAAAAAGTTTCCATGAGGCAACATTTAATAATGGAAAAGATTTTAATATTACCAATTACCTTGAACCAAATGCAGGTGACAATTCAACATTTGCAAATGTAACAATTAACTCAAGTTATAACCTTATTACATGGGGTGAATTAAAACCAAAAAAACTTACAGAGGTAATACCAGTTATAAAAGAAATAAATATAGAAACTGCGGCAATAGAACAAAAATATTATGTTAAAGCAGAAACCCCTACAGGAACAGAAACATACTTTATTAAAGAATTTTACCGTATAAGATATTCAGGAAGCCGGATGTACCTGCTTAATTTCAAGAGGTCAATGGAAGCATTATTTAATCCAAAATTTATTTCAGTAAAGAAAAATGAAATTAAAATTGGTATTTCAAATGCAGAAGATTTAGAAATAACTTCAAGTGACAAAAACAAAAAATTTGCATTTGTAAGAAATGGTTCATTATGGTACTATAATTTACCTGAATACAAACTTCATAAAGTATTTTCATTTGAAAATAAAAAGAAAAATCTGGCACGTGAAAAATATGACCAGCACAATATTAAAATACTTAAATTAAACGACGATGGAACGATAAGCTTTATCGTTTATGGCTATATTAATAGTGGGGATTATGAAGGCAGAGTTGGAATAATTCTTTATAATTATAATCCTGAAGATAACAGAATTACAGAGCGTGTATATATACCTCTTTCAATGACATATGAACAGCTTGAACAAGACCTTGGAAGTTTCTGTTATGTAAACAATAAAAATATTTTTTATTTTTCACTAAATGATGTAGTATATGCTTATAATATTGCTTCAAAAAGATATGAAATACTTACGGAAAATGCTGCTAAAGATAATTTTGTAATGTTAGAAAAAGCAAAATGTTTTGTATGGTCTGATGCTTCAAATTCAAAATATCCAAGCAATATAACAATATTAAACCTTGACACTGCAAAGAAACTTTTAGTTTCATCTAAAAAGAAGCAAAGCATTGTAGTTCTTGGTACAATAGATTCCAATATAGTATATGGATATGTAAGAAATAAAGATATTTATGAGGCAACAAATGGCGAAATAGTAAAACCTGCATACAAGCTGGTTATATCAGATTGTAATGGAAATATACTCCGTGAATATAAAAACAAAAATATATATGTAACTGGTGCAACTGTAGACGATAATGTAATAAGGCTTAAAAGAGTCAAGAAAGTTAATGGAAGGTTTAAACCAGCGCCAAATGACGATATAATTAACCAGAGAAGCAATAAAAAACCATCAGTAAATATAACAACCCGTGTAACTGATAAAGCCTTAACAGAAAAATATATTTCACTTCCTGCTGGATTTTTACTTGAAAAGAAACCATCAACAGATGCCACAGAATATGTACTTGTTACTGAAAATACTACACTCCACTTAAAGAATACTGGAAATAATATAGAAAAATACTATATTTATGCATATGGCGGTATTACAGCAAGCATGACAGACCCTGCAGCAGCCATACAGCTCGCAGATGAACAAATGGGTGTTGTAATGGATAATAAATCCCATATAGTCTGGGAACGTGGTGGTAAATTTCTTTCAAAAGAACTTTCCAATATATCATATCCAGAAAACAAGACATCCAGCATAAAAGCATGCACACAGATGCTTTTGCAGGCTGCACAGCACACTGTATCCATTAATGGACTAAAAGGTAAATCCATAATATCAATGCTTTCAAAGTATCTTGACCAGCCAGTAAACCTTACAGGCTGCACACTTGACGAAATATTATACTTTGTAAGCGAAGAAAAACCAGTAATAGGAATGTTAGACAATTCACATGCTGTATTAATAACTGGTTATACTTCATCAACAATAACATGGATGGACCCGGATACAATGCATAAAACTACAACATCAATTATTAATGCTGACAGAATATTTAAAAATGCAGGATATGTATTTGTAAGTTATATATCTAATTAAAATATTATTAATAACAGGCGGTCCAGAGAAGCTATTTCTTTTCTGGGCTGTTTTAAATGTCACATATGTATATAAAATCCAATTAATTTTAGTAATATTTACAATAGAATTATTATGTATAAAAAGTTACAATAGTTATTAAATAATATATCTGCTGCACCGATAAATATTTTTACAGAAAGGAATATTCACTAAATGAAAAAAACATTTATTTTTGTATTTTTGCTATTTAATGCTATTATTTCATTAATAACTGCTGCCAGCTATTGCTATGTATCGGGAAATACTTTTACAATACCATCAGATAATAAAGAAAGTAATCCATACCATACATATAAGATAAATAAAAGTACAGATAACATCCAAAATAATAAAAACAATAATACACATAAAAATAACAACCTAGATAAAAATAATAGTATACAAAAAGACAACAGCTTAAATATTAATATAAATAACAATAATACCCAGGACAATAATGCAAACAATAATATAAAAAATAAACATTATTATAATAGAAATAAAAACTCTGGCAAAAATAGAATCAATAAGGTTATACAAACCTATAATAAAACTAGTAAAAAACCATACAGAAAAAAAACTCTTAAAAAACAAAAGACAAATAATATAACAAAGATAGAATTTCAGAAACACTTTATTAAGATAAAAGCAGGCAGTTCTGAAAATATTTTATTTACTACTACTCCTGTTAAATCTTCACATGCTAATTTGCTTTATAAAAGTAATAATAATTCTATTGCAGTTTATAAAAATAATAAACTAACAGGGATAAAAAAAGGATTTACAACCATTTTAATAATGCTTAAAAACGGAACTGTTAAAGCTGCATGTCCAGTAAAAGTTATTTAATGTTGATATAAACAGTTTAGTTATAAATAGTAAATATATAAAAGGAGAATTATTTTGAATAAAGATTTTAATATTTTATACCCGCCACTTCCGCCACAATTAGAAAAAAACTGGCACATTACAGATATCTTAAACAGTTCTGGATATTCCAGTGTATATATTATTAATCACAATGGCAGTTCTAAAGAAACAGATAATAACAGCAATAAAATGGTATTAAAAATTATTAATGAAGAATTATTTAATAAAAGTATTTACAAAAAAATCCAGACAATAAATAGCCCATATATACAAATCCCCTTAAAAATTATTAAATATAAACATAATTACTATATACTAAACCAATACCAAGTTAATTTAACAGAATTAACCAGCTGTGAAGGAATACAGATTTCTGATATATTAAATATAATTTCTGATATTTCTTGCGCCTTAACACTTCTTCATTCATATAAAATTATCCATATGGACTGCACTCCTTCAAATATCTACTTAAATAATAATGGCTCATACTGCCTTGGTGACTTTTCTTCTGCCATATTTCTTAATAGTAATAAAACATCCGTAATAACAACTCCAGGATATACTCCTCCTGAAATAACAAAAGGAAAAACACCAGATATTCTATCAGATATTTATATTTTTTCATGTCTTTTATTTACACTTTGTAATAATGGCTATACGCCAGGCTGCAATAATCCTGGTGGAAATATTAAAAATAATATTCCAGAAGAATTATATAATATAATTTTAAAGGGATGTTCAGTTAATCCCAGTGAAAGATTTTCTTCTTTTAGTGAAATAAACCAGGCATTAACTTCTTCGGAAATACATGATAAAATATATAACTGTAACTACAATTTATATATTACAGATGTACAACATCCATTATATTATTTAAAAACTTCATTAATAAATAACAATGCTTACACAATACATAAAAAAAATTCTTGGGCAAATTTTGGATATATAGTCTTAATATTTGCAACATGTATAATTTTTATTTTTTCTGTATTTAGCTATTTTACAAAAAATAATAAACAGCCCCCTGTTATCACTTTTCCCAATATAGATAATACTGCTGCAATAACAGAAATTAATGAACTTGATATTAGTGGAACAGATGTTTTTTCACTTCCAAATCCACATAATGCAAGTTTTTCCTGTTCTAAATTAACAATTTTATATGCAGATGTGAATAAAATTGTTAATTTAGATAATGTGATATATTATACTTCCCTGGATGAATTATACCTGTCTGATAACCAGATTACTGGCTTATCCCCTTTAGAAATGTTATCTGGACTGAAAATTCTTGTATTGTCATACAATAATATAACAGACGTATCTCCTGTTGCTTCTTTAACATCTCTTAACAGCCTGGATTTATCAGGAAATTATAATTTACAAAATATAAATACACTTTGCAGATTATATAATCTTAAAACCCTTAATCTTACTAATACAAATATAACAAAAAAGGAGATTGGAATTTTAAGTTCCAGTCTCCCTGGCTGTAAAATTTTTTATTAATATCTTATAATACTATCTCTTGTAATATATGCTATTATAGTTTTTTGTTTTTCTGGTTTACTGCTGCCTGTCTTGTAAGCATTTTTAATATACCTGGATGCTGTATCCAGCTTTTCTTTACTGGAAGAATATAATTCAGCTATTATATCACCTGTTTTAACATAGTCACCTGTTTTTTTATAAAATTTAATACCTGCTGTAAAATCAATTTCACTGTCCTTTACTTCCCTTCCTGCCCCAAGCAGGACTGCTGTTTTTCCACATTGTTCTGTATCCATTTGTGTTATATACATATCTGAACCAGCTACCCACTTATATGAATATTGAGCCTTTTCAAATAAAGATGTATTATAAATATAACTGTCGTCCCCACCTTGCATCCTGACCATTCCAGCTAGTTTATCAAGTGCAGATTTATCCTTTATTGCCTGGTCTGCCATTAATATACACTCCTCTATGCTTCCTTTTCTTGCAAGGTTAAGCATAGCAGCAGAAAAATTCCTGCATATTTCTGTAAAATCTTCTGGCCCGTTGCCATTAAGTGTTTCTATTGCTTCTATTACTTCAATATTGTTTCCAGTAGCAACACCAAGAGGAACATCCATATTTGTAATATATGCCACTGTATTCTTTCCTGCTCCTTCTCCTATTGCAACCATTTTCTGGGCTAAAGTAACTGCATCTTCTATATTTTTCATAAATGCACCTGAACCAGTTGTTACATCAAGTACAATTTTATCACTCCCTGCCGCAAGTTTCTTACTCATTATTGAAGCAGCTATTAATGGAATACTGTCAACAGTTGCAGTAACGTCCCTTAATGCATAAAGTTTTTTATCGGCCGGAGCTATTTTATCTGACTGTCCTATAACTGACAGTCCTATATTATTAACTATATCAAAAAATTCTTCTTTTGTTATAGAAGTTTTAAATCCTGGTATTGACTCAAGTTTATCAATAGTACCTCCTGTAAAACCAAGTCCTCTGCCACTCATTTTTGCAACTTTTCCTCCGCAGGCGGCAACAATTGGCGCAACAGCAATCGTAGTTTTATCACCTACGCCGCCTGTACTATGCTTATCAACTTTTATTCCACCAATTCCAGACAGATCCGCCATATCACCAGATTTTGCCATAATATCAGTAAGATTTAAAAGTTCAGCATCTGACATACCTTTATAATATATTGCCATAAGAAGAGCTGACAACTGGTAATCAGGAATATCACCATTTACATATCCATTAATAAAATATTCTATTTCTTTCCTTGTAAGCTCCCCTCCTTTTTTCTTTTTATCAATTATATTATACATTACCATAAAAACTACCTCTCTATAATTTATTCAATGTTTAACCTGCCAAAACTTTCAGGAAGTAAATCTTTAAGCAACATTTCTCTATACTTGTTCTCCGTTTTAACAAGAATTATTTTAAAAGTTTCCGGATTACAAAATTCTATCATTACCTGCCTGCATACACCGCATGGAGGACAATAATCTTTTACTTCATAAGCACCGCCAGCTATAGCTATACATTCAAACTCTTTTATACCTTCACTTACTGCTTTAAAAAATGCTGTCCTTTCAGCACAGTTTGAAGGAGAAAACGCAGCATTTTCAATATTACATCCTGTATATAAGTTTCCATATACATCTTTAAGACATGCCCCAACTTTAAATCCAGAATATGGCGAATAAGAATTTTTTCTTGAATTAAGTGCCATTTTTATTATTTCACTATAATTATTATCCATTGTCCTGCCTCCTTTTAATTTTATTTTAACATTTATGAATATTTTCCACAATAATTATCAAAAAATATATATACATAATAAATAATTAATAATTATTCCCTTTAAACCGGCACAATTTCATATTATAATAGTAAGTAATTGTAGTAGTAAATTTAGCCGTGTTATTTTTAAAGAAATAATTTATATGGAGGTAAATATGAAACTTTTAAGCGTAACTATACCATGTTACAATTCTGCTAGATATATGAGAAAAGCCATTGAATCAGCACTTGCAGGAGGAGATGATATAGAAATACTAATTATTAATGATGGCTCTTCTGATGATACACCAGAAATTGCTGCTGAATACAGTAGACGTTATCCTGGTATAGTACATGCAATTAATAAAGAAAATGGCGGACATGGTTCTGCTGTAAATATGGGTATTGCAAAAGCTACAGGTTTGTATTTTAAGGTACTTGACAGTGATGACTGGTTTGACAAAGACAGCCTTGCGAAAGTTATGGATTTACTCCGTAAAGCTGTAACAGACTCTAAATCACTTGATATGCTTATATGTAATTATGTATATGAAAAACCAAGCATCAATAAACAAAAAACTATATCTTATAACAGGGCTATACCTAAAGGTGAATTTATAACCTGGAATGATGTCAAGCACTTCCGTATGAGCCAGAACCTTATTATGCATTCAATAATTTACAGGACAAAAATGCTGCGTGAATGTAATTTAAAACTGCCAGAGCATACATTTTATGTGGATAATATATATGCATATAAACCACTGCCATATGTCAAATGTATGTACTATCTTGATACTGACCTGTACCGCTACTATATAGGCAGAAGTGACCAGTCTGTTAATGAAGCTGTCATGACAAAGCGTATTGACCAGCAGATAAAAGTTACAAAAATTATGATTGACTCTTTAAACCCTATGCAGATAAAAAACAAAAAGTTACGCAATTATATGATAAAATATCTTGCAATGATGATGATAGTCAGTTCTGCACTCTTAGTAAATGAAGGTTCTCCTAAAAACTTAAAAAAGAGGGAAAACCTTTGGAAATATTTAAAAGAAAAAAATAAAGCTGTGTATAAAAATATTACAAGAAGGAAATTAGGTTATCCTATGCAATTCTCAAGTAAATCAGGCAGAAAAATAATTGTATGGGGATACAATTTTTTCAACAGGATTTATGGTTTTAACTAAAATCTGTATAACAGTAAGGGAGGATAAAATGGAACAGTTAATATACTATGATGAGGAAGAAGAATGGAGCAAAGCATTGCTTTTATATAATTCAGCACTTAAAGAAATTTCAACTAAACTTGAAATTTTAAATAATGAATTCAAGCTTGCACACCAGTATAATCCAATAGAGCATATAACTTCCCGCCTTAAATCTGCACAAAGCATTGCAAGGAAGATGCGCATAAAACAAAAAGAACTTACTGTAGAAAATATTATAAGATATATTAATGATGTAGCAGGTGTAAGGATTATATGCTCTTTTACATCTGATATCTACCGTATAGCTGATGCAATAACAAAACAAAATGATGTAACAGTTTTAAAAATTAAAGATTACCTGGCGAATCCAAAACCAAATGGATATACTAGCTACCATATGATTGTTTCTGTGCCAATTTTTTTATCAAATGATGTTATTGATACAAAAGTAGAAATACAAATAAGGACAATCGCTATGGATTTCTGGGCTAGCCTTGAGCACAAAATTTATTATAAGTTTGAAGGAAAAGCACCTGAAGGAATAAGAGATGAACTTCGGGAATGTGCCAATATTATCTCATTT
Organism: uncultured Lachnospiraceae bacterium; assembly: GCA_910580005.1. GTDB lineage: Bacteria > Bacillota > Clostridia > Lachnospirales > Lachnospiraceae > Butyribacter. The sequence goes on along the minus strand of CAJTXH010000001.1, from coordinate 21,253 downwards.
CTTGACCAAAAAATGCTGTCAATAAATGAAAGCGTACAGAACTATCATAAAGATTTCAATGGTGGCACTGTAATTGATGATATTGATGTAAATATTGATTCTATTTCTAATTCTTTAAAACCTTTATATGGTTCAATAGTAACTGAATAAAAATATACAAACAAGCCTGCAATTATTTAAGCTGCAGGCTTGTCTTTTACTTTTACACTTCTACTCTGTCTTTAATTTTGCTTATTCCTACATTCTGTTTCGCTTCATTAAGTGCCTGTTGTTCTTCTTCTGACAAAGTAACAAATGTTTCGCCATTTATTACCTCTTTTGCATAAGTATAACATCCCTCTCTCGAACTATGCATAGAATTTAAAATAAATCCGTTGTCTTCTGAAGTAAGCATAACTAAAACAAAACTTAACTTGCCTCCAATTTCCTGGAATGCATCATACTTTACTAAGGCAATTTTCTTATATGTTGTTGCAAGAATTTTATTTATTTCTTTAATTTGTATGCTAATATCACTTACATTATTATTTAACATATCAATAGCCTCAAATTTATCTAATAGTGCCTTTTCAAGATTTTTACCATCCTCCCCTTCCATAAACTGGTTATATCTCACACGCATACTACGGATTTTCACCATACTTATTATAACTAGTATAAAAAGAAACAAATTTATAACTGCCATTCCTATAATTGCATATCCAATATCAATTCCAAATGAATTTAGTAACTCCATATTTATCTACGCCAGCCTTTCTTCTGTTAATATTATGTACAATTTATTAATTAATATTTGACATAATTTCAATTAATCTTTCAAATTCATCAGGAGAATAATATTCAATTTCTATTTTTCCCTTTCCACCTGACTTACGGTTTATATTTACTTTTGTACCCATTACAAGTTTTAATTTTTCTTCATATTTCTTAAATATTAATTCTTCCTGTTTATTCTCCTCCTCTGGCTCTGCCTTTTTCTTTTCTTCCTTTGCATTAATAATCATCTTAACTAAGCGTTCTGTTTCACGCACACTTAATTTTTCATCAAATACTTTTATAGCAGCATTATATTGTTCATTACCATCTTCAATAGCTAACAATGACCTGGCATGTCCACTTTTGATTTTATCTTCTATTATCATTTCTCTTACCCTGCTGTCAAGTTTTAACAAACGTAATGAATTTGTAACTGCAACTCTGCTTTTACATACTTTTTCTGCCACTTCATCCTGCTTAAGATGAAATTCATCAATGAGTCTTTTAAAAGCTTCTGCTTCTTCAATAGGATTTAAATCCTCACGCTGTAAATTTTCTATTAAAGCTATTTCCATTATCTGCTGGCTGTTATAATCTTTTTCAATTACAGGTATATCTTTTAACCCAGCCATTCTTGCTGCCCGCCATCTTCTTTCACCTGCTATTATGCTATAAAAATCTTCATTAACTTTTTTAACAATTAGTGGTTCAATAAGCCCATGCTGCCTTATTGAGTCAGCAAGTTCCTGCATAGAATCTTCATCAAAAGCTTTTCTTGGCTGGTTAGTATTAGGCTCTATTTTATTTATATCTACTGTTTCTACTTCCTTTATAATTTCTTTAACAACTTCCTTTACTACTTCTTTAACCTGTTCTTGCTCATTTACATCTGAACTTTTTTTTGCACTATTTTCCGTTTCTGGAATTAATGCATCAAGACCTTTCCCCAATCCTCTTTTAGACATAATTTACCTCATTTCTGCGTTGCATATATTAACTTTACCGCTATTCTAATTCATTGCCCCTTTCAATAACCTCTTCAGCCAAGGCCCTATACCCCTCTGCCCCTGAAGACTTAGGCTCATAAATATTAATTGGCAGTCCGTGGCTAGGTGCTTCTGCAAGCCTTACATTTCTTGGTATTATACTTTTATAAATATTTTGATGGAGGTTATCCTTTACATTTTCAACTACCTGTAAAGAAAGGCAAGTCCTTGCATCATACATAGTAAATACAACACCTTCGATTTCAAGTTTTGAATTTAACCTTTTCTTGACAAGCTCTATAGTATACATAAGCTCACTTAGACCCTCAAGGGCATAGTATTCACACTGTATTGGAACTAATACTGTATCAGCAGTTGTCATGGCATTGACAGTTAAAGTATTTAATGAAGGAGGGCAATCTATCAGAATAAAATCATACTTATTTCTGATTTTATCAACCTGGTTCTTTAAAATATACTCCCTGTTATTTTTGCCAATCAATTCAACATCCACACCTACAAGTCCTCTTTCAGATGGAATTACTGCTAAATCTTTTACTACTGATGGAGTAATTGCTTCTTCAATTCCTATTTCTTCCAAAAGAATTTCATAACTTGTATGTTCAATTTTTTCCTTATTAATTCCAAGCCCACTTGTTGTATTACCTTGTGGATCCATATCAATAACAAGTACTTTTTTTCCTCTCTCAGCTAAACACGCTGATAAATTAATAGCAGTGGTTGTTTTACCAACGCCACCTTTTTGATTAGATACCGCTATTACTCTACTCATATTTTTTATCCTTTCACAATGTTTCACGTGAAACATTTATATAATATAGTAATTCTTATTTAATTATATCACTATAGCTACCCAGCTTCCATAGAAAAATTATAAATTTTTTAAAACAAAAAATCCCACATAGTGGGATTTTAATTGTTCTGTTTGTAAATATGTTTTACAAATATCAAAAATGTTTCACGTGAAACATTTTTGTTTCACAAAGGATTTTTTTTAGGTTTGCCTGCCTGTCTTGGATAAGATTTCCCAAGTTTTCTATATTTTTCAAATACATATAGTTTTCTTAGAATATCTGTACCTGGTAATTTAAAACTATATAATTGTATAAATTTACATCCAAGCTTCTGCTGGGCACTAGCTGACTGTTTTACTTCATCCTCTGTATTCCCTGCTTTATATGAAATAAACTTTCCACCAGTCTTTATAAACGGTATACAATATTCAAGTAAAACAGACATATTGGCTACAGCCCTTGATACACAGAAATCATATTTCTCCCTATATTTATCATTATGTCCTAAATCCTCTGCACGGCTATGCACTGTATCTATATTACTTAACTGGCATCTATCTATAACTGTATTAATAAAATTTATGCGTTTATTAAGAGAATCTATTAACGTAAAATGTATATCACTATTTATTATTGCTAATGGTATTCCTGGAAATCCTGCACCAGTACCAACATCTATTACTCTCCCACCGTTTAAACTAATATACTTTCCTAATGTAATGCTATCTATAAAATGTTTATTTATTACATCATGTTCTTCCGTTATAGCTGTAAGATTCATCACTTTATTCGTCTCAATTAACAATTCATAATATATCTGGAATTTTTCAAGTTGTATATCACTTAAATTTATTCCAGCTTTTTTGGCAATATTATATAATAATTCTTTCAATATATTTCTCCAATCCTAGTTTTTTCAAGATATACTAATAAAACAGAAATATCAGCCGGTGATACACCAGAAATTCTTGAAGCTTGTCCAACTGAAGCTGGTCTTAATTCTTTTAACTTTTGTAATGCTTCTAATCTAAGGCTGTATACTTCATCATAATTAATATCCGTCGGAATTTTTTTATTTTCAAGTTTTTTAAATTGTTCAACCTGTCTTAATTGCCTGTCAATATATCCTTCATATTTAACAGCAATATTTACCTGTTCTTTTACATCGGCAGGAAGTTCCGGCCTGTCTTTATCAACTGGTTCTAATTTTTCATATGAAAGTTCTGGTCTTTTTATAAGCTCCGCCATTGTCACCCCTGATTGTAATAATGTACTGCCATTTTCATCAAGTATCTTTTGTATATCATCTTTTAATCCTATATTCAGGTTTTTAATTCTTTCTGTTTCTTGTTTTATAAGCCTTTCTTTTTCTAATAATTTGTTATACCTGCTAATATTAACAAGCCCAATTTTATACCCAATTTTAGTAAGGCGCAAATCTGCATTATCCTGCCTTAAAAGCAGCCTGTATTCTGCTCTTGAAGTCATCATCCGGTATGGTTCATTTGTACCTTTTGTTATAAGGTCATCTATAAGCACACCTATATAAGCCTGTGACCTGTCCAATACTACTTCCTCTCTTCCAAGAATTTTCATAGCAGCATTAATTCCAGCAATTATTCCCTGTGCAGCGGCTTCTTCATATCCTGAACTTCCATTTGACTGCCCTGCACTATAAAACCCACTGATTTTTTTAAACTCAAGAGTGGCCTTTAACTGTACAGGATTAATACAGTCATATTCTATAGCATAAGCATTTCTAACTATAGTAGCATTTTCAAGCCCTGGCACTGAATGGTACATCCTGTACTGTACATCTTCTGGAAGTGAACTTGACATTCCACCTACATACATTTCATTAGTATAATTTCCCTCCGGTTCAATAAAAACCTGGTGTCTTTCTTTATCAGCAAATCTTACTACTTTATCCTCAATAGACGGACAGTATCTTGGACCTGTACCTTTTATATTTCCTGAATATAACGGAGACCTGTCTATATTATCCATTATTATTTTATGCGTTTCACTATTAGTATAAGTCAGCCAGCAAGAAACCTGTTCACGTTCTAGTTCTTCTGGTGTATTTGTAAATGAAAAAGGTACAATATTACTGTCGCCTTTCTGTTCTGACATTTTAGAAAAATCAATTGTCCTTTTATCAATTCTTGCAGGAGTGCCTGTTTTAAATCTTCTTACATCTATACCAAGTTTTATAAGACATGCTGTCAGATGATTTGCGGCGGCAAGCCCATTTGGACCAGTATGCTGGCTTACATCACCATATATGCATCTGGCTTTAAGATAAGTTCCAGTACACATTATTGCTGCTTTACAAGGATAAACTGCATCCGAAACAGTACGTACTCCTGTAACCCTGCCATTCTGTACAATTACTTCTGAAATCTCTCCCTGTTTTATAACAAGGTTATCTGTATTTTCTAAAACTCTTCTCATTGCCCTGCTGTAATCTTTTTTATCTGCCTGTGCCCTTAATGAATGTACTGCTGGGCCTTTAGACAAATTAAGCATTTTTGTCTGGATAAAAGTCTTGTCAATATTTTTTCCCATCTCCCCACCCAGTGCATCTACTTCACGTACAAGATGTCCCTTTGAACTCCCACCAACATTAGGATTACATGGCATCATTGCAATGCTGTCTATACTAATAGTGAAAACTAAAGTTTTCAAACCAAGCCTTGCTGTTGCCAATGCCGCTTCGCATCCTGCATGTCCTGCACCAATGACAACAACATCATACGGTTCATATGTATAAGACATATTTTTAACCTCCAATCTGAAATTAACATTACTCTATTTGCCCATACAGAATTCTTTAAATATCTTATTTACTAAATCTTCTGAAGCAGTTTCCCCATTTATAAGTCCAAGTTTTATATATGCATCCATCATATCTATAGTAACAAAATCTTCCGGTAAACCTGCTTTCATTGTACCAACTGCCTGCATAAGACTGGAAACTGCATCTTCTACAGCTTCTTTATGGCGTATATCTGTTAAGTACACCTGGTCATTAAATGTAATATCTCCATTTAAAAATGAATTTTTAATATATTCACTTAATTTGTCCAGTCCTCGTTTTGTTTCATTAGAAAATACAATACAATCCCAGTCTAGTTTTGACTTTATTTCTTCCTCTGTTAATTTTACCTCTAAATCTGATTTATTCATTAATACTACTCCCCTTTTTCCTTTAAGCAATTCTATAATCTGTAAATCTGCTTCATCAAGCGGAACACTAGAATCAACAACATAAATCACAAAATCAGCATTTCCAAGATAATCTATTGCTTTGCCAACACCAGCATTTTCTACAATATCATCAGTTTCATGTATTCCAGCTGTATCTGCCAGGTTTAAAACAATATTATCAAGATAAACAGTTTCTTCTATTATATCACGTGTCGTTCCAGCAACATTTGTAACTATTGCCCTTTCTTCATCTAACAGGAGATTCATGAGAGAAGATTTTCCTGCATTTGGCTTTCCTGCAATAACTGTATTAATTCCCTCTGATTTAATCCGCCCATCATTAAAACGTTCCAGCAATCCCTGTAATTTATTAATCTCCTCTTCCATATCTTTTAATATGCTGTCTGTATATTTATCTAAATCATAATGTTCAGGGTCATCAAGTGCTGCTTCTATCTGGCTTATATTTCTTAGTATTCCCTGCCTTATTTCCCCAATATATACTGATACACTTCCCTCTAACTGCTTAACTGCACTATTTAAAGCAAAACTGCTTTTGGAAGATATTATTTTCATAACCGCTTCTGCTTGTGATAAATCTATTCTTCCATTTAAAAATGCCCTTTTTGTAAATTCACCTGGTTCTGCTGGCTTAACGCCATTTTTAAATAATAATTCTAATATATTTCTTACAACAAAAGGTCCTCCATGTGCATCAATTTCTACCACATCTTCTTTAGTATAACTGTTAGGTGCTTTCATTAAAAGTACCATAACCTCATCTACAATATCATCACCATCTGTAATAAAGCCATAATTTATTGTATGTGTTTTTTTATTATTAAAATAATTAAAATTCCATTCAATATCTTTTTTAACTTTTCCAAGTTTCTTATCTATAAAACTTTTAGTCCGGAAAATTTTTCCTGCAGCTTCTAACGCTTTGTCTCCACTAATACGTATTATTCCTATTCCTCCGCCCATCCCGCTTGCAATTCCTGCAATAGTATTATTATACATAAAACATTACGCCTTTCTTTTAATTCAAAAAAAGAGGCTGTAACCAGCCCCTTTACTATAAACAACATACCTGTAAATAGTAAAACTTATCCATTCTCTTCTTCTGCTTTTTCATTATATATGCTACTGTCCAGGTTTTCTTCATTCCTGTTATTATAATTTCTCTTATTATTGTAGTAATCATTACCTCTCTTACGGTAATTTCCTCTACTGTTGCCATTATATCTGTTGCCATACTGGTATTTTCCCTTACGCTCATACCCTATATCAACACCAGGTTTTAATGTAATTACAACTTTACGGTACGGCTCATCACCTTCACTATGGGTTTCAACATACTTATCCTTCTGTAATGCAGAATGTATAACCCTCCGTTCGTATGGATTCATTGGTTCAAGATATACTGGACGGTGTATTCGTTTAACCTTATGTGCAAGATTTCTTGCAAGGTTTTCAAGAGTTTCCTTTCTTCTTTCACGGTAATTTTCTGTGTCAAGCTTAACTTTAACATAATTTTCTGTATTCTTATTAATAACAAGGCTTAAAAGATATTGTAATGAATCAAGCGTTGCCCCCCTCTTTCCAATAAGAATACCCATTTCATCACCACTGAGGTCTACATTCATCTGGTTTTCCAGTTCATTATAATCCAGTTTTATATCAACTACTAAATCCATTGCATCAAAAACTTTGTTAAGAAAAGCAACAGCAATATCTTTAATATCAAGTTTAACTTTTACACGTATTTTTGCTGGCTTACTGAAAAGCCCGAGTATTCCAGGACTTTCTTTTTCTATAATTTCATATTCAACCTTATCACTGGTAGTTTCAAGCTGCACCAATGCATTAGTCAAAGCTTCATCAACAGTTTTTGCTGTAAATTCCTTCCACTCAGACATAATCTCCTCCATTCTGTCCAATAAACAAAAAATCCTATCTTTTCCAATTAATTTTTATCATTTGAATCCCTTGCCATCATATTAGCATATGAAGCAATGCTTCCCTCTTTATATTTTTTATTACCGCCTGTTTTATAATTACTTTTACTATTCTTTACACTATTAACATTCTTACTAATATCACCCTTTGTATTTTTACTATCTGTTGTATTTGTACTAATTGTACTTGTCCTTTTCTTGGCAATTTCCTGCATTGCTTTATTAGGGTCAACACCCATCTTTTCATAGCGTCTTTTTGCTTTTTCAATATTTTTTTCAAGTTCTGCATCCATATCCATATTTTTAAAATACAGATTTATTCCTAGTGACTGGAAAATCCTGAATATATTACCTGCAATCCAGTATATGCCCACACCTATAGGGAACATAAAGCACATAAGACCAGTTATAATAGGCATTACATTATTCATCATTTTCATTGATGCTGCTGTAGGATTATTATTTTGGTTCATTGTATCTTTAGTGCCAGCCATACTTATTTTAATACTTAAAATCTGTGTTATAACAGAAAGTACAGGTATTATTATACTTACGCTTTTAATACCTGGATTATCAGCAATATTTAACCCTAAAAATGAATTAATGTGTTTTGATGTATTTGATACATTTGTAATAACACTTTCCAAATCAGGATAACTTTTCATAAGTTCTTTCCAGGCTAATTCATTAAACTGTCCAAGAACATCTACATAATAACTTAAATCATTGCTTTCTGTTGCTGACCGGACTGCATCAGTAATAACATAAGTCTTAGCCATAACCATATCAGAAAGCTGTTCAACTGTAATACCTGCTGCCTGTATCTGTTCTGCAAGCCCGCTGTAAATATCATATATCTGTGGAACATATGCAGGTATATTATAAATAACCCTGTATAATGCAAATAAAATCGGAAACGTTATCAGCATTGGAAGACAGCCACTTGCAGGACTTACACCATATTTCTGGTATACAGCCTGTGTTTCTAATGACATCTTTTGTTGTGACTCCTGGTCTTTTTTATTCTTATATTTCTTCTGTATTTCCTGTATTTCAGGATTCATAATTGCAGACATTTTTGAAAATTTCTGCTGTTTAATCTGCATTGGAAGCATTAATGCATTTACTATAAAAGTAAAAAGTATAATACATATACCTGTATTCTCAATTCCAAAATTTGATAACAAGGAATACAATGCTTGTAAAATATACCCTAACACTTTCGCAACAGGCCCTAATATTGCACCCTGGTATGTTGTCAAAATCACATTCATAGTTCTAAAGTCCTCCTGCGCCATCTAAAAGCAACAGTTATGGTACTGGGTCATAACCGCCCCTTGCAAAAGGGTGACATCTTAAAATACGCCTTACAGCTAAAAAACTCCCCTTGAAAAAACCATACTTCTCAAGTGCCTCTATGGCATACTGTGAACAAGTAGGTGTATAAATACACGCAGGTCTTCCTTTTAAGGGAGATAAAAATTTCTGATATAAATTTATAATAAACACCATTATTTTTTTCATAATTACCTTATTTCTTTACAATCTTATGAATCCTGCCAAGATGCAAGACTGCACTTTCAATATCTTTATACACTTTACCTCTGGCTGTATTCCTGGCTACTATAACAATGTCATAACCTATGGCGAACTGTTTTTCATTCAATCTGATACTTTCTCTTATCAACCTGGTCACCCTATGCCTAATAACACTATTCCCAACTTTTTTACTGACAGTAATACCAAATCTATTAACAGGCAAATGGTTATCTAATATATACATAACCAGGTACTTATTAGCATAGGATTTACCATGGTGATATACATTCAAAAATTCATAATTCTTTCTAATTGATACAAACACAATAATCCCTCTGCCGCTAAAGCGGGACTTTTACTATAGAAGAAAAGGCCACATAACTGCGACCTATGCGGATAACTTATGTCTTCCTTTTGCTCTCCTGTTAGATAAAACTTTTCTGCCATTAGCTGTACGCATTCTTTTTCTAAATCCATGAACTCTTTTTCTGGACTTTTTCTTAGGCTGGAATGTCATCTTCATTCTTAAAGCACCTCCTTTTTATTAAATACGCAAAATCACGTGTATCTCATATTATATTAGCAAAATTCTATTTCGTCAAGTAAAATATGCCTAAAAAACATCTGTTTCATAAATTTTTTCATAATCTATGCCAAATACACCAGGTATATCATAATATCCGGAACTTATCCACAATATTATCCACATGTTATTTTTGTTAATACCCAGTATAGTGGACTTGTTAATTATTTTAAACACATTATAATAGGAAGAAACTATTTTATAATATTGTTATTCTACATGTTAAGAATAACGAAATCCACAATATGAAGAAATAAGCCTGATTTAATAAACACAGCCATCTACTTTTGTAGATAATATTGTTCTTTGCAATAAGTTATGAACAAATTGTGCACAATTTGTGGATAACTATAATCTCTGTCTGATAACTTTCCACAGTTATCCACAAAGTTATCCACAGTATCCACTTTTTAAGCAAAAACCCGACATTTTTTTTACTTTTTAACACTTTACATAGTTATCCACAATTTTTGTGGATTTAGTGTTAATAACTGCCGGAAAGTTGTTAAATACACAATTAATATACTTATCAACAAAACCCACACAAAATTAAATTCACATATTAACAAGCTTTATTCTTCCATTTAGCTTGTATTTTCTACTTATTTGATATAAAATGGACTATATGATGTGATAATTTCGCCTATCGCAGAAAACCAATTTACTTTAAAGATATTCAGACTGGGAAACGAGGTATAAAACTTTGGAAAATGAACTGTATCAAAGGTGGGAAGAAATACTAGAACATATGAAAGTAAGTTTTGATATTACAGATGTTTCATACCGCACTTTCATTAAAATTTTAAGTATATATTCGGTAGAGGACAATAAAATTACTATTTTAATAGATGATATAAATATTGGCAACAGCAAATCTTTTATAGAAAAAAAATATAACAGGTTTTTATCAGTTGCAATAGAAGAAATAACAGGTGTGCATTACGAACTTTCTTACATTTCGCTGACTGCCCTGGATTTAAAAAATAATGACCAGCTACAGGAAAAGGATTTAAAAAAAGTGCGTTTAAACCCTTCTATAAACCCCAATTATACTTTTGATACATTTATCGTAGGTGATAATAATGATTATGCACATGCTGCGTCACTTAAAGTAGCTGAAGAACCTGGAGATACTTATAACCCGTTGTTTATATACGGAGGGCCTGGACTTGGCAAGACACATCTTATGCATGCAATAGCCAATTACATCCTTGAAAATGATAAAAGCAAAAAGGTTATATATGTTACAAGTGAAACTTTTACTAATGAAATAGTGGACGCAGTACGTGATAGTAAAAATGAACATTCAACAGCCCGCCAGGAGTTTCGTAATAAATACAGGAATGTTGATGTTCTTTTAATAGATGATATACAATTTATTATAGGAAAAGAATCAACACAGCTTGAATTTTTTCATACATTTAACCACTTGTATGAATCACAGAAACAGATAATTATATCAAGTGATAAGCATCCCTCGACCATGACAATGCTTGAAGAAAGGCTTCGTTCACGTTTTGAAATGGGACTTACTGTAGATGTGAAACAGCCAACATACGAAACACGTATGGCAATACTACGCAAAAAGGTATCAGAAGAAAATATAACTCTTGATGATAATATACTGGATTATATTGCAAGCAATATTGTTTCTAATATAAGGGAGCTACAGGGTGCAATTAATAAAGTAATATCTTTTTCCAACCTTTGTGATAAAGAAATTACTATGGAACTTGCCAAAGAAGCACTTGCAGATATGATAAATCCTAATATGCGAAGGGAAATAACTGTAGAATATATTTCCGAAACTGTTGCAGACCATTTTGGAATTACTGTTAAAGATTTGCTATCCTCCAAACGTAATTCCAATATTGTATTCCCACGCCATATATGCATGTATTTGTGCCGGGAACTTACAGGAAATTCACTTGCTGATATAGGAAGCAAATTAGGCAACCGGCATCATTCTACCATACTGCATAGTATTGAACTAATAGAAAAAAAACTTAAAAACGGCCAGGACAACGAAGAGCTTAAAAAAACCCTTGATGTCCTTAATAAAAAAATTAATCCAAACTAGTTTGGATTATCAACAATAGTGTTGATTAAGAATGCACAAATAAACATTTTCTGAGGAAATATGAAATTACGCCATTTTAGGAAAATATTTGCAATGTTTATAAATATTGGCTTTTCAACAGCTATCAGAAAGTTACCAAATGTGTTATCAAAGCCGGATTTTTTAATGGTTTCTAAGACCGGAAGCACTTTTCAACTTTTCAACAGCCCCTACTACGGCTGCTGCTGTAATTTTATATATTTTTTATTTTATTTTTTTTAGAAAAACCCGAAAGGAGTTATACACAATGAATATAATCTGTGGCAAGCAACAGCTTTTAGAAGGTATAAATATAGTATTAAAAGCAGTACCTAATAAATCTACAATGGAAATACTTGATTGCATTGTTATTGAAGTAAAAGAAGGCAGGATAAAACTTACAGCCAATGACCTTGAGATTGGCATTGAAACTATTATAGAAGGCAGGATAATTGAAGAAGGTTCAGTTGCTGCTGGTGCTAAAGTCTTGTCTGAAATTGTACGTAAGCTTCCCTCTGACGAAGTAAATATAAATGTAGATAATAATTATAACCTTAATATAAGCTGTGGCAAAGCCAAATTTAATATTTCAGCCAAATCTGCTGAAGAATTTCCTTTCCTTCCACAAATATATAAACAAAATAAGGTTGTAATATCCCAATTTACATTAAAGGAAATAATAAGACAGACTGTATTTTCAATATCTGATAATGAAAATACAAAAGTTATGACTGGGGAACTGATTGAAATACATGGCAATGAATTAAAAATTGTTTCATTAGATGGTCACCGGATCTCTATAAGAAAAATTATACTTAATGAAACATATGGAAATATAAGTGTTATTATTCCGGGTAAGACACTTAATGAAATTGTTAAGATACTTTCAGGTGGCAGGGAAGATGAGGTACATATATTTTTTACAGATAAACATGTACTTTTTGAATTTGAAAATACCATTGTTTTATCAAGGCTTATAGAAGGGGAATATTATAAAATTGATAAAATGCTGTCAAGTGATTATGAAACTAAAGTTACAGTTAATAAAAGAGAAATGCTTGATTGTATTGACAGGACTACACTTCTTATAAAAGAATCTGAAAAAAAACCTGTAATAATTGATGTGAAAGATAACAGCATGGGATTTGCAATAAATTCTTCTATAGGTTCTATGGATGAAGAAATTGATGCAGCAAAAGAAGGCAAGGATATACTTATTGGTTTTAATCCAAGGTTTCTTATGGATGCACTCAGGGTTATTGATGAAGAAGAAATAACTATGTATATGATAAACCCTAAAGCTCCATGTTTTATAAGGGATAAAGAAGAAACATATATATATCTTATCCTTCCTGTTAATTTTAATATTTAACCTTATATGGAGTTGGATTATGCACAAAAGGCAGCGCAGAAATGAGGGAATTTATGCAAAATATAACAATAAAAGATGATTTTATTAAACTTGGACAAGCATTAAAACTTGCAGGCCTTGTTTCATCAGGCATTGAAGCTAAGGTTGTTGTACAGAATGGAGAAGTAAAGGTTAATGGTGGAACTGACACAAGAAGAGGCAGGAAACTTTATGTTGGTGATATTTTTGAGTACAATGGCAGCCAGGTAACAGTTAGCAAGGCATAGGGATTAAAATTTATGGAGATTAATTCTGTTGAAGTTGGCAGTTTTAGAAATTATAACAATGCAAAACTTGAATTTCACAGCCGTACAAATATACTTTATGGTGATAATGCCCAGGGAAAGACAAATATCCTCGAAGCTGTTTTTGTGTGTGGTACTACAAAATCACACAAAGGGTGCAAGGATAAGGAACTTATAAAACTTGGAAATGATGAATCACACATACGTATGTTTATTGAGAAAAAACAGATACAGCATAAAATAGATATACATCTACGGCAGAGCAAGGCAAAAGGAATAGCAATAGATGGTATTCCTATAAAACGTTCAAGTGAGCTTTTAGGGCTTGTAAATATAATATTTTTTTCACCTGAGGATTTAAAAATCGTGAAGAACGGACCATCTGAAAGAAGGCGTTTTATAAACCTTGAACTGTCACAGCTTGATAAAGTTTATCTATATGAGCTGGGAGAATATAATAAAGCTCTTATGCAAAGGAACAAACTTTTAAAACAAATTAGTTTTAAACCATCTTTATGCAATACACTGGATATATGGGATGAAAAATTAACTGAGTTTGGTTCAAAAGTTATTATTGCACGTGAGAAATTTATTCAAAAATTATCTATAATAACTAAAAAAATAAATGAAAGACTTACTGGTGGCAGGGAGCATATAGAACTTTTATATGAGCCAGATGTAGAAGCAGAAAATTTTCTTTTTGCTTTAAAAAAAGCCAGGGAGAAAGATTTACATTTTTTGTCAACAAGCACAGGACCACATAAAGATGATTTATGTTTTATAAATAATGGTGTAGATATAAGGAAATATGGTTCACAGGGCCAGCAGAGGACTTGTGCACTATCTTTGAAACTTGCAGAAATAGAACTTGTAAAAGAAGTAACAAATGATACACCAGTTCTTTTATTGGATGATGTTTTGTCTGAACTGGACAGAAACAGGCAAAACTATTTACTAGATAGTATTAATGATATACAGACAATAATAACATGTACAGGCCTGGAAGAGTTTATTGACAGCAGGCTTTCACTTGATAAAGTTTTCCGTATAATGGATGGTACTGTTATTCTTGAAAAATAATGCAGGCCTGTATACGTGCGCCCAGGCTTGTATTCCGTATAGGTGCACGGGAAATGTGAGGTAATTATGGGAACAGAAGTGAATGGCAAATATGAAGCTGACCAGATACAAATTCTTAAAGGGCTTGAGGCAGTACGTAAAAGGCCAGGTATGTATATTGGCAGCACATCAGCCCGTGGACTTCATCATCTGGTATACGAAATTGTAGATAATTCTGTAGATGAGGCTTTAGCAGGCTATTGTACAGAAATAGAGGTTACTATAAACGAAGGTAATTCTATATGTGTAATTGATAATGGACGTGGCATTCCTGTTGGTATAAACCATAAAGCTGGAAAATCAGCAGTAGAAGTTGTATTTACAATACTCCATGCAGGTGGCAAGTTTGGCGGTGGCGGTTATAAAGTGTCAGGAGGGCTTCATGGCGTTGGCGCTTCTGTTGTAAATGCCCTTTCTGAATGGCTGGAAGTGACAGTCCATATGGATGGGAAAAAGTACCACCAGAGATATGAGCGTGGAAAAGTTATGTTTCCTCTTACAGAAACAGGTGAAACTAATAAAACAGGAACAGAAGTTGTATTTTTGCCTGATAAGGAAATTTTTGAAGAAACAGTATTTGACTTTGAAGTCTTAAGAGAACGGTTAAGAGAAATAGCATTCCTTACAAAAGGGCTTAAAATAACATTGGTTGATAAAAGACAGCAAGAACCTAAAATCCGTACATTCCATTATGAAGGCGGAATAAAGGAATATGTTGAATATCTTAATAAAAGCCAGAACCCACTGTATGAAGAAATTATTTATTGTGAGGGCCAGAGGAAAGATATATATGTTGAAGTTGCAATGCAGCATAATGACTCTTATCAGGACAGCACATATAGCTTTGTAAATAATATTATAACACCAGAAGGAGGCACACACCTGGCTGGTTTTAAAAATGCACTTACTAAGACTTTTAATGACTATGCAAGAAAGAATAAAATTATAAAAGAAAATGAGCCAAACCTTTCAGGTGAGGATATAAGAGAAGGGCTAGCAGCTATTATAAGCATCAAGATAAGCGAGCCACAGTTTGAGGGGCAGACAAAGCAGAAGCTTGGCAACAGTGAAGCAAGAGGGGCAGTTGACTCTGTTGTAACTGAACAACTGACATATTTTCTTGAGCAGAACCCTGCCATTGCTAAGGTTATATGTGACAAAGCAATTCTTGCCCAGCGTGCAAGGGATGCTGCACGCAAGGCAAGGGATTTGACACGGCGCAAAACTGCTCTTGACAGCACAGCACTTCCAGGTAAGCTTGCAGACTGTAGTGATAAAAACCCTGAAAATTGCGAGATATATATAGTTGAGGGTGATTCGGCAGGGGGAAGTGCTAAAACTGCAAGAAACAGGGCAACCCAGGCAATACTGCCTCTTCGTGGCAAGATACTTAATGTAGAGAAATCCAGGCTTGACAAAATCCTTGTAAATAATGAGATAAAGGCTATGATTACAGCTTTTGGCACAGGTATTGGTGAAGATTTTAATATAGATAAACTGCGTTATAATAAAATTGTTATTATGACGGATGCAGATGTTGATGGTGCACATATTGCAACCCTTATGCTTACATTCCTTTACAGGTTTATGCCTGACCTTATCCGTAAAGGGCATGTTTACCTTGCAAAGCCGCCATTGTATAAAATTGAAAAAAATAAGACAGTCCGTTATGCTTATGATGATGCAGAATTAAAGCAGATACTTGCAGAGATTGGACGTGAAAATAATAAAATCCAGCGTTATAAAGGATTGGGGGAAATGGATGCTAACCAGTTGTGGGAAACTACAATGGACCCTGAAAAAAGGATACTTTTGCGTGTAAATGTAGACAGGGAAGAAGAAGCAAAGATAAATGTAGTATTTAATACACTTATGGGTGATAAAGTTGAGCCAAGACGTGAATTTATTGAGGCTAATGCAAAGTTTGTTAAAAACCTGGATATATAGCAGATGCAGAATAGAGTTAGGCTGGAATTATCTCTATTAATGCCGTTTCTGTAGGCATGGAGGATTAATAATGGATGAAAAGATATTTGACAAAATAAGTGATGTTGATTTAAAGGACACTATGGAAGAGTCATACATAGATTATGCTATGTCTGTTATTGCTTCAAGAGCACTTCCTGATGTAAGGGATGGTCTTAAACCTGTACAGAGGCGTATTATGTATGCAATGATTGAACTTAATAATGGCCCTGACAAACCGCACCGTAAATGTGCACGTATTGTTGGTGATACAATGGGTAAATACCATCCTCATGGTGACAGCTCTATTTATGGTGCACTGGTAAACCTTGCACAGGACTGGTCAACAAGGTATCCATTAGTAGACGGCCATGGTAATTTTGGCTCTGTGGACGGTGATGGGGCTGCGGCAATGCGTTATACAGAGGCAAGGCTTAGTAAAATTTCAATGGAAATGCTTGCTGACATTAATAAAGATACTGTAGATTTTGTACCTAACTTTGACGAAACAGAAAAAGAGCCAGTAGTCCTGCCTTCAAGATTTCCCAATCTTCTTGTAAATGGTACATCAGGAATTGCAGTAGGAATGGCTACTAATATACCTCCACATAACTTAAAGGAAGTTATAGATGGCGTTTTAAAGATTATTGAAAATGTACAGTCGGATAAAGAAACAGCTATGGAGGAGATATTAGACATTATAAAAGGGCCAGATTTTCCAACTGGTGCAGAAATTCTGGGTACAAAGGGAATAGAACAGGCATACAGGACAGGGCGTGGTAAAATAAGGGTACGTGCAGTTACCAATATTGAGCCAATGGACAATGGAAAAAACAGGATAGTAGTTACTGAGCTTCCATATATGGTAAATAAGGCAAAACTTATTGAAAAAATTTCAGAACTGCACCGTGACAAAAGAGTTGATGGCATAACAGACCTGCGTGATGAAACAAGCAGGGAGGGAATGAGGGTATGTATTGAGTTAAGGAGGGATGTAAACCCTAATATCGTCCTTAACCAGCTCTATAAACATACACAGTTACAAGATACATTCGGGGTAATTATGCTTGCACTTGTTAATAATGAGCCTGTTGTTATGAATATACTCCAGATGCTTAAATATTACCTTAAGCACCAGGAAGAAGTAGTAACACGCCGCACAAAATATGAACTTAATAAGGCAGAGGAAAGGGCACATATTTTAGAGGGTTTGTTAATTGCCCTTGATAATATTGATGAAGTTATATCAATTATACGTTCATCAAAAAGTACAGCAGAGGCTAAGGAAAAACTATCTGGAAGATTTTCACTTACTGATGCACAGGCACAGGCAATAGTTGATATGAGGCTACGTGCGCTTACAGGCCTGGAAAGAGAGAAAATAGAAAACGAATATGCAGAACTACAGGAAAAAATAGCAGAATATAAAAGAATACTTTCAGACCGTAATGTTCTCCTGGATGTTATAAAAGAAGAAATTATTGAGATACGTAATAAATATGGTGATGACAGAAGGACATCTGTTGGGTATGATGAATATGACATATCTGTTGAAGACCTTGTAACAAAGCAGAATACGATAATAACCATGACCAAGCTAGGCTATATTAAACGTATGCCTGTTGATAATTTTAAGAGCCAGCACCGTGGAGGTAAAGGCATAAAGGGTATGCAAACTATTGATGATGATTACATTGAGCGTATGGTCATGACAACTACACATCATGATATTATGTTTTTTACTAATACAGGGCGTTCTTATAAAATAAAAGCATATGAAATACCAGAAAGTGGCAGGCCAGCACGTGGTACAGCTATAATTAACCTTATACAGCTAATGCCAGGGGAAAAAATTACTGCCATGATAACAATGAGTGAACTTGATGATGAAACATATTTATTTATGGCAACTAAAAATGGACTGGTGAAGAAAACACTAGCAAGTGAATACAGGAATATAAGAAAATCCGGACTACAGGCAATAAACCTGCGTGATGATGATGAACTTATAGAAGTTAAAGTAACCAATGACTGCCAAGATATAATTATGGTAACAAAGCATGGCCACTGCATAAGGTTTAATGAAAAAGATGTACGTTCTACAGGCAGGGCATCTATGGGTGTAATAGGTATGAATTTGTCATATGACGATGAAGTAGTTGCAATGCAGCTAAGTTCCCAGGGCAGTTTTATGTTGTTTGTATCAGAATTTGGAATGGGCAAGCGTACAGAAATTAGTGAATTTCCTTTACAGAAACGTGGCGGCAAGGGTATTAAATGTTACAAGATTACTGGTAAAACTGGTAATGTTGTAGCAGCCAAAGCGATAAATGAAGATAACGAGGTTATGATTATCAACACTGAGGGAATAATAATACAGCTTATGGTCAGTGAAGTTTCAATATTAGGTCGTGTAACATCTGGTGTTAAGCTTATTGATATGGACTCTGAAAAGAAAGATATTGTAGTTGCAAGCATGACAAGAGTACGTGATACAATTCCAGAAGAAGGGGAAGAAACATCTGGCAACAGGAACTAATGCTGATAAGTTCTATTTGCTACTATGAACAGGCATATCCATGAATAGTAACAAGTATTAAGTGATGCATGCAGAACAAAGAAAGACAGGGTATAGGTATGAGAAATATTACAACAGATATAATTATAAAAAATATTAAAGAAATGTGCATAGAAGCTAATTATACGCTTTCCCCTGATGTTAAAGACAGTATTATTTCGGCTGCCTTGTCTGAAACCAGTGGGACTGGCAGGAAGATATTAGAGCAGTTAAAAGAAAATATGTATATTGCTGAAAATGAAAATATACCAATATGCCAGGACACAGGAATGGCTGTTGTATTTTTAAAAATAGGGCAGGATGTGCATATAGAAGGATGTTGTATAGAAGATGCTGTTAATGAAGGGATACGGCAGGGGTATGCAGAAGGATATTTAAGAAAATCTGTCGTAGGTGACCCTTTAATACGGAAAAATACTAATGATAATACTCCTGGAATAATACATTATGAAATTGTGCCTGGTGACCAGCTTGAAATTACTGTTGCCCCGAAAGGGTTTGGGAGTGAAAATATGAGCCGTGTTTATATGTTAAAACCTTCTGATGGTATAGAAGGCGTAAAAGAAGCAGTTATTGAAACTGTAAAGCTTGCAGGACCTAATGCGTGTCCTCCTCTTGTAATAGGTGTTGGCATAGGGGGTACATTTGAAAAATGTACAATCCTTGCCAAAAAGGCACTTATAAGGGATATTAATTCACACAACAGCCTGGAACATATTAAAAAGCTTGAAGATGAATTATTAAACGAAATTAACAGCCTGGGAACTGGGCCAGGAGGCCTTGGCGGAAGTACAACAGCACTAGGCATTAATATTGAAGTTTACCCGTCACATATAGCAGGGCTTCCAGTAGCAGTAAATATGTGTTGCCATGTAAACAGGCATAAGACAAGGGTTATATAACTATTTTGGAGGTTTTATAATGGAAAAATATATAACAGCCCCTATATCTGCAGATGTGGCAGAGGGGCTTTTGGCAGGGGACTTTGTGTATATAAGTGGTACTATATATACTGCAAGGGATGCAGCACATAAAAGAATGTATGAAGCATTATTAGATGGTAAGGAAATACCATTTGAATTAAAGAACAATATAATTTATTATCTTGGGCCATCACCTGCCAGGGAGGGACAAGTAATAGGGTCAGCAGGTCCTACAACAAGCAGCAGAATGGATAAATATACACCACTTTTATTAGAAAATGGGTTAAAAGGCATGATAGGTAAAGGCAGACGTTCAGAAGAAGTTATTAATTCAATGAATAAAAATAATGCTGTATATTTTGCTGCAATAGGAGGAGCAGGGGCTTTATTATCTAAATGTATAAAAAAATCAGAGGTAATAGCATATAATGATCTTGGCACAGAAGCTATAAGAAAGCTTGAGGTTGAAAATTTTCCTGTAATAGTAGTTATAGATAATAAGAAGAATAATTTATATAATAATGTATAAATTAATTGCCATATAAGATAATATAACATACAATAGTTGAGTATATTTAAAGCTTAAAAGAGGCTTTTAGAAAAAATTTAAAAAATTTCTAAAAAGTAGTTGACAAGTGATAAAAATATTGTTAGAATAATTTTTGTTCGGCGGTAATGATGCCAAATATTGGAGAAATACTCAAGAGGCTGAAGAGGCGCCCCTGCTAAGGGTGTAGGTCGTTTACGCGGCGCGAGGGTTCAAATCCCTCTTTCTCCGTTGCAACTCTGTTTGATACCAGGTTACTTAAAGATATATTAGAAAAATGTTAAAAAAAGTAAAAAAAGGTATTGACAAGATGTTGCAAAAGTAGTATAGTAATAAATGCTGACGCAAGAAAGAACAGCAACATAAACAGGAGGACAAGCCTGTAACAGAACATTGATAACTGAACAGTAAAACAACCCTGAAAATTCTAAAAATACCTATATTAAATAGGGAAGGATTTTTAAAGCATCTTTATTAACACATGCGTAGAGATGCACAGGATGTAGTTTATGTAAAAATA